>NZ_KB897934.1:0-180446 GCF_000377285.1 Thioalkalivibrio sp. ALE25 | reverse complement strand
TGGGGCTGGATGTCCGCATCCGCGACTCCGGCACAAAACGGGGGCAGCGCAAACTCACCAAACAGGGCGATCCAGAGTTGCGACGGCTGCTCTACCTGGCCGCGATGCAGGCCAAGTCCACACCCGCCTGGAGCGACTACTACCAGCGCTGCCTGGACCGTGGCCTGGCGACGACCCAGGCGCTGAATGCCTTGGCTCGCAAGCTGGCCCGCGTCGCCTTCGCCCTGATGAACAATCAGACCGATTACCAACCTAAGACCCCTTGTGGAGAGACATAGAATCTCCTACGGGGGTTGGTGGTCTGGATCGATGAGTGGCCGCTATATGCTGCTGGCGCGCTGGCTGGCATCCTGACCGGCGGTCGTACTGGCAGGTCTCGCCACCACCAGACAGGAGGCGCGAGCCCCGTGGGTGGCGAGTACGGTCCATTCCTCGACCACCAGCCCGGCCGCCGCCAGCTGGGCACGGAGATCCGCCTCGTAGGTCACCTGCCCGAAATCGATGGTAGTGAGCCGTCGCAGCAGCGGCTTGAACCACTCCATCCAGCGAGAGGGCCGACGCTGGATGGTCTGCGTGAACAGGAAGCGACCGTCCGGTCGTAGCTGGCCAGTGGCATGGCGCAGGGCCTGTTCTGGATCGGGCAGCAGCATGAAGCTCGCCGAGAAATACACCACGTCGTAGGGGCCGCCCGCGTGGTCGTACACGGATTCCTGACGCGCCTCGACGCAGTCGGCCAACGGTGACTCCGCCAACCGCCGCTGGGCCCGACGGACGTAGTCGCCGTCGATGTCGATCCCCGTGACACGCAATTCCTTGCGTCTGACACCCGGTGCGTTGGCCAGTAATGCCCCGGCCGTGCCGATCCCCACGTCCAGAACCCGTGCCCCGTCGGGAATCCGTTCCAGCGCCGCCGCGTACCAGCGGGCCGTCAGCCGCAGGATCAGGAAATCATAGATCGCGCTTCGCATGGTATGCCTCGAGCGGTACCGGTGACGATTGACGGAGCGAGCCCGCCCTACCGAGCCGGCCGTAACGCCCTACTCTACCGCGTACACATGCAGGACAGCCGCGCTGTTCGACGAGCACCGAAGCCGTACCCCGGAAGCCGCTCACGGATCCGGGTCCGGGAACAGGTCCATCTGATCCCGCGTACGCGCCTGCCTCGTCCGGCCCGGGGTACGCGCAGAAGGGAGACGCCGGCTGCCATGGCGCTGGTGGATACCGGCCGTCTCCTGACGGGAAGCCCCGGTCCCGCGCACCGACTTGAAGCGTTCACGTGCCAGCCGCGCCGCGTGCTCGTGATCCACCACCGGCAGCGGATAGTCGTGGCCAATGCGGCAACCGGATTCACGCTGCAGGCCCTCTGTCATCTTCCAGGGCTGGTGAATCCAGTCGCCCGGTACTCGCGCCAGTTCCGGTACCCATTGCCGAATAAACACGCCGTCCGGATCCTGATCCAGCGATTGCTTCACCGGGTTGTAGATGCGCAGGGCGTTGATACCCGTCGTTCCCGACTGCATCTGCATCTGGCTATAGTGGATGCCGGGCTCGTAGTCCGTGAACATGCGTGCCAGATGCTGCGCGGGCCGGCGCCAGTGGAGCCAGAGGTGATATGAGGCGAACGCGACGACCATCGCGCGCATACGGAAGTTGATCCAGCCGTGATCGCGCAAGGCGCGCATGCACGCATCGACCAGGGGGTATCCCGTGAGGCCGTCTTGCCAGGCACGAAAACGGTGCTCATCAAAGGCGTCTTCACGCAGTCCATCGCAAGCACGATGCAGGTTCTGGAACTCGATGTCCGGGGCATCTTCCAGCTTCTGCATGAAGTGGCAGTGCCAGTGCAACCGCTCCTCGAACTGGCGCAGCGACCTCTTCCATGCTGCCTGCCGGCGATCCAGGCCGCGCGGCGCGCCCACCTCCCTCTGACGTTCGCGCGAGGCCTGCAGCACGCGGCGCAACGAAACCGTGCCGTAAGCCAGATGCGGGCTCAGCCGCGAACTGGCGGTCCAGGGCCGCGCGGGGCTGCTCATACAACCGGCATAGTGCTCTGCGCGCTCGCGCAGGAACTCGCGCACAACGCGGCGCCCGGCTTGCAATCCCGGGGACTGCAGATCGATCGCGGCGTCGGCCGCAACACCCGCCGGAGCCTGCGGCAGGCGGTCGACCCCGCCGGCCACCGCGGGTCCAGCAGCCAAAGCCCCAGGTGCGCCAAAGGGGCGTTCACGCATCAAATCCTCCCACTGGGACGCCCAGCCATCGCGGTTGCGCAGCCCGCGCACGACCCCATGCTGACGATACTCGCGCCACGGGACACCGCGATCGCGCAGCAGGCGTGCGACCGCACGATCACGGTCATAGGTCCAGCGATTCCCGGTTTCCTGATGGCTGTACACGGCTGCAACCGGGATCTCGTCGAGTAGCTGCTGGAGCACCTCCACCGCAGAGCCCTCGCGCACGACGAGGGACCGACCAAGATCGGACAAGGCCTGGTCCAGTTCCAGGAGGCTGGCCCGGATGAAATCCCAATGGCGCCGGCTCGTATCCGGCAGCTCCCAGTAGCCGGGCTCCACAATGTACAGCGGCAGTATGGGTCCCGCCTGTGCGGCGTGATGAAGCGGGCCGTGATCATCGACGCGCAGATCGCGCTTGAACCATACGAGGTGGACGGGCTTGGGCATCTGTCACGGACTCCGCAAGGTGGGGCTGGGCGGGCCTGCATGGAAGCCGCCGCCCGGTCTTCCCAGTGCAGACACCCGGCGGCGCTCGGGGTTCGTGCGGGGCAAAGCGACAACCCGCTCAGGGGCGGCTCGAAGGTCCCTGTTGAACTTGCCCTCCGGAGACGGGACGAACGCTTTGTCTTGCCCCATGTAAGTAGCCCGAAGGAGCCACGCGCGATGACGAAACGGACAGTCCTGGTGACCGGCGCAACCGGCGGGGTGGCAAGCGCGCTGTTGCGATCCCTCGATCCCGCATATGACCGGGTCGCTCTTGTCTCGCGCAACGCCGAGGGGCTGGAAGCCCTTCGCGGGCAGCTTCCGAATGACCTCGAGGCCTGTACGATCGCCGCGGATGTCAGTACCGCTGAAGGCGCGGATGCAGCCGTGGTCCGGGCCTCCGAACATTTCGGCGAGCCCCCCACGCGACTCGCCCACTGTGCCGGCAGCGCGCTGCTGGCCCCGTTGCACCGAACCACAGAGGCGCAGTATCGCGACTGCATGGCGGCCAACCAGGACAGCGCCTTCTACACCTTGCGCGCCTGGGTGAAGGCCCGACTCCAGACGGACGAACCCCGCGGCAGCCCCGTTCTGTTCAGCTCGGTCGTTGCCCAGATCGGCGTCGCCAATCACGAGGCGATTGCGATGGCCAAGGGCGCGATCGCCAGCCTGGTCCCGGCCGCTGCCGCGACCTACGCCGGCCACGGCATCCGGGTCAACGGGATTGCACCCGGGCTGACACGGACGGGCGCCACCGAACGGTTGTTTGCCTCCCCGCGTGCCGAGGCGCAGATCGTAGCGCAGTATCCGCTGCAGCGTTACGGGCAGGCGGAAGACCTCGCGCGGGCTGTCACATGGTTGTTGTCCGACGAGGCCGGATGGGTCACCGGCCAGGTCCTGTCGGTGGACGGCGGGTTCTCCCGCGTGCGCCCAATGGTCCCGACAGGCGGCTGAAGGGTTGTGGCACGCATCGCGATCATTGGTGCCGGGATCTCCGGGCTCGCAGCCGCCCGGCGGCTGCACGATGCCGGTCATGACTGTCTCGTGCTGGAGAAGAGCCGGGGCCTCGGCGGACGCATGGCGACGCGGCGCACGGATGGCCTGAGCTTCGATCACGGGGCCCAGTATTTCACTGCTCGTGGGGCAGGCTTTCGCCGTCAGGTACAGGCCTGGCAAGCGCAGGGTGTGGTGGCGGAATGGGGAGCCGACCGGCTTGTGGGCCACACCGACATGACGGCCCCGGCCGGTGCCCTGGCTGCACCCCTGGAGGTGCGGCGCAACTCCCGAGTCGACGGCCTTCGACGTTCAGACGGGGTCTGGTATCTACAGATCGAGTCGGTGCCTGAACATGCCGGCCTTGAGGGCCCGTTCGACGCAGTCCTGCTCGCCCTGCCCGCACCGCAGGCCGCAGAGCTGGCGGCCACCGCCGAGACGGGGTTTGCGGAGCTCGCGGGCGTTCGCTATGCCCCCTGCATTGCATTGATGGCCGCCGTCGAAGGCCGGACCGACCTGCACGAAACGTCGCGCGAATTGTCCGGGCAACCACTGGCATGGGTTGCCCGGAACGGCACCAAACCTGGCCGAGATGCGGAATCCGAGGCCCTCGTGGCCCACGCTGGCCCCGACTGGTCCCGCGAGCACATCCAGGAAGACCCGGATCAACTGGCCCATCCGCTACTGAGCGCCCTGCGGCCCCTGCTCGGCTCCGGCCGCCTGCTCCAGCATCAGGTCCACCGGTGGCTGTACGCGCGAGTCGAGCAGGCCGCCGGCCGCCCCTGCCTCTGGGACGCCGGGCAGCGCCTGGGCGCCTGCGGGGACTGGGCCCTGGGACCGCGCGTCGAGTCGGCATTCGACAGCGGCCAGGCCCTAGCGGACGCGGTCCTCGAGAACCTTCCCGCCCCGCACAGGGGCACCCCATGACCGGCCTCGTCGACACCGACGGCGACACACCAGACGAACGCGCCGCCCTTTTCCCGCCGTCACGGGCGGCCGCCCTGGAGCGGCTGTCGGATTTTGTCCCCCGCGCGGGGCGTCACTATGCGGCCCAGCGCAACCGCGACCCCGGGCCCGGTGGCCGCGACAACGTATCGCTGCTTTCGCCTTACATCCGCCATCGGGCCATTAGCGAACACGAGGTGATCGCACGGGTCCTGGCCCGGCATTCACCCGAGGCGGCCGAGAAGTTTGTCCAGGAAGTCTTCTGGCGTACCTACTGGAAGGGGTGGCTGCAGATGCGCCCCCGCGTCTGGCGGGCCTTCCTGGAAGAACGCGACAGCGATCGGGCACGCCTCGCCGAAGACGATGGCCTGCGCGAGGCCGTCGCCGCGGCCGAGGCCGGGCGCAGCGGAGTCGACGGATTCGACCAATGGGCCCGCGAACTGGTCGCAACCGGGTATCTGCACAACCATGCGCGCATGTGGTTTGCGTCGATCTGGATCTTCACTCTGAGGCTGCCGTGGACGTTGGGGGCGGACTTCTTCCTGCGCCATCTGCTCGATGCCGACCCTGCCTCCAACACCCTGGGCTGGCGCTGGGTCGCGGGCATCCAGACGCCGGGCAAGATCTACCTCGCAACGACCGACAATATTGCCCGGTTTACCGACAATCGGTTCGGTCCGCACGGTCTGGCGTCCGAAGCGCCCGCTATCCGCGACGAGAGTCCGCCTGCTGCTGGGGCCCTCCCGGGCCCGCGAACCCTGCCGCGCGGCCGGCGTGTGCTCCTCCTGCTGCATGGCGACGACTTCAGCGGTCAGGAAGTATTGCCGAAGGAGACCGACGTGGCGGCAATCGCCGTCGCCCGGCGCGGCCACCCTGACATGCCCTGGCCATTTGGGGCCGCGACTGGCCACTGGGTAGACACGCTAGCCGAGGATGCGGCGCGGCGCGCGGGCGAGAGCCTACAGCAACCCGCAACCGTTCTCCCGCAACTCCATGCGGAGACCCTCCGGTCGCAGTGTGCCGCCGCCGGCGTGACCACCATCGCCACACCGGAGGCGCCTGTCGGGCCCCTGGCCGACGCCCTGGATGTCATTGCTCACGAGCTGGGGGAAGACGGAATCGAGGTCATTCCGCTGCGCCGGATGTGGGACGACCTCGCCTGGCCCCATGCCACCCACGGATTCTTCCGGTTCAAGCGCCAGATCCCGGAACTGCTCGCCCGGAACGGCCTGTAACGCCAGGCAGTCCGATCAAGTGGGGAGCGGTCGATTCAGCAGGTAGCGCTCCTGGTCGGGGCTCTCGATCGCACCGGGGCGGGCCTTGCGCACCGTCTGAATGGCCTCGTCCGGCATGTATCCGCGTTCAATGAGCGTAAGGGCCGCGATGGTCCCCGCGCGGCCCTGGCCGCCACCACAGTGGAAAACGACGCGTTCGCCGGATCGCAACCACTGGTGGACCCGAGGACCGACGTCCCGCCAGCCCGCTTCCCAGGGACGGTCCGGGGTGGCCATGTCGCCGATCGGCAGGTGCAGCCAGTGCATGCCCATCGCCTGCACCGTCTTCCCGAGATCAGGCAGGCCAAGGCTCGTCAGTTCATCGTCCTGATTCAGGGTCACGACCACGCCTGCGCCCCAATCCCTCAGAGCCGCAAGGTCGGCCTGGACATCCCGCGGCGCGCAGACCCGTTCATTCGGGCGTTTTCCGGGGCAGCGGGTCATCCCAATGGCCCCGCCCTCGGGAAGCGGAACACTGCCGATATCGAGTACGGGCGAATCGGTGCTTGGCGGGTTCACAAGGCGCTCCAGCGCGTCGGGAATGTCCCCTCAGTGTAGCGCCACTGCAGGCGGTGAGGTGCATTCCGGGACCCTCCGCGCGGGCCCGGTTTCTTGCGCGCGCCGCTGTACTGTTTTTATATACAGTATATGGAAGACACCCCGCCCCCTCAGCCCGCAAGCCCGGCGTATGCCGAGTTGACGAGCGTCAGCAACTTCTCGTTCCTGCGCGGGGCCTCGCACCCGGAGGAGCTGGTGGAGCGCGCCCGGGCGCTGGGCTACTGCGCGCTGGCGCTGACGGATATCGCCTCACTGGCCGGCGTGGTCCGCGCGCACGCGGCGGCGAAGGACTGCGGGTTGCACCTGATCCTCGGGGCGACCTTCCGGCTGACACACGGCCCCGCCCTGACCCTGCTGGTGCGCAATGCGGCGGGCTATGCCGCGCTGTGCCGTCTGATCACCCGGGCGCGCGGCGCGGCGGACAAGGGGCACTACCACCTGACGCAAGCGGACCTCGACGCCCTGCCCGCCGAGGCGCGGGCCGGCTGGCACGTCCTGCTGCGTATCGAACCCGAGATCCCGGAGCCGACGCTCGCCAAAACGGCCCGCTGGCTGGCCGGGTGGGCTGCGCTGGACCAGGCCCATCTGGCGGTCAGCCAGTTGCGCACGCCGGAGGACGCCCCGCTCGCGACCCGCGCACGGCAGCTCGCCGACACGACGGGACTCCCGATCGTCGCCTGCGGCGATGTACACATGCACGCTCGCGGCCGGCGTGCCCTGCAGGACGTGCTGACCGCACTGCGCCTGCGCACCACGGTTGCCGAGGCGGCCCCGGCGCGCTTCCCCAACGGCGAGCGCTGCCTGCGCCCGTGCGACGACCTGGCGGCGCTGTATCCCGCCACCTGGCTCGCGGCCAGTGTGCGGATCGCGCGGGACTGCGACTTCTCGCTGGACGCGGTCACCTACCGCTACCCGACCGATCCGCTACCCCGGGACATGAGCCCGGCCGCCTACCTGCGCGAGGAGACTCTGAAGGGGGCGCGTGGCCGCTGGCCCGACGGCATACCGCCGAAGGTGACGGAGCAGATCGAGCGCGAGCTCGAGATCATCGCGCAGCTTGGCTACGAGCCCTACTTCCTGACGGTCTACGACATCGTGCGCTTTTCCCGCGGCCGCGGGATCCTGTGCCAGGGGCGCGGCTCGGCGGCGAACTCCGCCGTTTGTTATGCCCTCGGCATCACGGCAGTGGATCCCTCGCGCTCCAGCATGCTGTTCGAGCGCTTCATCTCCGCCGAGCGTGGCGAGCCGCCGGATATCGATGTCGACTTCGAGCACGAGCGCCGCGAGGAAGTGATCCAGTACATCTACCAGCGCTACGGCCGCGAGCGCGCGGCGCTGGCCTGCACGGTGATCCGCTACCGCCGGCGCAGCGCCCTGCGCGACGTCGGCCGCGCGCTGGGCATCTCGCGCGCGCGGCTGGATGCGCTGACCGCCAACCTCGCCTGGTGGGACGACGGCATCCCCGCCGAGCGCCTGCGCGAGGTCGGGCTGGACCCGGACGGCGCCCTGGCCCGCCAGTGGCAGACCCTGACCGCCGAACTGCTGGGCTTTCCCCGCCACCTGTCACAGCACACCGGCGGCTTCGTGATCGCCGAGGGCCGGCTGGACGAGCTGGTGCCGATCGAGAACGCGGCGATGCCGGAGCGCTCGGTGATCCAGTGGGACAAGGACGATCTCGACGCGGTGGGGCTGTTGAAGATCGACGTGCTGGCGCTGGGCATGCTCTCCTGCGTGCGCCGCGCGCTGGAGCTGATGGCGCGCCACCGGGGACGCGACTGGGGCCTGGCCGACATCCCCGCCGAGGACCCGGCGGTCTACCGCATGCTGCAGAAGGCCGACACCCTGGGCGTATTCCAGATCGAGTCGCGCGCGCAGATGAGCATGCTGCCGCGCCTGAAACCGGCGAACTTCTACGACCTGGTGATCGAGATCGCCATCGTGCGTCCCGGTCCGATCCAGGGCGAGATGGTGCACCCGTATCTGAAGCGCCGTGCCCACCCGGAGCGGGTGCGCTATCCGAATGCCGAGATCCAGCGCGTACTCGGGCGCACCCTGGGCGTGCCGATCTTCCAGGAGCAGGTGATCGAGCTGGCGATGGTCGCTGCAGGCTTCTCCGCCGGCGAGGCGGACGGGCTGCGCCGCGCGATCGGGGCCTGGCGGCGCACCGGCCAGCTCGCACGCTACCGCGAGCGCCTGATGGACGGCATGCGGCAACGCGGCTATCCGGAGAAGTTCGCCGAGCAGCTGTACAAGCAGATCCTCGGCTTTGGCGAGTACGGCTTTCCCGAGTCGCACTCGGCCAGCTTTGCGCTGATCACCTATGTCTCGTCCTGGCTCAAGTGCCACGAACCGGCGATCTTTGCCTGCGCGCTGCTGAACAGCCAGCCGATGGGCTTCTACGCCCCGGCACAGATCGTCGCCGACGCCCGCCGCCACGGCGTGGAGGTACGCCCGGTGGACGTGCGCTGCAGTGACTGGGACTGCACGGTGGAGCCCGTAGCCGGAAGCGACGCGCTGGCCCTGCGCCTGGGCCTGAACCGGGTCGGCGGGCTCGCGCAGGGCGTGGCCGGGCGCGTCGTCGCCGCGCGCACCGAGCGCCCGTTCGCGGACGTGCCGGATCTGGTCGCCCGCGCCGCCCTGACCCGCGCCCAGGCCAACCGTCTGGCCCGCGCCGATGCCCTCAAGGGGCTGGCCGGAAACCGCCACCAGGCGCGCTGGGCGACCGAGGCGGTGGAGGAACCCCTGCCCCTGTTCGCCGACGCCCCGGCCGACACGGTGCGCGAGGCCGACGTAACCCCGATCCTGCCGCGCCCGGATGCGGTGGATGATCTGGTGCAGGACTACGCTACCCAGGGCCTGAGCCTGGGCCCGCACCCGCTGGCGCTGATGCGCCCGTTTCTGGAGCAAAGACGTTTACCCACCGCCGCCCGGCTGCTGGAGTGCCCCGGGCATCCCGGTGCCCGCTATGCCGGCATCGTCATTACCCGCCAGCGGCCCGGCTCGGCCAACGGCACGGTGTTCCTGACCCTGGAGGACGAGAGCGGCACACTGAACCTGATCGTCTGGCCGGACCGGGTGGAGCGCTTTCGCGCCGAGGTCCTGCACGGCCGCCTGCTGGAGGCCCACGGGGAATGGCAGTACAGCGAGGGGGTCGGCCACCTGATCGTGCAGCGCCTGATCGACCGCAGCGCCTGGCTGGGCGAGCTGACCACCCGCTCCCGCGACTTCGGCTGATCGGCATTCGTCATCCGCATAGCGACTAAAAGACCGGGGCCTTATTCACCACGAAGCTCACGAAGGCACGAAGGAAAACCACAGAGCAGACGGAGTTCACCGAGAATTCCCGGGATGCATCGCTGAATCGATCACGCGAAACGGCCCTGGTTGGCCAGGCGTGATCTCTCGGCCTGTTGTCCCTGGCCCGCGAAATACCTCAGCCAGCGCGGCCGGAAATGTGGCCGATGCGCTGGGTGAGTTTTTCCCAGGCGCCCTCCAGGGCGGCCAGCGGGTCGCGGCGGCGCAGGGCCCGGCGCGAGTGGATCCACTGGCCGGTCGGCCCGGCCGGTTCGGTGTCGTGAGCGGCATCGATGATGCGCGCGACGACGGCGAACTGGTTGTACTCCTCCAGCACGCGGCGGCGGGCCTCGAGGATGTGCGGCAGCCGCTGTTCGTACTCGTTATCGCGGATCGCGCGGCGAATGCGCTCGGCCGTCCCTTCGACATCGTCGATGTCGATGGCAATGAAGCTCTCCGGCGGGAAGTAGTCCGCGGCATTCGGCGCGCCGTAGTAGAACGGCAGCGTGGCGCCGAGGAAGGCGTCCGCCAGCTTCTCGGTCCAGTGATGCGGCCCCACGTAGTTCTCCACCGCGACGTGATAGCGATAGGCATCCAGGCACTCGGCCTTGTCATCCAGCGGCTGCACGCCCTTGCCGAAGATTTCCAGCTCGGGCAGTTGGGCCTTCAGTGCCCAGGTGAAGTCGTAGCGCCGCCGATGCAGGGTGTGCCACTGGCGCTTGGCCGAGCACATGGTGGCAATGTCGCGGCTCTTTTCCAGCGGCGGGTGTGCCCGCATGTCGTTGTACGGCCGTTCACCCTGGCTGCCGAAGCCGTAGTACCAGATCATCCCCTGCTGGGAATGGATGCGCCGCCGGTGCTTGAGCGCCCATTCCGGGTGCGAGGTCAGTACCCGGCCGAACTGGCGCGTAAAGCGCCGGCCGTAGGACTTGATCGAGGGCGGCTCCATGGTCACCAGCAGGGTGTGCTCGGCGCCACAGGCGAGGCGTTCGCTGTAATGCCTGTTGCGCCCGGTGTTGGACGGGAATTCGTCGTACACCACCAGCCAGTCGTACTCGGTGGCCTGCGGGTCGAAGGTGAACTCGCAACGCCCCCAGCGCGCCTCGCCGTCCGGCAACTGGTGACGCCAGATCGCCTCGCGCATCGTCGACAGGAACTTGACCCGGATCCGGTCCGTCGGCGAATCGCTCACCGGTTGGCTCCGCCGTGTTCCAGGAACTCGGCATAGGCCCCGGCCAGCCCTTCGTCGAGCCCGATGCGGGCCTTCCAGCCCAGCGCCGCGAGGCGCGACACATCCAGCTGCTTGCGCGGGGTACCGTCCGGCTTCGAGCGGTCAAAGCGCAGCTCGCCCTGGAAGCCGACCACGCCGGCCACCCGCTGCGCCAGTTCGGCAATGGTCAGATCCTCGCCCGTGCCCACGTTGATATGGCTCAGCATCGGCTCGGTGTGCTCCGCGTACGTGGTCTGGTCGAGGTTCATCACGTGCACGCAGGCCCCCGCCATGTCATCCACATGCAGGAACTCGCGGCGCGGGGTCCCGCTGCCCCAGACGGTCACGTAATCGGCGCCGGCCTGTTTCGCCTCGTGAAAGCGCCGGATCAGCCCGGGGATCACGTGGCTGTTCTCCGGGTGGTAGTTGTCGCCCGGGCCGTAGAGGTTGGTCGGCATGACCGAGCGGTAGTCCGTGCCGTACTGCCGGTTGTAGCTCTCGCAAAGCTTGATGCCGGCGATCTTGGCGATGGCGTAGGGCTCGTTGGTCGGCTCCAGCGGCCCGGTCAGCAGGGCGGCCTCCGCGATCGGCTGCGGGGCCTCGCGCGGGTAGATGCAGCTGGAGCCGAGAAACAGCAGCCGCCGCACGCCGGCGCCGTGGGCGGCGTGAATTACGTTGGTCTGGATCGCCAGGTTGTCGCGGATGAACTCGGCCGGATAGGTGTTGTTGGCGTGAATCCCGCCCACCTTCGCCGCCGCCAGATAGACCTGGTCCGGGCGTTCCACGCGCATGAAGGCCTCCACCGCGGCCTGATCGGTCAGGTCGAGCTCGGCGTGGGTGCGGGTCAGCAGCTCCACGCCCGGCCAGTCCTCGAGCTGGCGGCAGATGGCGCTGCCCACCATCCCCCGATGCCCGGCGACGAAGACGCGCTGCGGCTTACTCATGGCGGCTCAGGGTGCGGTAGCCGTGGTCGCGCACCAGCTCGTCGCGTTCGGCGCTTCTGAGGTCTTCGCGCACCATCTCGGCCACCAGTTCCTCGAAGCGGATGCGCGGTTCCCAGCCCAGCTCGCGCTTGGCCTTGCTGGCATCCCCCAGCAGGGTCTCGACCTCGGTGGGCCGGAAATAGCGCGGGTCCACCGACACGATGCAGCGGCCCTTCTCGTCCAAGCCCTGCTCGTCCACGCCCTCGCCGCGCCATTCGATGCGCATGCCCAGCTCATGGGCCGCGGCGTCGACAAAGTCGCGTACGCTGTGCTGCTCGCCGGTGGCGATCACGTAGTCGTCCGGGGCGTCCTGCTGCAGCATCAGCCACTGCATCTCGACGTAGTCGCGGGCATGACCCCAGTCGCGTTTCGCGTCCAGGTTGCCGAGGTACAGCCGTTCCTGCAGCCCGAGTTTGATGCGCGCGAGGGCGCGGGTGATCTTGCGGGTGACGAAGGTCTCGCCGCGCACCGGGGATTCGTGGTTGAACAGGATGCCGTTGCAGGCGTACATGCCGTAGGCCTCGCGGTAGTTGACCACGATCCAGTAGGCATACAGCTTGGCCACCGCATAGGGACTGCGGGGATAGAACGGGGTGGTTTCGTCCTGCGGCGTGGCCTGCACCTTGCCGTAGAGCTCCGAGGTGCTCGCCTGGTAGAAGCGCGTGGTCTGCTCCATGCCGAGGATGCGGATTGCCTCCAGCAGGCGCAGGGTGCCCAGGGCATCCGAGTTGGCGGTGTATTCCGGCTCCTCGAAGGAGACCGCCACGTGCGACTGCGCGGCCAGGTTGTAGATCTCGTCCGGCTGCACCTGCTGGATGATGCGGATCAGGCAGGTTGAGTCGGTCAGATCGCCGTGGTGGAGGATGAAGCGGCGATCGCTCTCGTGCGGGTCCTGATACAGGTGGTCGATGCGATCGGTATTGAACAGCGAGGAACGACGCTTGATGCCGTGTACCTCGTAGCCCTTGTCCAGCAGGAACTCGGCCAGGTAGGCCCCGTCCTGTCCGGTGATCCCGGTGATCAATGCCACTTTGGCCATATCGACTCCCGCTGCCGGGCGGCGTGCGCCCCACGCACCGCCCAAAACGCGGGATCATACCATTCCCGCCCCCGGCGGCACGTGCTTCAGGCGCGCCCGTAGACGTCCTCCAGGCGCACGATGTCGTCCTCGCCCAGATAGCTGCCGGACTGCACCTCGATCAGTTCCAGCGGCAGCGCGCCGGGGTTCTCCAGGCAGTGCACCTGCCCGATCGGGATGAAGGTCGACTCGTTCTCGGTGACCAGGTAGTTCTGTTCGCCGTTGGTGACGCGCGCGGTCCCGCTGACGACCACCCAGTGTTCCGCCCGGTGGTGATGCATCTGCAGCGACAGGCG
The DNA here is from genome assembly GCF_000377285.1 of Thioalkalivibrio sp. ALE25. Lineage (NCBI taxonomy): Bacteria > Pseudomonadati > Pseudomonadota > Gammaproteobacteria > Chromatiales > Ectothiorhodospiraceae > Thioalkalivibrio > Thioalkalivibrio sp. ALE25. The sequence continues at coordinate 167,098 of NZ_KB897934.1, read as the reverse complement.
CGCGCCGGGATTCACGGTGATGCGCTTGACCTGATAGCGCGACCCGGTATCGATGGATTCATAGCAGCCCCAGGGCCGGTACACCACGGTGTGGTCCACGTGCTCGCTACGGTCGGCCGCCTGCAGGCGTTCGACGATGCGCTTGACGTCCTGCACCCGGTCGCGGTCGGCCACCAGCACGGCGTCGCGGGTGGCCACTACCGCCAGATTGCGCAGCCCGATGCCCGCGACCAGCAGACCATCGGCATCCACCACGCAGCCCTCGCTGTCTTCCAGCAGGCAGTCCCCGCGCAGGGTGTTGCCCTGCTCGTCCACGCCCCGCACGCACGCCAGAGCCGACCACGAGCCGATATCGCTCCAGCCGGCCGCCAGCGGCGTGACGGCGGCGTGCTCGGTGCGCTCCATCACGGCGTAGTCGACCGAGATATGGGGGGCCGCCGCAAACGCGTCGGGGTCCACCCGGAGGAAGTCGAGGTCTTCCCGCGCGTTTTCCAGGGCGCTCCGGCAAGCAGACACGATGACGGGTTCGAAACGTTCCAGTTCTTCCAGATACTGCGACGCCCGAAACACGAACATCCCGCTGTTCCAGAGGTAATCGCCGCGCTCGATGTACTCGCGGGCGGTGGCCGCGTCCGGCTTTTCCACGAAGCGGGCGACGCGCGCGCCATCCGCGCCCAGTGCATCGCCCTGCTGGATATAGCCATAGCCGGTCTCCGGCGCCCTGGGCACGATCCCGAAGGTCACGAGATGCCCCGCCTCGGCCAGCGCCATCGCCCGCACCACCGCGTCCCGGAAGGCCTCGGGATCGCCGATGTGGTGATCCGCTGCCAACACCAGGAGCAGCGGATCGCGCCCCTCGGACCGCGCCTGCAATGCCGCCAGCGCGATCGCCGGGGCGGTATTGCGGCCCTCGGGCTCCAGCAGGATGCGTGCCTGCTGTACGCCCGCCGCACGCAGTTGCTCCGCCGCCAGAAAACGGTGCTCGACATTGGCCAGCACCAGCGGCGGGGCCGCGCCCAGACCGTCCAGTCGCTGGGCGGTCTGCTGCAGCAGGGTCTGTTCCCCGGTCAGGGGCAGGAACTGCTTGGGATAATGGCTGCGGGATACCGGCCACAGGCGGGTGCCCGAGCCGCCGGCCAGGATCACCGGTTGCAGTTCGATCCGGCTTTGCGTCTGTTCCATCGTCCTTAACCCCGTATCAGGCGGGAAATCTCGTCCACGCGACGCTCCAGCAGGACGGGGTCCGCGCGGGTCTCCACATTCAGCCGCAGCAGCGGCTCGGTATTCGAGCTGCGCAGGTTGAACCGCCAGTCTGCGAATTCCAGGCTGACGCCATCCGTGTGATCCTCCTCCCCGCCCTGCCCGGCGTAGGCCTGTAGCACGCGCTCGCTGGCCGCGGCGGCGTCCGCCACCTCGAAGTTCAGCTCGCCGCTGCAGGGGTAGCGGGCCATGCGCTCGGCGACCATCTCGCCCAGGGACTGTTCGCGCCGCCCCATCAGCTCGGCCACTCGCAGCCACGGCAGCATGCCGGTATCGCAGTAGTAGAAATCGCGGAAATAGTGGTGCGCGCTCATCTCGCCACCGTAGATGGCGTCCTCGAGGCGCAGCCGCTCTTTCATGAAGGCATGCCCGGTCTTCGACTGGATCGGCTCGCCGCCCGCGGCGCGCACCATCTCGATGGTGTTCCAGGTCAGGCGCGGATCATGGACGATACGCTCGCCGGCATGGCCGTCCAGGCAGGCCTCCGCGAGCAGGCCGACGATGTAGTACCCCTCGATGAAGTTCCCCTGGGCGTCGAACAGGAAACAGCGGTCGAAGTCCCCGTCCCAGGCCACGCCCAGATCCGCGCCATGAGTCCGCACCGCATTGGCGGTGGCGGCGCGGTTCTCCGGCAGTAGCGGGTTCGGGATGCCATTGGGAAATCGACCGTCCGGCTCGAAATTGACCCGGATCAGCTCGAACGGCAGATGCGGCTCCAGCGCCTCCAGCACCGGGCCCGCGCCGCCGTTACCCGGATTGACCACGATCTTCAGGGGCGGCAGGGCCTCGCGCTGGATCGAGGCCAGCAGCCGCGCCACGTAGTCGCCCCGGTGGTCCAGATGCCGGATCTGCCCATTGGGCATGGGCCGGAAATCCCCCCGCTCGGCCCGGTCACGAATCGCCTGCAGGCCCGAGTCGCCACTGATCGGGCGCGCCTCGCTGCGCACCAGTTTCAGGCCGTTGTAGTCCAGCGGGTTGTGGCTGGCCGTAACCATGATCCCGCCACCGGCGCCGTAGTGCGCCGTTGCGAAGTAGACCTCCTCCGTGCCGCACATACCGATGTCCGCCACGTCGCTACCGCCCGCGGTCAGGCCCTCGATCAGCGCCCGCGCCAGTTCCGGGCTGGACAGGCGAATATCGTGGCCGACCACGGTTCGCCCCGGCCGGATCTCCTCGGCAAACGCACGCCCGATGGCCCTTACCACCTCCGGGTTGAGCTGATCCGGCACCCGCCCGCGTACGTCATAGGCCTTGAAACAGTCGATCTTCATTCACGTCCCTTTTCCGCATTCTTCGCGACAACGGTGCGCAAACCCTTCCCGCGTATTCCTTCATGATACATAGCCGGAACGCCGCGCGAGGCCCTGCCAGCATCACCGGCGTCATTAGCGTTACTTGACGTTCCGCGCGCATGCCCCCGAACATGGTGGGTTTATCAAACGAGGAAAAGCCGATGAGTGAGCCGCAAGTGAAGACCGAGGAGAAGAAACAGCATTTCGACGACATCTACGTCGCCGAGACGCCGGTACCGTTCAAGGAGCGCATCATCGACGCGCTCGATTACATCTCCGACGACTTCAACCGGCAAACCTTCGACCGGCTGATCCTCCCCTGGGCCGAGAAGCAGGCGGCCGCCGGGAAAACCCTGAACTACGTGGACCTGTGCTGCTGCTTCGGCAACACCACCATGGCCGCCATCCACAACATGGATGTCGAGGCGATCCGCGCCAACTGGGCCGACGAACAGGCCTGCAAGACCGTCGCCGCGCCGCGTCGCCTGCCGATGAAGACCACCGGGATCGATATCTCCGGCAATGCCCTGGCCTACGGCAAGAGCGCCGGGCTGTTCGACGAGACCTTCGAGGCCGATCTGAACCAGCCGGCGCCGGAGACCCAGGCCGCGATCGAAAAGGCCATGGCCGACGCCGATATCGTGATCTCCACCGCGTCGCTGGTCTACCTCGACCCGCCGGCGATCGAGAAGCTGGTGCGCTCCTTCGCGGAGACCCCGCGCGAGGGGTATATGCTCGTCAACTTCCTGAACCCCTTCGCGCTGGAAAAGGCCGACGCCACCAAGCGCCTGCTGCTGGAACACCTGGAGTTCGTGGGCAGCACCGCCAGCCGGCACCGCCGGCTGTCGCCGCTGGAACAGGAGAACTACCCGGGCGAAGACTGGGCGCTGCTGGAGATCTGGGTCCTGCGCCGCCGCGCGTAGCCCGCGGGCGCGGCCGGGGCGCGACGCCGCGCCCCGCAAATCGTCTCTGAAATTGCCCCTGAAACCGAAAGGGCCGGCCCATTCGGGTCGGCCCTTTTTGCTGGCTGGCTTGCGGCGTACCGCGGTGATCGGTTCAGAGCAGCACGACCCGGTTCCGGCCCGCCTCCTTGGCCTGGTACATCGCCTCGTCCACCCGACGGGCCAGCGTCTTCGGCGTATCGCCCGGGCGCATCTCGCTGACACCGAAACTGGCCGTCACCGAGATCGGGCAGGGTGTTTCCATTGCGGCCACCGCCTTGCGCAATTTTTCCGCCATCGCCGCGGCCCCGGCGCCGGGCGTCTCGGGCACCACCACCATGAACTCCTCCCCGCCCCAGCGGCCTAGGGAATCCGCCTCGCGCAGGGCGCCGCGGACGGTTTCCGCGAGGCGCTTGAGCACCTCGTCCCCGGTCTCGTGGCCGTAGTCGTCGTTGAAGTCCTTGAAGCGGTCGATATCGAACATGATCAGGGACAACGGACGCCCGTAGCGTCGGCTGCGCTCCATCTCCGCCTCGAGGGCATCGCCGAGACTCAGACGATTGGCCAGACCCGTCAGCCAGTCGGTGTGCGCCAGCCGCCGGATCTCGTCTTCCATGCGCACGCGATCGGTCACGTCCTTGCCGATCGACACGTAGTGGGTTACTTCGCCCCCGGCATTGGTGACCGGGCTGATGCTCTGCTCCATGTGCATCAGGGACCCATCCCGGCGCCGATTCACGAACTCGCCGCGAAAGGCATCCCCCCGCTTCAGCGTGTCCCACATCTCGCGATAGAAATCGGCATCCTGCTGGCCGGATTTCAGGATGCGCGGAGTCTGCCCCAGGGCCTCGTTGCGGCTATAACCGGTCTGTTCCTCGAAGGCCGCATTCACGTAGGTGATGGTGCCCTCGGGGTCGGTAATCAGGACCGGGTCCGCGGATACCTCCAGCGCGGTGGACAGCAGCCGGATCTCGTCATCGCGGCGCCGTTCGTCCGTGATGTCCTGCTGCACCGACACGAAGTGGGTCACCCGGCGGTCGTCATCCTCCGCATACACCGGCGAGATGTGCCAGCGAACCCGGTACCAGGAACCGTCCTTGCGGTAGTTGATGGCCTCGCCATCGAAACACTCCCCGCTGGCCAGGGCACCCCGCATCCGGTCCAGCACCGCGCGCGAGGTGGCCGGGCCCTGCAGCATGCGCGGGGTCTGGCCCAGGGCCTCGTCGCGATCGTAGCCGGTCATGTGCTCGAAGCCGGCATTCACGTAGACGATCCGCGGGCCTGCATCCAGATCGGCATCGGTGATGACCACCGAGTTGTGCGACTGTTCGATGGCCGCATCCAGAAGGCGGAGTTTCTCGAACCCCTCGATGAACGACATGGGCGGCATGGCACGGCCTTCCGGAAACGAATGGGCGCGGGGACGGGCCCCGCGAAGTGTACAGCCGAGGAATCGGACTCGTCCGCGAAGGCGGGGTTCAGTCCATATCGGCCATCTCGAGGATCGAGCCGACGATGTCGCTGGTGGTCACGATGCCCTCGAGCTCGTTGCCCTTGAGCACGACCAGCCGCCGGATCCCCTGGCTCACCATCAACCGCGCCACATATTTCACGTCCATCTCGGCGGGCACCGTGATCACCGGCTTGGTGCAGACATCATAGACGTTCGAGAGGTCAATATCGCCCTCCTCCGCCACGATCGTCTTCAGGATCGTGGTGTAGGTGATGATGCCGTAGGCATCGTGGGCGTGCTGCTTCTCCACCACCAGGGACTTCACGCCATGCTTGCGCATCAACTGCATGGCCTCGCGCAACGGTGCCAGGGGGGACACGGTCACCACGTTGGGTCTGAGAATCTCGCTTACCAGCATAATCGTCTCCGTCAGAGTTCTTCCTTGACCTGTTCCTGGAACTGCTCGATCTGGTTGCGCCCGATACCGGCCAGGTGGGCGAGATCCACCGTAAAGGCAATCCCGCGCGGATCATTGGCCAGATCGAGCTCCCTGGAAATGGACTTGAGCACGCCCAGGGCCACCTTCTTCTCCAGTACCCACAACAGGACCGACTGACTCCCCTCGTAGGTCATGCCGAGGAAGGTCTTGCGCGCCTCGGCCCCGATGCCGCGCGCGTCCATGATGGTTACCCCACCCGCGCCGGCCTTCTTGGCCGTGGCGATTGCCTGTTCCTCCAGGTCATCCGAGAGGACGGCCACCAGTGCGGAAAATCTCATTGCGCTACTCCTCCTGGTTACGCGTGAACCAGCGTTCGTACAGATCCACGGCGATCGCGTAGAGCATCACCGTGACGATGGGAAAGATGGACGCAAACGCGATCAGGCCGAAGCCGTCGATCAGGACGTTGCGGTCCTCCAGGTGCGTCGCGAGACCAATCCCCAGTGCCGTCACCAGCGGCACCGTCACCTCCGAGGTGGTTACGCCGCCCAGGTCGAAGGCCAGCGCCACGATCTGCTTCGGCGCGAGGATGGTCAGCACGATAACGAGCAGGTAGCCGCCCATGATGTAGTGATGGATGGAATCGCCCGCCAGGATCCGGTGCACCCCGATAGTGATACCGATGGCCACGCCGAGCGCCACCAGGATGCGGATCACATCGCCGCGCAGGGAGCCGCGCGCCGCCTCCTCCGCCTTCTGGCCGATCGCGATCAGGGCCGGTTCCGCCATCGTGGTGGCAAAGCCGATGGAGAACGCGAACAGATAGACCCACAGGAACAGTTCGTTGGTGATCAGCTGCTCAGCCATGCTCTCGCCGATCGGGAACAGTCCCAGCTTGAGCCCGACCACGAAGGCGTACAGGCCCAGCACCACCAGCACGAAACCGAAGATCACCCGCGGCAGATACGGGATGCGCTTGCGCAGCACGAAGTACTGGAAGACCACGATCACCGCGATGATCGGCGCCACGTCGCGCAGCATCAGCAGCAGGTCCATGCCCATCGTGGCCAGCCAGTGACCCTCGGCCCCCGGCAGATCCGTGTCCGGATCCATCGCGGCAGTCTCGGCGTTGGTCGGCGCCCCGATATCGGCGCCGGTAAACACGATGATGCCGTAGAGCTGCACGGTGATCATCGGCACCATCACGGCCAGCGCCACCAGCCCGAACCCGTCACGCAGCGGATTCCGCCCGCTGATCGACGCGGCCAGCCCCAAACCCAGGGCCGCCACCAGGGGCACGGTCACGATATTGGTGGTCACCCCGCCGGAGTCGTAGGCCAGGCCCACGATCTCCTCCGGGGCGAAAAAGGTCACCAGCACCACGAGCACGTAACCGGTCAGGATGTACCAGTGCAGCGGGTGGCCCAGCACCGTGCGCAGGATCCCCAGCGCCACCACGGCCCCGACCGACAACGCGACGATCAGGCGCAGGACGAACCCCTCGATCCGCCCCTCGCTGATCAACTCCGCCTGCTCCGCGACCGCGATCAGGGCCGGTTCCGCGATCACCGTGGCAAAGCCGAGGGTAAAGCCGAACGCCATCAGCAGCAGCAACGAACCCCGCCGGGCCAGCGCGTTCGAAAGGTTCTTGCCGATGGGGAAGATGCCCATCTCCAGACCCTGCAGGAACAGCGCGACGCCAAAGACCACGATGGCCAGCCCGACCACCATGGACAGCAGGCCATCCGGCACCGTACGCAGCACCAGCGCCTGGAACACCGCCACCACGATCACGATGGGCGCGAGATTGCGCGCCGCATGACCCAGGGTGTGGAGAAAGTTCATGCGCTCCCTTCCCGGGATATGACCCCGGAATCAATTCCCCGCCTGGCGGTCGCAGGGTGTATGGAATCCCTGCAGATACCCTATCGCGCCGTGGTGGTCGGCGCCACGGGCGGCCTCGGTGCCGCGTTCGTGCAACACCTGGAACAGGACCCGAACTGCGCGCAGGTCATCGCACTCGGTCGCCACAGCGACCCGCCCGTGGATCTCCTCGACGAGGCCAGTATCGAACATGCCGCCGCCTGGCTGCGCGAGCAGGCACCGGAATGGGACCTGATCCTCGATGCCACCGGCATCCTGGCCATCGACGGCCAGGGCCCGGAGAAGCGCCTGCGCGACCTCGATCCGGCCGTCATGGCCCGAGCCTTCGCCATCAACGCCATCGGCCCGGCGCTGTTGTTCAAGCATCTGGCACCGCTGCTCCCGCGCAATCGCAAGGGGGTTCTGGCCACCCTGTCGGCCCGGGTCGGCTCCATCGAGGACAACCACCTCGGCGGCTGGGTCAGCTATCGCGCCTCCAAGGCGGCACTCAACCAGATCGTGCGGACCACCGCCCTGGAACTGCGGTTCAGCCACCGTCAGGCCGTCGTGGTCGCCCTGCAGCCCGGCACCTGCGCCACCCGCCTGTCGGAGCCATATCGGGCGCGCGCGCCAGAGGTGCTGAGCCCCGAGTACGCAACCGGCCGCCTGCTGGACGTCCTGGACCGGCTGGATGCCGAGCAATCCGGGAGTTTCCACGACTTCGAGGGCCAGCGATTGCCGTTCTGAAAACCATCAGCGGAGATGATCTGCATCAACGAATACTGATACGCGCGGCGCGATAGTACCTCCGAACGACCATCACGCCTTCGGAGGAACCGAACATGCGACACACCCTGACCTTCCGCTCCCTGGCGCTGGCCGGCCTCCTGGCCCCTGCCGCCCTGATCCCGGCCCACGCCACCGCCGCCAACGCCGACGTCTCCGCCGGCGACTGGCTGATCCGCGGCGGCCTGACGCACGTGGCCCCCAAGTCCGACAATGGAACCTTGGGCAACCTGCCCGGTAATCCAAGCGCCGATGTGGGCTCGAACACCCGTCCGTCCGGCAACATCACCTACATGATGACGGACAACCTGGGTCTGGAACTCCTGGTCGCCATCCCGTTCAAGCATGACCTGAACGTGGGCGGTGCCGACATCGGCAGCACCCGCCACCTGCCGCCGACCCTGAGCCTGCAGTACCACTTCAACACCGGGTCCGCGGTGCGCCCGTATGTCGGTGCCGGCATCAACTACACCTACTTCTTTGACGAACCCGATGGCCTCGACCTGGATGATTCCTGGGGTGCCGCGGTGCAGGCCGGGATCGACTTCGCGGTGGACGACAACTGGTTCGTGAACGCCGAGGTGCGCTGGATCGATATCGATACCGACGTATCCGCTGACGGGGTGGGACATATCGGGACTGTCAACATCGACCCCTGGACCTTCGGGATGAACGTCGGCTACCGCTTCTGACGCATACCCTGAAGCAAGACGCCGGCCTAACCGCCGACGTCTTCCACGAGGCCGAGGACCCGCGCGATGCGGTCCTCGGCCTCTTGTGTTTCCAGACCCCGCGATTTCGGCGCACCCCAGACGGGGCCGGGCCAGGCCGGGTCCCCCTCGAAGCGCGCCACGTGGTGCAGATGCAACTGCTCCACGATGTTGCCCAGCTTGGCCACGTTCAGCGCTCGCGGGACGAAGGCCTGCTCCATCGCCCGGGCCAGGGCGCGCGATTCGCGGGCCAGCTGGGTGGCATCCTCCACCGCGAGTGCATGCAGTTCCCGCAGGTCGGGGCGCCGCGGGACCAGGATGAACCAGGGGTAGTCCCAGTGATCCATCAATCGGACGCTGGACAGCGGCCACTCCGCCACGGGCCAGGTGTCCGCGACAAGCCGCGGATCGAGTCGAAACTCAGTCGTCATTGGCCAGCTCCTGCCAGATGCCGGGTTGCGGCCAGAGGCCCGTCTCCCAGTCCCCACCCGCGGTCGCAAGCAGATAGCTGTAGTGCGACCGATGCCGCAAGGCGGCCGCGGCACTACGCCGGGCCTCCGCATCCGGGCCGCTGATCACCACCAGTTGCGTGCCGGGGACCGTCCAGGCCCGGGCGCTGGTTCCCGTTTCCAGGCCCGGCTCCACGGCCGCGGGCTCCGGTGCGAGCCCGCGCGCGTCCAGCCATTCCGCGACGGCGGCATGCGTGCCCAGCAGGATCCGCGTGCCCCCCATGCCCTCCGCGACCTCGGGCACACGCCCCAGCCAGGGCGCGACCTCGGCGGCCCCGGCATCCCCGAGCGCAAACACCCTCGCCTCCGGGTCCAGGGCGCCCTGACGCAGAATCTCCGGCGACTCGCCATCAGCCAGATGCCGGAACAGCCGCCAGTCCGGATCGACGGCGATCGCCCGCGGCCGCCTGTCGGTCTCGATCGAAACTGGCCAGGACACGCCCTCCAGCTCGATCCAGTGCGTTTCGCGCCCCTCCTCGGTCTTCAGCACCAGCGGCACACGCAGGTGCCACGGGTCGTCTTCATCGGCCTGGCGCAGTTGCCCCGTCACCTGCCACCCGTCCCCCCGCGGCTCCAGCCGCAGCGCGGCCAGTTCCAGCGTCGGCGCCCCCGTACGTTCGATCCATTGCTCGAAGAAGGGGCGCAGGTCCTCCTCCGTCTCCCGGTCGAAAGCCTCGATCACGGCGGCCCAGTCGGCCTCGCGAAAAAGCCACTCGGCATACAGCTCGCGCACGCCGGCGCGCAGGGCCTGCTCCCCGATCCGGTCCTCCAGCATCCGCCACAGCATCGCTCCGCGGTGATACCCGGCAATCCGCGCGGCGCCGGAATTCCCGCCCCGGAAGCTACCATGTGGCCGGTCCTGCCCACTGGGCAGGGCCGCGTAGTCACGCAGCCACTGCCCGCGCTCCTCACGCCCCTTACCACGATCCCGCTTGAACTGGTAATCGGCCATGAAGGTGGTCAGCCCTTCCGACCAGTTGCCGCCCGAGGCGTCCACGTACACCCCCGTCCCCCACCAGGCGTGTAGCACTTCGTGTCCGAGGGAGGTATGGGGGATGAACGGCAACGGAATAACGCGCTCGCCCATCAGCGTAAAACCCGGGAAGGCCAGCCCCACCGGTCGCGGACTCGCGGCGATGGTGAAGGTGTCGTAGGGATACGGCCCGATCGCCTCGCTGAAGCGCTCGATATAGCCTGCCGCCTGCTCGCGATAGGTCGCGCCGAACTCGGCTTCCAGGTGAGCCGGAAACAGCGTGCGCACCGTGACCGTTCCAACCTCCTGCTCGACCGCGTCCCAGGGTCCGGTGGCCACGGCCAGCGCGCGTGCCGCCGGGTGTTCGAAGGTTGTGCGGTACCGGTCTCCTTCGCGCTCCTCCGCCACCTGCGAGCCGGATGCGACCGCCCGATGGCCGCCGAGGCTGGTCACTTCGATGCGCACGGCATGCGGCTCCTGCTCCGGTCTTCGCGGATACCAGTCCGCCCCCGCCGGCAGATATCCGCCCTCCGGGGCCAGGAATCCGCTTCCGGGTCGCGCATCGTCCAGTGCGGGCAGACGTGCGCCGTAGCGAATCACCAGGGCGCCGGCATCGGCCTCCGGCGCGCGCGCCAGCTCCAGCCAGCCATCTCCGCTACGCTCGAACTCGACGGGGTGCCCGCCCAGCGACACGGCGTCCACGGCAATCCCCGGATCGAGCCGGAAGCGCCGCAGAGTGGCCGGATCCACCTGCGCCGGATCCGCCTCGAAGCGGCCCTCCAGTCGCGACTGGCCGGGATCCAGTTCCACCTGCACCACCACCCCGGCAACAGAGGCCGCGCCGGGGAGCGGCGCCAGAAGCAGTCCTACGGCGATGATGACGCCCGCAAGCAAGCCGGTTCGCATGGTTCAGTCCCCGCGCGGGAAACGCGCTACCCGCTCGAGCTTCTCGCCCTCGCGCTCGATCTCCAGGGGCAGCCAGGTACCGGGCGCGACGGCCCGCACCACGCGCTGCAGGTCGCTCGCCGCGCGGATGGATCGGTCCCCGGCCCGCAGGACGCGGTCCCCCGCTTGCAAGCCGGCGGCCTCGCCCACCGAGTCCGGCTGGACCCGCAGGATGCGAATACCCGGCTGGTCATCGGCCTCCAGGTGTACCCCAAGCAGGGCCCCCGAAAGTTCGAATCGATCGTCGCGCGGGACCCCGAATACGGCATCCGCCAGGTCCGGGTCGGTTTCCGCGCATTCCCCGGGCTCGCGCGGCAAAAGCACCGCCGTGTCGGTCACGCCCAGATCGGCGAGCTGGTGGGGTACCCCATAGCCGTATTCCAGATGCCCCGAACCGATGATCGCCGCCACCAGCGGAGGACGCTCGCCGCCCGCCTCGAGATGCGCGGAGATGGCACCCGCCATCATGCGGTCCCAGGCCACCTGGGTCGCGACAAAGCGCTCCGCATCCGGCCCCATCCCGGCCGGGTGGCGTTCCAGTACGGATTCCAGATACGCGCGGTACCCGTCGCTGGGCGCGGCCGGGGCGGACACGCCGTCGCGTGCCTCCTCGTCCAACGCGTCCCAGCCTTCATGGCCCAGCCGCCGGATCGACTCCCGCTCCAGGTTCAGCGCCAGCAGGGGCACGTCATGCAAACGGGCGAAGTGCAGGATGGGCCAGTACAGGTCGGGATCGAAGCCCCAGTGGGTATACCAGCCACTCGCTTCCAGGAAGGCCTCCGGGTCCAGTTCGCCCGCGACCCAGGCATCCAGGACCGGCTGTTTGGAACGCGGCAGCATCTCGAGGCCGATCACCAGGTCCGGGCGATACCCATGCAGTGCCGCCAGGGTCGCCAATTGCCAGCGATGATGATCCATTCGGTCATGGCGCTCGCCCAGCAGGACCGCATCACGCCTTGCCAGGTCGGCATACAACTCGGCCGTATCCAGCCGCTCGCCGCCCGGCGCCGACCAGACGCCAGCGGCGGCACAGTCATCACCGGCCTGGGCAACGCTCACCAGCGAAACGGCCAGCAGACCCGAAGAAACCAGCCGTTTCAGCATCCGAAAACCTGCATTCATGCATCGCTCCTCGTCCCGCCCGTTCTACCCGGCCGCTCGTGCCAGGCACGTAACGGCCAACCCTCCTGAAGACTCTGCTAGACCGCCGGCGTTCCCCCGTGGCCCCGGCTCGGTTAGCCTGCCGGGATGAATACATCCCCGCAAAGCCCTTCCCGCATGGCCTGGCTGGACCAGGCGATAGGTGTCCTGCGCTCGCTGATCATCTACCGCCGCCCTGGCCGGCAGCGAGGCCTGCAGCGCATGTATGCCCCGTTGGTCCAGCCCGGCGACCTGGTGTTCGACATCGGGGCCCACGTCGGCGACCGCACCCTGGCCTTTGCCGCCCTGGGCGCCCGGGTCGTGGCACTGGAACCCCAGCCCCAGCTCCTGCCCTGGTTGCGGCGCGCCGTGCGCGGCCGGCCGGGTATCGCGATCCGCCGCGAGGTCGCCGGGCCGCGCCCCGGCTCCGCGCAGTTGCAGATCAGCCGGCGCCACCCCACGGTCTCCTCGGCTTCGCGCCCCTGGGTCCGATCGCTGCGCAACCACAACCGGAGCTTCCAGCACGTGCACTGGGACGACGAGATCACGGTCCCCATGGTCACCCTCGACCAGTTGATCGAGGAATACGGCACCCCCGCCTTCTGCAAGATCGATGTCGAAGGCCTGGAGGCCGAGGTCCTGCGCGGACTCACCCACGCGGTCCCGGCCCTCTCGTTCGAATTCGTCGCCGGTGCGCTGGACGTCACCCGCGACTGCCTCCGGCAACTGGACGCGCTCGATACCTACGAGTACAACCTGATCCCCGGCGAACAACGCCGGTACCGCTTTGCCCAATGGCAGTCCGGCGCGGAAATCCTGACCTGGCTGGAGGCACACGGCGACCGCCTGGGTTCGGGCGATCTCTATGCCCGCCGCCCTGTCGCTTGACGCCACGCCCCCAGGCGGCAAGGCTGGACGCATGAGTGCCCGAGACCTCCTCTGGTGGCAGGACCGTACAAGCGCCGGGATCGCCGAACTCGCCGCGCGCGACGCCGTTGCGCTCCTGCCCCTGTCGGCGATCGAGCAACACGGCCCGCACCTCCCGCTGGACACCGACTACCGCATCGGCCTCGGTCTCCTGCAGGCGGCCTGCAAGACCCTTCCGGCAGATCTGCCGCGGGTCGTCCTTCCGCCCGTGGCCGTCGCTACCAGTCATGAACACACTGACTTCTCTGGCACGCTGACCCTGCGCCCCGAGACCGCGCTGGCCCTGCTGCGTGATCTTGGCGAGAGCGTGGCACGCAGCGGTCTTCGCCGACTGCTGATCGTGAACAGCCACGGCGGCAACACCGCGATCTGCGACCTGGCCGCGCTGGAGCTGCGCCGGGACCACAGTATGCTGGTGGTCAAGCATCACTACTTCACCCAGCCCCCGCCGTCCGAATTCGGCATCCCGGCCGAGGAACTCCGCCACGGCCTGCACGGAGGGCTGATCGAGACTGCGATGATGCGCTTCCTCGCGCCGGAGACCGTCCACATGGACGCGGCCGCGGACGCGCCGTCGCTGGGGGCCACGCTGGCCGAGACAATGGAGGTGCTGGAACCCGAGGGCCGCGCGTCCTTCGCCTGGATGGCGCAGGACCTCAACCCTTCGGGGGTGGTGGGCGATGCCCGCGCGGCGACCGCGGACCTCGGCGAACGCCTGGTGGCGCACTATGCCGGAATCCTGGCCGCCGCCATCCGCGACACGGCCCGCTTCGATCTGGCGCAACTGCGCGCCTGACCGGTCCCTCAGCCGCGCTCGGCCTCCGAGGCCAGCAGTTCCTGCAGCCAGTGACCGCCGCGGTCGGCCTTGGTGCTGAGGTAGCGCAGGTTGTGGGGATTCAGCTTGCCGTGCACCGGCTCGCGCGCCACCACGTCGATGCCGCCGGCCCGCAGCGCCTCGATCTTGCCGGGGTTGTTGGTCAGCAGACGGACGGTATCGATACCCAGGAATTCCAGCATCTCCACGGCCGCATCGTAGCGCCGCCCGTCCGCCTCGAAGCCCAGCTGGCAGTCGGAGTCGATGGTGTCCAGACCGGCCGTCTGCATGGTGTAGGCGCGCAGCTTGTTGGCCAGCCCGATGCCGCGGCCTTCCTGCGCCAGGTACAGCAGTACGCCCCCACCCGACTCGTTGATGGTCTTCACGCCCAGCCGCAACTGGTCGCCGCAGTCGCAGCGCAGGCTACCGAACAGATCGCCGGTCAGGCAGGCCGAATGCAGTCGCACCGGGACCGCCTCGGGCCAGTCCCGGGGCTCGCCGATCAAAACGGCCACATGCTCCAGAATCCCGTTCCCCTCGCGGAACAGCATGAAGCGCGTGACCGGAGCATCCGCGAGCGGCACGGGGGCCTCGCTGACATAGGCCAGCTCCAGCCGCGGATGCTGGGCCACGGCCCGGGCCTCCTGCTCGTCTACATCGAGGAACATGCCATCGGCAAGCGCCGACTGAATCGCCTCGGGCACCGGTTCGGGCACCGGGGCGGCCACCACTGCCGGCAACAGGCGACCCGCCCGCACCAGTTCCAGGGCGGCGACTTCCGCCGGCAATGCCCGCGTCACCGTCGGCTGGCCGAGGGCGGCATCGGGGTGTCCGGCCTCGTTCGAGGCCTCGGGGGCACTGGCCAGAGTAAACAGCGCCTCGGGATCGGTGTCCGGGGCGAACTCGAGGGCCACGCCCTCCCAGCCTTCCTGCAGCGGCTGGGCCCAGCCCATTGCAGAGGCCCGGTGCGCAGTTAGAATCAGTCGAGGCGACGCCCCGGTCATGTGGGTCAAACGATCCAGCAGAACGGGGGTCAGACCCTCGACGGCCGCAACGAGTACACTCGACTGCGAACCACTTACCAGGACCGGATGGCCCCGGCGCAGATCAAAGATCCCGCGATCGGCGTTGTGCATCGGGTACGTCCATAGGGAGTTTTGTTTATGACCCGCCCGCAACCCGCGAATTCCCCGAAGGCGAGCCCCGGATACTCCAGACGTGTCATCAGGAACCTGCCGGATTCGGGACTGATCGGATACGCGTGCGGGAGATCGGCCCCTAGCCTACCCCAACTGGCCGGTCGCGGTCCCGTAACCCCGGAATTTGCGGCATGACGGCATATCCGGTCACCGAGGAGCAAGCCTGGCGCTGGCTGCTGGCCCAGCGGGCCGAGCCCGGCTGCTGCCCCCTGCCCGGGCCCCTGGCGCCGGGCGCCCACGAATTGCTGGATCTCTACGGCCCGATCGTCGAGGCGCCCAGCATCACCGTGGCCCAGCTCGGGCAAAGCCTGGACGGACGCATCGCCACTGCCAGCGGCCATTCGCACTACGTCACCGGCCCCGAGGATATCGAGCGCCTGCACCGCCTGCGGGCCCTGGTGGATGCCGTCATCGTCGGCGCCGGAACCGTGGTCGCGGACGACCCCCGTCTGACCGTGCGCAAGACCGAGGGCCCGAATCCGGTGCGCGTGATCCTGGACCCCGACGGCCGCATCCCCGCCGATGCCCATGTCTTCCGCCATGCCGAGGTCCGCACGCTCGTCCTCCACGCGGCCGGCTACGGCCCCTGCGGGCTTCCCGAACACGTGGAATGCCTGGAGATGCCCACCGGGGACGACGGGCGCTTCGACCCGGCACAGATCCGCGGGCGGCTGGCGGAGATGGGCCTGCACCGCCTGCTGGTCGAGGGTGGCGGGCAAACGGTTTCGCGCTTCCTGCAGGCCGACACCCTGGACCGTCTGCACCTCACCATCGCACCGATGCTGATCGGGTCCGGGCGCCCCGGCGTCACGCTGCCGGAGATCGACTCGCTGGATCAGGCCCTGCGCCCGCCCTGCCGGATCTTCCGACTGGGGGGTGACACCCTGTTCGACCTGGACCTGCGCAGCAAGCCCTGAGGCCGGCCGGCACGGCGTGGCCTCAGCTCAGGTTGTCGCGAATCGCGCGGGAGACCGCGTCCAGCTCGGCCGGCACCTTGGTCGGCTGCACCACGCTCTGCGCGATCGCGGTGTCCGGGTCCTTCAGGCCGTTGCCCGTGAGCGTGCACACGACCGTCGAGCCTTCCGGGATCTTGCCGTCGCGGATGTCGCGCAGGGCGCCGGCCAGGGATGCGGCCGAGGCCGGCTCGCAGAACACGCCCTCCTTCTCGGCCAGCAGCTTCTGCGCGGCAAGGATCTCGTCGTCCTGGCATTCATCGAACCAGCCACCCGACTCTTCGCGCACCGTCCACGCCATGTCCCAGGACTGCGGATGGCCAATGCGAATCGCGGTCGCCACGGTATCCGGGTTGTCGACCATCGCGCCGCGCATGAACGGCGCGGAGCCCGAGGCCTGGTAGCCCACCATATGCGGGCGGTTACCCACCATGCCGCCTCCGGCATATTTGCAGTGGCCCTTGCAATAGGCGCAGGCATCGGTCACGTCGTCACTGCTCTTGGCCGCCATCTCGCTGTAGCCGATCCAGTGCGCGGTGATGTTACCCGCGTTGCCCACCGGCAGGCAGTGATAGTCCGGGGCCCGACCCAGCTCCTCGACGATTTCGAAAGCGGCGGTCTTCTGGCCCTGCAGGCGATACGGATTGACCGAGTTGACCAGGGTCACCGGGGTGTTGGAGGCCACTTCCTTGACCAGGCGCATGCCGTCGTCGAAGTTGCCCTCGATCTGAATCACCGTCGCGCCATGCATCATCGCCTGGGCCAGCTTGCCCATCGCGATCTTGCCATCCGGGATCACCACGAACGCGGTGATCCCGGCGCGGGCGGCATAGGCAGCCGCCGCCGCGGAGGTGTTGCCGGTGGAGGCGCAGACGATCGCCCGCGAGCCCTCTTCCACCGCCTTGGTCACGGCCATGGTCATGCCGCGGTCCTTGAACGAACCGGTGGGGTTGAGCCCCTCGAACTTCACGTAGATCTCGACCTCCCGCGCCAGATCACGCGGGATGTTGTTCAGCCGGATCAGCGGCGTGTTGCCCTCGCCCAGCGAGATGATGCGGGTGTCGTCATGCACCGGCAGGCGGTCGCGGTAGCGTTCGATCAGTCCGGTATAGCGGTGTCCAAAGGCCATGATGTTCTCTGTCGTTGCGGTTGCAGTCCGGGCGCCGGGATCAGCGCGCCAGCCCTTCCATGCGAATACGGGTAATCGGGGTCAGCAGGTGATCCAGCGCTTCCAGCGCCGCGATCGCCTCGTTCATCGCACCCTCGCGGACCTTGTGCGTGAGCATGATGATCGTGGCCTCGCCGCGCTCCGGATCCGGTTCACGCTGCAGGATCGCCTCGATGCTGATGCCGTGCTCGCCGAGGATGCGGGTGATGTCGGCCAGCACGCCCGGACGGTCCTGCGTGCGCAGACGCAGGTAGAACGACGTCTCGACGTCCGCGAGATCCAGCACCGGCTTGTCCGACAAGGCATCCGGCTGGAAGGCCAGATGCGGCACGCGATTCTCGGGATCGGTGGTCAGGGCACGCACCACGTCGACCAGATCGGCCACCACGGCCGAGGCGGTGGCCTCCGCGCCCGCACCCGCACCGTAGTACAACGTCGGGCCCACGGCGTCGGCGTTGACCAGCACCGCGTTCATCACGCCGTCCACGTTGGCGATCAACCGGCGTTCCGGGATCAGCGTGGGGTGCACCCGCAGCTCGTAGCCCTTGGGCGTGCGCCGGGCGATACCCAGGTGCTTGATGCGGTAGCCCAGCTCGGCGGCGAAACCGACATCCTCGCGGGTGATGTTGCTGATGCCTTCCACCGCCACGCGGTCGAACTGCAGCGGAATGCCAAAGGCAATGGAGGCCAGGATCGCGAGCTTGTGGGCCGCGTCGATGCCTTCCACGTCGAAGGTGGGATCGGCCTCGGCATAGCCCAGCGCCTGGGCCTCGGCCAGCACGTCCTCGAAATCGCGACCCTTGTCGCGCATCTCGGTTAGGATGAAGTTGCCGGTGCCGTTGATGATGCCGGCCAGCCATTCGATCTGGTTGCCGGCCAGGCCCTCGCGGATCGCCTTGATGATCGGGATGCCACCGGCCACCGCGGCCTCGAAGGCGACCATCACGCCCTTTTGCTGGGCGCGCTCGAAGATCGTGTTGCCGTGCAGCGCGATCAGCGCCTTGTTCGCGGTGACCACGTGCTTGCCGGCGTCGATCGCGGCCAGCACCAGGTTCAGGGCCGGGTCCGTGCCGCCCATCAGTTCGACGACGACCTCGACCTCGGGGTCATTCACGACCGCCGCCGGATCGGTGGTCAGCCGGATCTGCGAACAGTCACATTCCCGCTCGCGGTTGACATCGCGCGCGGCGGCCGCCACGACCTGGATATCGCGACCCGCGCGGCGGGCGATCTCGGTGCCGTTGCGCGCAAGCACGTTCACCGTGCCGCAGCCCACCGTACCCAGTCCAAGAATTCCGATCTTTACCGGCGTCATAGCCTTGCTGTCCTTGACGTCAGGCGCCTTCCGGCGCCCGGTGTTGATTGCATTCGGAGCGCGGCCCGCGCGCCTCAGGCGTTCGAACCCGAGCTTTCCTCGGCCGCGTCGGCGAGGATCGAGTCGGCCCGGAACATTGCCTTGATCCCGCGCAGCGCCTGGCGAGTGCGCTGTTCGTTCTCGATCAGGCTGAAGCGCACGTGGTCATCGCCATAGTTGCCGAACCCGATGCCTGGCGAGACGGCCACCTTGGCATCGCGCAGCATCTTCTTCGCGAACTCCAGCGATCCCATCTCGCGGTACGGTTCCGGGATCGGGGCCCAGACGAACATGGTCGCCCTGGGCTTTTCCACCTGCCAGCCGAGCTTGTTGAGGCCGTCGCAGAGTACATCCCGGCGCACGCGGTACAGCTCGCGGATCTCCTCGACACAGTCCTGCGGGCCTTCCAGCGCCGCGATCGCGGCCACCTGGATCGGGGTAAAGGTGCCGTAATCGAGATACGACTTGATGCGCGCAAGGGCGGCCACCAGCGTGGGATTGCCGCACATGAAGCCCACGCGCCAGCCGGGCATGTTGTAGGTCTTGGACAGGGTGTAGAACTCCACCGCGATGTCCTTGGCACCCGGCACCTCGAAGATCGACGGCGCCTTGTAGCCGTCGAAGCTGATCTCGGCGTAGGCCAGGTCGTGCACGATCCAGATGCCGTGTTCCTTGCAGATCGCCACCACCCGCTCGAAGAATTCGAGGTCCACGCATTGCGTGGTCGGGTTCGCCGGGAAGTTCAGGATCAGCATCTTCGGCTTCGGCCAGGAGTCCTGGATCGCGCGCTCCAGCTCGGCGAAGAAGTCGACATCCGGAGTCAGCGGTACATGGCGCACGTCGGCGCCGGCGATCACGCAGCCATACGGATGAATGGGATACGCCGGGTTCGGCACCAGGACGGCATCCCCCGGCCCCAGGGTCGCCAGTGCCAGGTGCGCCAGGCCCTCCTTGGAACCGATGGTCACGATGGCCTCGGTCTCCGGGTCCAGATCCACGTCGAACTGGGTCTTGTACCAGCGGGTGATCGCACGACGCAGGCGCGGGATGCCCTTGGACACGGAGTAGCGATGGGTATCGCCGCGCTGGGCCGCCTCGCACAGCTTGTCCACGATGTGCTGCGGCGTCGGCTGGTCGGGGTTGCCCATCCCGAAGTCGATAATGTCCTCGCCACGGGCGCGGGCCTCGGCCTTCAACTGGTTCACGATGTTGAAGACGTAGGGCGGGAGGCGCTCAATACGGGGGAAGACGTCGGTCACGGGTCTGGGTCCTGGTTGGGGCCTTGGCGGTTGTTTTCCGGGACCCTGAAGGCCCCTCCGGATGCCGCACCGGAAAGCGCGCCAAAGTATAACCCGGGCCCGGACCTGTCAACGAATCGGGGCGCCGCTGCCCTCGCGCGAGGGCACCCGTTCTTGAGTCATTCACGGCGCCGGAGTAGCGTACGCAGCATGTTGTTCTCCGAAGTCACCAGCGAAGAGTCCTACATCGTGACCGGCTACGAGGCCGGTCGCGTCGGGATCAATCAGGTGGCCCACAGCCGCAGCCTGATTGTCCGCCCGCACCAGCTGCAAACCGACTGGCCGGTGCAGGCGGCGGACGAGCTGCGGGTGGATCACCTGCAAGCCGTACTGGACACCCCGCCCGAGGTGCTGCTGATCGGCACCGGCGAGCTGCAGCGGTTTCCGGACCGTGCGGTCTGGCGACACCTGCGGGCGCAGGGGCTGGGCGTGGAGATCATGGATACCGCGGCGGCCTGCCGCACCTACAACCTGATCATGGCGGAGGGCCGCGACGTCGCCGCGGCCCTGATCATCGAGGGGTAAGTCGTACCGCCGCCCGGGGAACCCGGGTCAGGAGTTCGGCAGGACCTCGTCGCCCTTCATCCCGCGCGATTCGAGCAGCTTGCGCAGCCGCTTGAGGGCATCCATCTGAATTTGCCGCACGCGTTCGCGGGTCACGCCGATCTCCGACCCCACCTGCTCCAGCGTCGAGCGTTCGAAACCGTGCAGCCCGAACCGACGCACCAGCACCTCGCGCTGCTTGTGATCGAGTTCCGCCAGCCAGGCCTCCACCAGATGGTGGAGGTCCTGATCCTCCAGCAGTGTAGAGGGCTCCGGGGCATTCGCATCGGCCAGGATATCGGTCAGCGAGCGGTCCCCGTCCGGGCCCGACGGCAGGTCCATCGAGGTCGAGGGCTCGGACATCGCGCGCAGCTTCTGGATCTCGGCCACCGGCTTGCCGAGGCGCTGCGCCAGCTCCTCCTCGCTCGGGTCGCGGCCGAGTTCCTGGGTCAGGTTGCGCGCGATCCGCGCATGCATGCGCAGTTCCTTGCTGACATGCACGGGAATGCGGATCGTCCGCCCCTGATTCATCAGGGCCCGCTCGATGGTCTGGCGGATCCACCAGGTCGCATAGGTGGAAAACCGGAACCCCCGCTCCGGGTCGAACTTCTCGACCGCGTGCATCAGACCGAGGTTGCCTTCCTCGATCAGATCCAGCAGTGGCAGCCCCCGGTTGAGGTAACGCCTGGCAATCTTTACCACCAGCCGCAGGTTGCACTCGATCATGCGGCGCCGACCGGCGTCATCGCCCTGACGTGCCAGCCGGGCGTACTTGCGTTCTTCATCGGGGGTCAGCAGCGGGCGGTACTCGATATCGCGCAGGTAGATCTGGATGGCATCCAGCTCGGCCGGCCGGGCATCACGCAGGGTCTTCGGCCGCACGGGGGCCTCGGTTTCCGGCTCAAGGCCAACCGTGACCTCGGGGGCCACCTGCGCCGCGTCGTCCTCGGCATCTTCAGGATCTTCGGGGGCTTGCATGGACTCGACCGGCCGAGCCAGATCTTCGGGCAGCGCCTCCCCGTCTTCGTCCTCGGCCGGGCCTTCGGTCAGGCGTTCGTCATCCAGTTCCGGGTCCACCGGCTGCCGGGTCTTGGCCATGTAGTGTCCTGCTCTTGATCGTTTCAGCGATCCGGGAGATAGCGCGTCGGGTCTACCGGCGTCCCATCCACCCGGATCTCGAAATGCAGCATCGGGCGCTCGGCCCCCGACGAGCCCAGACGCGCGATCGTGTCACCCGCCTGCACCCGGTCACCCTCCGAAACCAGCAGTTCATCGTTGTGCCCGTAGGCGCTGAGGAACCGCGCATCGTGTTTGAGGATGACCAATCGACCATACCCCACGAGACCGCCGCCTGCATAGACCACTTCGCCGGCCCGCGTCGCGCGGACGTTATCTCCACGTTCGCCGCCGATCGCCAGGCCTCGCCGCGTGCCGCTACTGGAGAAGCCGCGCAATACCTGGCCGTCCGCGGGCCATTGCCAGCCCCCCGGATCGGCAGGCGCCGAACTCGGACTGGAACTCGAACTGCTGGAGGTCGAGCTGGACGCCCCACTGCTGGAGCTGCTGCCACTCCCGGAACTGCCGGACGAGGACGATCGCGAACTCGGCGCGGACGATGCCTGAGGCGCGCTGGGCGGGGACGAGCGGGCGGCGCCCCGCAGCCGCAGGCGCTGCCCCGGGTGGATCAAATAGGGGGCATCGATCGCGTTGCGCCGCGCGAGGTCACGCCATTCGAGCCCATAGCGCTGGGCAATTCGATAAAGCGTCTCGTTGCGCTGCACGACGTGCGTATCCGGCATCGAGGCCCCGCTCCCGCTGGGGGCCCGCGCCGCGCAACCGGCCAGCGTGCCCACGATCAGGGCCAGCAGTACGATCGTCAGCACCCCCTGAACCGCGTGCAGGCGCATCGGTCAGTCCATGACCAGGTAAACCGCCATGACCGCGACCAGCAGGATCACTGCGGCCCAGCCCAGGCGTTCCATGTACGGGCGCAGGTGCTGCTCCGCGCGCGGACCGGCCCAGGCCATGAACAGCGCCACCAGAAAGAAGCGCAGCCCGCGCCCGACCAGCGAGGCGATGAAGAACGGCAGCAAGGCCATCGACAAGGCCCCGGCGGTGACGGTGAACAGCTTGTAGGGGATCGGCGAGAAACCGGCAATCAGCACCACCCATACCCCCCAGGTCGCGAACCAGGCCTCGGCCTGGCGCAACTCCTCGCCATACCCCACCTGCTGCAACCAGGGGCCGATCCACTCGAACGCCAGCCAGCCAATCAGGTAACCCAGCAGACCGCCGAGGGCAGAAAACAGTGTCGTCAGCGCGGCCAGACGCCAGGCCGAGCGCGGGCGAGCGGCCGCCATGGGCGCGAGCATCACGTCCGGCGGGACCGGAAAGAACGAGGATTCGGCGAACGAAAGCCCGGCCAGATAGCGCGGCGCATGGGGGTGACGGGACCATCCCATCACCCGGTCGTATAGGGGCTCGAAGAGCTTCATCGGCGCCACACCACCATCGGCTCAGTCACACCCACCCGGAAGGGGCGCCACCCGCGTCACTGCTCGGCCCCCGGCAGCATGGGCACGAACATCACGGCATCCAGGATGTCGCGCACGTAGGCCTCCTCCGTCCGGGTGTAGCGCACCAGTTGCTGGCGCCCGTCCGGACCCTCCACCGGCGCGACCAGTCGGCCGCCCAGCGCCAGCTGGGTAAGCAGCGCCTCCGGCACCTCCCGGGGCGCCGCGGTCAGGATGATGCCGTCGAACGGCCCCTTCTCCGGCCACCCTTCCCCACCGTCGCTATGGCGCAGGTTCACGTTGTTGATCCCCAGACGACTGAGAAGCTCGCGCGCGTTGCGGCTCAGCGCCTGGATGCGTTCCACCGAAAACACCCGATCCACGATCTGGGCCAGCACGGCGGCCTGATAGCCCGAGCCCGTCCCGATCTCCAGGACCGTGCGCGGGCGATCACCTTCCAGCAGGGCCTCGGTCATCCGCGCAACGATAAAGGGCTGGGAAATGGTCTGGCGATGACCGATCGGCAAGGCCGTGTTCTCGTAGGCACGGTGCCCCAGAGCCTCTTCCACGAACAGGTGGCGCGGGATGCTGCGCACGGCCTCCAGGACCCGTGGATCGCGAATCCCCTGCCCCTCCAGGATCCGGACCAGGCGATCGCGCGCCCGCTGCGAGGTCAGGCCCGCGCCGGCGGCATCAGGAACCATGCCCAGCCTCCGGCAGGGAATCGTCCAGCCAGCGCCCTACCGTATCGATCGCGTCAAAGCGGGTCAGGTCCACCTGGATCGGCGTGACCGAGACATACCCCTCGCGCACCGCATGGAAATCCGTACCGGGCCCGGCATCCTGTTCCGAACCGGCCGGCCCGACCCAGTAGATCGGACGCCCGCGGGGGTCCTCGTCCGCGATCATCGGCTCGGCCCGGTGGCGATGCCCCAGGCGCGTGGCCTGGACCCCGCGGATATCGGCGCGCGGCAGGTCGGGGACATTCACGTTCAGGATCGTGGCCGCCGGCAGCGGAACGCGATTGATGCGGTCCAGCAGCTCGACCACCACGCTCGCGGCGGCGTCGTAATGGCGCAGGTCCGGCCCCACCAGCGAGACCGCGATCGCCGGGAGTCCCAGGAAGCGCCCCTCCATCGCGGCGGCGACCGTGCCCGAATAAAGCACGTCATCCCCCATGTTGGCACCGGCATTGATGCCGGAGATCACCACGTCCGGTTCCTGCTGCAAAAGGCCGGTGATCGCCAGGTGGACACAGTCGGTCGGCGTCCCGTCCACCTGCACGTCGCCCCCCTGAAGGTGACGCGTGCGCAGCGGCCGCACCAGGGTCAGACTGTTGCTGGCGCCACTGCGATCGCGGTCGGGCGCCACCACATGGACCTCGGCAATCCGGCGCAGATGCGTCGCCAGGCACTGAATGCCCGGGGCGTGAATTCCATCGTCGTTGCTAACCAGAATGCGCATGCAGGAAAGGGGCCGTTGAGAGGGCTCTTAATATACTGGAAACCGTCCGGGCCGGGCCCGTCGATCGACACGATCGCGCCCGCCCCCCGAAAAGTGCGAGTATCCTGCCATGAACTCCGGGGATGATCCCAACGATTTCGACGAATTCCTGCAGGCGGTTGGCAACGTTCGTCGACTCCACAGCGATCAGGCCGACGTGCGGCCGCCGCGGCCCGCCGCCCGGGCCCGCCAGCGCGACGCCGACGAGGCCCAGGCCCACGCCGACTGGCTCAGCGATCCACTCAACGCCGCTGACCTGCAGCCCGGCGATGAACTCCGCTTCGCGCGCCCGGGTATCAGCCAGCGGGTATTCCGCAAGCTGCGTGGCGGGCATTACCGCATCCAGGACGAGATTGACCTGCATGGCCTGTTCGCCGACGAGGCGCGCCGCGCCATCGGCCTGTTCCTGGACGACGCCCGCCGGGAAGGAGCCCTGTGCGTTCGCATCGTGCATGGCAAGGGACTGCGCTCGCGCCAGCAAGGCCCGGTCCTCAAGGGCCTCACCGACCACTGGCTGCGCCAGCGCGACGACGTACTGGCCTTTTGTTCCGCACGCCCGGCCGACGGTGGAACCGGGGCGGTCTACGTCCTGCTCAAACGCCCGCGCAACCCGGATTCCGCTCGCTGAGGGAGACGCTGATTTAATCGCACGTCCGCGTTGGTGCCCCCTGTTTTCCGAGACAAGGCGCGTCGTGCAGCGGGTAGTGGTTCTACCCGCAAACGGCCCAACGCAGGATCGGGGAACAGGGGGCACCAACCCCACAAGCGATTGAGAGCAGGGGCTCGGCCGCCCGTTGTTGATCAAAAACGGGCGCGCGCACAGCGTTGCGGTTCCCTTGTGCAGAATGACTGCACGGCAGTCACCGCGCCTTGTTCGCACGCAAAAGCGACACGAGCGCGGACGTGCGATTTAATCAGCGTCTCCCTGAGACCCCATGCGCACGGCCCGTGACCGCCCCAACCAACGGTGCACTCACATACGGCCCTTGCCATATTCGCAATTCGCGATATTCACGCTTAGACTGAGTCGAGGCCTGTGAGGTGTTTTACGGAATTGGCTGGCCCGGCCGGCTATCCTTTCCGTACGCCCTTCCTTGCATTCCAACCACGATCGGTCCATGATTTGTACAGCTCTTGTATAGGTACAGGACGCAACGGACTCTGCACTGCGAGGTATTTGCCATGAAGAACTGGAAGCTTGCCCCCCTGGCCCTCGGCCTGATCGCATTCACCGCCGGCAGCGGCTACGCCAGTGCCGACACGATGCCCCAGCTGAGCCAGGACGATCTGCAGGAACGCATCGCCGCCAATCGTGACGCCATCCAGAAGTTCGCCAGCACCCTGCAGGGCGAGCTGATGTCCGCCATGCAATCCGGCGGCCCGACCGAGGCCATCCAGGTCTGCAACGAACGCGCCCCCGAGATTGCACGTGACATCTCGGCCGAGACCGGCATCGAGATCGGTCGCACCAGCCTGAAGCTGCGTAACCAGAACAACGCCCCGGACCGCTGGGAACGCCTCACCCTGCAGGGCTTCGAGGCCCAGCACGCGGCTGGTACCCCGGCCGCGGATCTCCCGCCCCGCTTCGGCGTGGTCGAGGCCGAAGACGGCGAGCCGAAGTTCCGCTTCATGGCCGCCATCCCGACCGGCGGGGCCTGCCTGACCTGCCACGGGTCCGAGGTCAGCGGCGAAGTAAAGCACGCGCTGGAACGTCTGTACCCCGAAGATCAGGCGACCGGCTTCCGCGAGGGTGACGTGCGCGGCGCCTTCACCGTGACCCAGGAGATGTGAATCTTCGCGTGGCGGCGGCTAACAGCCCGTACCCCATCGAGAAAGGCCGCCTTCGGGCGGCCTTTTTTACGTCCGTGCCACGCGAAAACATCCCGGCTGGTGTCCGATTTTTGAGCACAGTGGCACCGGAACGTGCTATTTTCGTGCCATACAAGCGCGGAGGTTGCGCCCGGTAAAGGGCCCTGGCGCGCTCGACTCGCAGACCAGATCGCTACACGTTTATGACCCGAACGATAGACACCGAACTCCTCGCCCTCGCCGTGGACGCCTCCAACGACGGCATCGTCATCGCCGAGCGCGAGGGCGACGACAACATCCTGATCTATGTGAATCGGGCCTTCGAAGAACTCACCGGCTACCGCTCCGAAGAGATCCTCTACCGTGACTGCCGGTTCCTCCAGGGCCACGACACCGATCAGGAGGTGCGCCAGGAGATCCGCTCGGCCATCGAGGAAAACCGCCCCTGCCGCGTGACCCTGCGCAATTACCGCAAGGACGGCAGCCTGTTCTGGAACGAACTGTCGCTGACCCCGGTATTCAACGACGAGGACCGGCTCACGTACTACATCGGCATCCAGAAGGACATCACCGACCGCGTGGAGGCCGAACAGCGCGCCGAACGCGCCGAAAGCAAGCTCAAGAACTCCGCCTGAGCCCGCCCCGGTCAGCCCGACCGGTCCGCGTCCCGCGCGTTGCCAATCGCGTCCAGGACCCCCGTCGCATATTCCCCGGCCCCCAGTTCCAGCGACAACCACAGGTCGTCGCCCTCCCAGCGCCATGCAACGGCCCGCGGTACCATGCGCAGTGATCGGCGGGCGGCCCGGACACCCTCCTGCTCCAGCCCTTCCGCCAATACCGGTTCTTCTGCAGCGATGGCCGCCTCCAGCGCCGCCACCTCGCCCGCCGTCAGCATGGCGCCACGGCCCCACAGGGGCCCGGTCGGGTGGATGTCGAGACGGGCGGCACGGGCCTCCAGCTCGGCATCCACCTCCGGTACCGCGAACACGCTGCCGGAGCCTTCCAGATTGGCCACGTCCCCCGGCAACAGCCGATCCCAGTCGCCACGGCGCACGCGGGCCGCGAGTACCGCGTTGAAGATCGCCGAGCGCGCGGCGGAGAGCAGGAGACTGCGCTGATTGCGGCTGCGCGGCGCCCGCCCGCCACCCAGCCAGGCGCGCGCCCGTTCCAGGTTATCGCGACCAAAGCGCTGCGCGCCGAAGTAATTCGGGATGCCCCCGTCACGCACCGCCGCCAGGATCGATTCCGCCGCCGCCCGGTCACCCTGCACCGCACCCAGCCGGATCTCGAAGCGGTTGCCGGCCAGGTGGCCGGTGCGCAGCTTGCGCGCGTGGCGCATCACGCGCAGCACCCGCATCCGGCTGCCCGTCGCCTCGGCCTCCTGTGGGCTATTCCAGGCCTCGGCCCGGCCGGCCCAATCCGGCTCGGACTCGGGCGGGCACTGCACGCTGAACCACTGGCGGGTAACGGCCTGACGGTCCTTGCGCCCGGCGTAGCTCACCCGGCCGCGTCCCGCACCTGACTCGCGTCCCAGCCACACGGCCACGTCCTCCGAGTTCAGCAGGCGCTTCTCGATCTCCAGCCAGACATGCTCGCCTTGCCCCTCGGGCGTCGTGGCGGGTACCTCCTCGACCCGAAAGTCCTCCGGCTCCGCCTTGATCGTGGCGACCAGCGGTGGCAACCACGGGTAGGGAGTGGTGTCGTTTTCGGTTTCCCGGCTCATCGCGGCGTGGCCGGGCGGGCGACATCGTTGCGGATATACTCCGGCTGCGCATACTCGGGGGCCACGGCCTCGCCGCGCTCCCAGGCGTCCACTGCCAGCAGGGCGATCTCGCGGGCATCCGGCAGCGCGTCGGGATCCACGGCGGCCATGGCCAGCCCGTGCGCGGCCGCCAGTTCGGGGAAGGCGGCGAACGCGGATCCCAGACCGAAACGCTCGCCCTCGGGCCAGGCAGGCGCCAGGCTTGCAGGCGCCCCGACCTGTTCCGCCGCCGTCTCCACGCGGTCCCCCCGGGCCGGACAAAGGCTCCAGTAGATCTCGCCCATGCGCGCGTCCAGTGCCGCCAGTACGCCTGCCGGCCGTCGCCCCTCCCGGAGCGCCTGCTGCGCCAGCGCCTGCAGCGTAGAGACCGGCACCACGGGGCGATCCAGCGCGAAGGCCATCCCCTGTGCCACGCCCAGGCCGAGGCGGACGCCCGTAAAGGCCCCCGGCCCGCGTCCTACCGCCACACCATCTAGGCTGGCACGCGGGATATCCGCCTCGCGCAGCAGCTGTTCCACCTGCCCCAGGATCAATTCCCCGTGGCGCCGCGCCGCGCGCTCGGCAACGCCAAGGATCTCGCCATCGACATACAGCGCGGCCGAACACTGTTCAGTTGCGGTTTCGAGCGCAATCAGGCGCATGTATTCGTCTCCCGGGCCTGCTCCAGAAAGCGCAGCGCGGCCGCCGGTTCCCGGGTGCGATGGAACGGCGGCAGGCTGGCGAGAAAACGCCGACCGTAGGATTTTCCGGTCAGGCGCGGATCGCACAGGGCCAGGATGCCGGCATCATCAGCATCCCGGATCAACCGCCCCGCGCCCTGCTTCAGGGCCAGCACGGCCTGCGGCAGGGTGAACTCCATGAACGGCGACCGACCTTCGGCCTCCAGCGCGGACGCGCGCGCCTGCAGGACGGGATCGTTGGGCGCGGCGAACGGCAGGCGATCGATGATCACGATCGACAGTGCCTCGCCGCGGATGTCCACTCCTTCCCAGAAGCTGTGGGCCCCCAGCAGCCAGGCCGTCCCCGACTCGCGAAACCGCGCCAGCAAATCGCCCCGCGGCTGTTCGCCCTGGACCAGCAGCTCGCGATCGCGGGGCAGTTCGGCGCGCAGGATAGCGGCCGCCTCCTGCAAGGCCCGGTGACTGGTAAACAGGAAGAACCCGCCCCCCGGGTTGTCCCGCAACAGCGGCCACGCCCAGGCAATGCAGGCCCGGGTATATCCTGGATCGTTGGGATTGGGCAGCGGTGGCTGCGGATGCACCAGGCAGGCCTGACGGGGAAAATCGAAGGGACTGTCCAGGCGTTCGCTGGCCACGTCCGCGGGGAGTCCGAGGCGCCGCGCCGCATGGCTGAAGTCCTCTCCCACGGCCAGCGTGGCCGAGGTAAAGATCCATGCCGCCGGACGCGCGGCCCGGCGCTGCGCGAGCGGACGCGCCGCATCCAGCGGCGTTCGATGCAGCGTCAGGCTCTGGCTGAAGCGCTCGGCCCAGGCCACGGTATCCGGGGTCTCCTCGCGCCATTCCCGCAGGCGCTCCAGCAACAGGGCGCTGCGCCCGCGCAGCTGCTCCAGCCCCGGCGCCCGTTCCGCGGCGGCCTCCAGCGCGTCCCCGACGAACCCCAGGGTCGCGTCGAGGCGGTCCAGCAACGGATCCAGGGCACCCTCCGGGTTGACCGTATCCCAGCTGGAACGCCCCTCCCAGGTCCGCGAGGCCTCGAGGAACTCGGCGACGCAGGCCTCCAGTTCCGCGACCCGCTGGCGAATGTCCAGCATCTCCGGGGCATGCTGCTCCTGTTCACGCCGCGTGTCCCGCGCCAGCTCCCGCAGGGCGCGCGTGCCGACGGCAATCCCGAAGAACGATCCGGCAATATCCGGCAACTGGTGCGCCTCGTCGACGATCACCGCGTCCACCTCGGGCAGCAGTTCTCCGAAGCCCTCCTCCTTCAGGGCCATGTCCGCGAGCAGCAGGTGGTGGTTGACCACCACTACGTCCGCCTCCTGGGCACGCTTGCGCGCCTGCACCACAAAGCAATCGTTGTAGTTCGGGCATTCCCCGCCCAGGCAGTTGTCCACGGTCGAGGTCACCTGCGGCCAGAGTCGCGAGTCCTCCGCGAGGATCCCGGCCAGCCCCAGATCCCCGGTGTCACTAGTGCGCGCGAACCGCTGCAGGGCCTCGATCACCGGCAACTGGTCACGGCGTACTCCGCCACCGGTCGCGCCGCCCGCCTCGGCCGCTGCCAGTTCCAGGCGATAGTGGCAAAGGTAGTTGGCCCGGCCCTTCAGCAGGGCTGCGCGCGGACGATAGCCCAGCGCCTCGCAGACCACCGGCAGGTCGCGTTCGAAGAGCTGGTCCTGCAGGGTCTTGGTACCGGTGGAGATCAGGGCGCGGCGGCGCGCCTGCAGGATCGGCACCAGATAGGCGAAGGTCTTGCCCACCCCGGTGGCCGCCTCGACCAGCAGGGCGGTGGGTGCGGTGGCCAGGGCCTCCTCCACCGCCACGGCCATGCGCTGCTGCGGCTCGCGCGGGCGAAAGCCGGCAACGGCCTCCGCCAGGTCGCCCCCCGGGCTCAGGGCGTGAACGGCCGCCGATCCCGCCGCCGCGTCAGACAACGCCGGCTTCCAGACGGCGGATCGCCTCGCGGGCCTCCTCGGCACCGGCGGCATCGCCCAGGGCCTCGCGCGCCGCGAGGATCACGCGCCAGTTTTTCAGCCCGAGCTCGCGGTCGGTCCCACCCGCCAGCCGCAGCGAACGCTCCGCCAGGCGCTCGGCCTGTTCGTGGCGACCCTGTTCCAGACGCAGCGCGGCCATCTGATGCCAGAGGCCCGCATCCCGTGGCGCGATGCGCAAGGCCCGTTCCAGGCGTTGTTCCGCCCGCGCGGTATCCCCGGCCTCGCGCGCCGACTCGGCCTGCTGGGCCAGCTGCAGGGCCGCGCCAGGGGTCGGGTCGCGTTCCGGCTCGGGTGCATCACGCTCCTCTTGCGCCGGATCCTCATAAACGGCCCTCTCGGTCGCGTCGGGCGCGGGCGCGCCGGCATCGCGCGGCGCCGGGGTCGCGCAGGCCGCCAGTACAAGCGCCAGCGCGACGACACCCGCGCCCTGTACCGCCCGCCAGCCGCCCTTGGCCATCCGCGCTTTCCGGGACCGGTCCTCTGCAATACGGAACATCTTCAACGAAATAACCTCTCGAACCAGCCCTGCGAGCCGGAATCACTGCCCAGGTCGCACTCGGCGCGCCCTTCGGGCCCCGAATTCTGCCAGAACGGCAGCGTCTTCACCGCCTCGCAGGCATGGTCCTCGTTTTCCACCCGCAGGCCGGAGGCCAGGTCCACCTCCTGATAGCCCACGCCGGGGTGGCCTTCCAGCCGCAGGGACTGCACGCCTACCCCCGCCATGATCTCCGCCCAGACCGGCGCGGCGGAGACGCCACCGGTGAGTCCAGTCGGGCGATTGTCGTCCATCCCCAGCCAGACCACCGCCACATGCCGATCATCGAAGCCGGCGAACCAGCTGTCCCGAAAGTTGTTCGTGGTACCGGTCTTGCCAGCCACCACCTGACCACTCAGCTGCGCCGCGATCCGCCGCCCGGTCCCCTCGCGAGTCACGTCGTGCAGGGCATGGGTCAGGACGCGCACGGAACCATCCGACACCGCCCCCTGGAGCGACAGGCCGTAGTGGGACAGGACCTCGTCGTTCTGGTCCAGGACATCCCGGATCACCCGGGTACCCGTCGCGTAGCCGCCGTTCGCCAGCGCCTGGTAGAGCCCGGCCACCTCCAGCGGTGACAGCTCGATCGCGCCCAGCGCCAGCGAGGGCAACGGGGTCGGCGTCCGCTGCAGCCCCAGCGTCTGCAGCAGGTTGACCACCTGGGAAATACCGATCTCCTCCGCCAGGCGGACGGTCGCCACGTTGTAGGACTGCACCAGGGCCTCCCAGGCCGTGACCGTCCCCCGGTTCTCGCGATCGAAATTGCGCGGCGTCCAGGGCTCCCCGTGCGGCAGCTGCAGGGTCAGCGGGCTGTCATCCAGGAGGGTCGCCAGGGTGTAACGATCCGGGTTGGTCAGGGCCGCGAGATAGACGAACGGCTTGATCACCGACCCCACCTGGCGCTGGGCCTCCACGGCCCGGTTGTACCCGGGATAGCGCGGGTTGCGATCCCCCACCACCCCCAGCACTTCGCCCGCCTGCGGATCGGTCACGACCGCCGCGGCCTGCAGGTTGTCGAGGTCGGAACCGCCCCCGCGGCTCCGGACCAGCTCGTCCACACCCCGCACCAGGCGATCCTCCAGCCGCATCTGCACCACCGGATCCATGGTCGTGAAGATCCGCAGGCCCTCGCTGCGCAGGTCCTCGTCCGCGTAGTCGGCCCGCAGCTCACGCCGCACCAGGTCGAGAAAGGCCGGGAAACGGCTGCGCCCCTCCGGCATTACCGGGGAGACATCAAGTGCGGTTGCCAGGGCCCGATCCACGCGCTCGCGACTCGCCAGACCGGTCTCCGCCATCGCCTCCAGGACCCGGTCGCGGCGCTGCGTGGCCCGCTCCGGGAAGCGGCGCGGATCGTAATAACTCGCTCCCCGCGCCAGACCGACCAGCAGCGCCAGCTGATCCAGGCGCAGTTCGTTCAATGGACGCTGATAGTAGAACTGGGCCGCCTGGCCAAAGCCATGGATCGCCCGCTCGCCGGTCTGCCCGAGGAACACCTCGTTCAGATACGCCTCGAGGATCTCCCGCTTGTCGTAGCGGTGTTCCAGCAACAGGGCCATCACCGCTTCATTCAGCTTGCGGCTCAGCGTCTGCTCGCGCGTCAGGTAGAAGTTCTTGACCAGCTGCTGGGTCAGCGTGCTGCCCCCCTGGACCGTGCGCCCGGCACGCAGGTTGGCGACCGCCGCGCGCCCGATGCCCACCGGATCAATCCCGCGATGCGACATGAACCGCCGGTCCTCGATCGCCAGCAGCGCCCCGATCAGCTCGCGCGGTACCTCGTCGATATCGACCAGGATGCGATCCTCACCATGGGTCGGATAGATGCTGCCAATCAGCAACGGCTCCACCCGCATCAGGTCCACATTGCGGCCCCCGGACTGCTCCGCCACCGACTGCACCCGGCCGTTCGCCAGGCGCACGCGTACCGAATGGGCCGGCTCCGGTCCGTCCCCAAACGTGAACGGCCGGGTGGTCAGCCGCACGGTACCGCCGCTGACGTGAAACTCGCCCGGGCCCGAACCCTCCGGCGTCTCGCGGTAGTTCAGCGCGCGCAGCTCCATCTCCAGCGCATCCGCCGTCAGCGGGCGGCCGGCATACAGCTCCAGCGGCCGCGCATACACCCGGGCGGGCAATGCCCAGCGCTGGCCCTCGAACCGTTCGCGGATCTCGCGGTCCAGATGATGGACATAGAGCCCCCCGATCCCCACGGCGGCCAGCAGCAGGCCGGCCAGGGTCCAGCCCCCCGCGCCCAGCAGGCGCCGGACCCGCCCCCTGCGGGGCGCGTTTCGATGACGGGGACGCTGGCGGCTCTTTCGTGGCATGGACTGGCTGGGGGGCGACGTGACCGGAACGGCTGCAATGGTAACCTGACCGACAAGCAAAAACGGGTGCATGCCCGGCGATTCCGGGAAAAACATCCGGCGCCGACGCTCGCCCGCCTGAACCTCCAAGCGGAGCCCCCATGACCGAACTGGAACAGCACCAGAAACGCCTGCGCCAACTGGTCCAGGGCAACGGCTTCCCGACGCCCCTGCCGGACACCGGAGCGGTTCGGACCATCGAGACCCATATCTCCACCGTAATCCTCGCCGGCGACGAGGCCTACAAGTTCAAGAAACCGCTGGATCTCGGCTTTCTCGACTTCACCACGCTGGACGCCCGCCGCCATTACTGCGAGACCGAGCTGGAGATTAACCGCCGCCTGGCGCCCCAGCTCTATCGGGAGGTCGTGACCCTCAATGGTGACGACGCGCATCCGGTCATCAATGGCGCCGGCCCCGTGCTCGACTATGCCGTGCGCATGCGCCGCTTCGACCGCGAGCGCCAGCTCGACCGACTACTGGAGCGGGACCGGCTCCCCACGGCGGCCATGGATGCGCTCGGTCACTACATCGCGGCCTTCCATGAGCGCACCGAGCGGACCGATGCTCAATCCGAGTACGGGACCGCCGAGGCCGCGACCCAGCCCATGCTGGACAACTTCCCGGCCCTCTCCGAATCGGTCAACGGCGCCTCGGATCGGGCGCGCCTCGAGCGCCTGGAACAATGGACCCGCACGGAAATCCATCGGCTGTGGCCCCTTCTTCAGGAACGACATGATGCCGGGTTCGTGCGCCACGGCCATGGTGACCTGCACCTCGGGAACCTGGTCTACGTCACGAACGAGGATGGCGACGAGGTCCCGGTCGCCTTCGACGCCATCGAATTCGACCCCGCCCTGCGCTGGATCGACGTGATGTCCGAGATCGCCTTCACCACCATGGATCTCCTGGCCCGCCGCTCCCGCGCCCATGCCTGGCGGCTGCTGAATGCCTATCTCGAGGGGCGCGAAGACTTCGATGGTCTTGCCCTGCTGCCGCTGTACCAGGTCTACCGTGCCCTGATCCGGGCCAAGGTCCAGGGCATACACGGAGCCGAGCCCCAGCTGCCGTCCGATGAACAAGCGGCCCACCGGGCGGAGATGAGTCGCTACCTCGCCCTCGCGGACCGGTTGACCGAGGCTGGCTCGCCGCGCCTCGTCCTGATGCACGGCGTCTCCGGCAGTGGCAAGACCGTCGTCAGTACCCAGGTGCTGGAGGCCCTGGGGGCGATCCGGCTGCGCTCCGACATCGAGCGCAAGCGGATGGAGGAGCCGGTGGACTACAGCGCCGCCGGGCGCGCCCGGATCTACGAACACCTGTTGCAGCGCGCGGAACGCCTGCTGTCGCTCGGACTGACCGTCGTCGTGGATGCCACCTTCCTCACCCGCGAGCAACGTGCTCCGTTCCAGGCCCTGGCCCGGCGCCATGCGGCCGGGTTCGCCGTGGTCGCCTGCCAGGCGCGCGAAGACGTTCTGCGCGAGCGCCTGGAGCGCCGCGCTCGCGCGGGCACCGACGCCTCGGATGCCGGTATCGAGGTCATGCAACAGCAGCAGCCCCAACAGGAATGGCCGACCGATGCCGAAGGCTGCATCGAGGTCGCCCCGGATGCACCGCTCGACCCCGATGCCCTCGCGCACCGCCTGCTCCAGCCCGTCGCAACCTGAGCAACGCGCTACAATGAGGCCCACGAGCACCACAGTCCGCCCGGAAACCGGAGACCCCCCCATGCATCGTTGCCGTACTGGCCCGTTCGACCGCCTCCGCCAGGCCCTTGTACCGCTCGCCGCCTGCGGGCTGCTGGCGCTGGGCTCTGCGGCCCAGGCCGATGCCCTGCTCCACTATGTGGACGACGAGGGGCTGGAGAGCCAGATCCTGGTGCGCGGTGACATCGTTCGCATGGAGCTGAACGAGGCGATCAGCGGCACCTCCGGCTATATGTTGTTCGACGCCACCAACGACCAGCTGACCGTCGTGGACGACACCGAACAGACCTACACCCCGCTGACCCGCGAGGTTATGGACCAGCAAATGCGCGCGATGACCGATATGGTCAGCGATCTGCGTCGCCAGATGGAGCAGCTTCCACCGGAGGTGCGCCAGCAACTGGAATCGCAACTGGGCATCGGCGCGGAAGGCTTCGATGCCGAAATCAGCACCCGGACCACCGGCGAGCAGCGCGAGATCGGCGATTTCGTCTGTGACGAGCACGAGGTCCTGATCGATGGTCAGGTGCAGAGTACGGTCTGCGTGTCGGACCCGGCCCGTCTGGGATTGGAGGAACACGACTTCGCCACCCTGGGCGCCCTGATGGATCGCCTGTATGAGCTGTCCCTCAGCGCCCTCGAGGCCGGTGGCCCGATGGCCTCGCAGATGGGCGCGTCCCTGCTGCCGCGCGTGGATGGCATCCCCCTGGAGGTCAGCGAACACGACGGCGTGACCACTCGCCTCGCGGGCATCTCCACCGACGACCTGAGTCCCGAGCTCTTCACCGTCCCCGAGCGCTATGCCGAACGCGATCTTTTCTGACACCGTCCCGCGCTTCCTGCCCCTCGCTCTGGTGGGCAGCGGCCTGCTGTTCCTCGCGGCCTGCAGCGCCGGCCCCGAGCCGCGCGGCACGGAGACCGCCACCACCATCGCCACCCCCCAGCCGCTGCCGCAGGGGCCGATGAGTCCCGCACCCGAGGCCGGTCTGGAGCGCTCGGAGGTCGTCCTCACGGCCCTGGGGCACCTGGACACGCCCTATCGCTACGGGGGAACCGACGCCTCCGGACTCGACTGTTCCGCCCTGGTGCAGCGCGCCTACCGCGAGGCCGGTCGCAGCGTACCGCGCACCACTCGCGACCAGGCCCGGGCCGCCACGCGGCGCGACGGCGCCCCGGCGCCGGGTGACGTCGTGTTCTTCGCGATCAACGGGAGTCAAATCGATCACGTCGGGGTCTACGTGGGAGACGGACGTTTCGTACATGCACCCAGCTCCCGGGGCCAGGTGCGTATTGAGCAACTGGACAACCCCTACTGGGCCCCTCGAACCCGGTTTGCCGGTCATTTCTTCGACTGAACCCGGCATCCCGGAAAACGCGGTGCCGGCCGCCCCGAGGGGCGTTGGCGGCGACACCCGCCCTCGCTCATCCAGCCTTCGAACCCGCTACCTGAGGAAGGAACCATGAAAACGACCAACCCCGTAACACGCGCATTGCGGACCTCGGCCCTCGCCATCACCCTCGGGCTTGGCGTCGGCTTCGCCACCAGCACCGCGCACGCCTTCGGCCCCGAGACCGTGATCGAGACCGAGGAACGCGTGGTGTACAGCATCGAGGGCGAGTTCGACTTCTACTACGAGATGATCGAGGACGCCATCGCCGCCGAGGGACTGGTGATCAACAATCGTGGCTACATTGCCGACATGCTGGACCGCACCGCCGACCAGGAAAGTGGCGAAGGCCTGTACCTGAACGGCATGTCCGTCGATTTCTGCAGCGCCACCTACTCGCGCGCGACCATGGATGCGGACCCTCACAACATCACCTTCTGCCCCTACGTGATCGCAATCTACGAACTCTCCGACGAGCCCGGCACCATCTACGTGGGCTACCAGCGCGTCCCGGAGATCGGCGATGAGGCCTCCGCGGAAGCCCTGCGCGACGTCAACAAACTGGTCGACCGCATCGTGCAGAACGCCCTGTCCTTCTGAACCAGGCGGCCCGTCCGACACGAAAAAAGCCCGGGCCTTGCGGCTCCGGGCTTTTTCTTTCCGGGCCGCAACGTGCAACCCGGTGTGACGCCCCCCTCAGGGCGTCTGATCTTCCTCGGCCCCTTCCTTCTTCACCGGCAGCAGGACCTGTCGATCCACGCCCAGCATCAAGGCCGCCGTCGCCGCAATGAAGATGGACGAGTAGGTCCCCACAATCACCCCGATAATCAGGGCGATCGAGAAGTTCTGCAGTGCAGCCCCACCGAGGAACGCGAGCGAGAACAGCACCAGCAGGGTTGTCATACTCGTGACGATGGTACGCGCCAGGGTCTTGTTGACCGCGTTGTTCATCACCTGCTCCGTCCCCTGCTTGCGCAGGACTCGGAAGTTTTCGCGTATTCGGTCGTAGACGACGATGGTGTCGTTGAGCGAGTAGCCAATCACCGCCAGTACCGCTGCCAGCACGCCCAGGTCGAACTCCAGCTGCAGCAACGAAAAGATCCCCAGGGTGATCAGGACGTCGTGCACCAGCGCCAGCACCGAACCGATGGAGAACCGCCACTCGAAGCGAACCGCCACGTAGATCAGGATGCCCGCCAGGGCATAGATCATCGCAAGGCCGCCCTGCTCGCGCAGTTCCTCCCCGACCGCCGGGCCGACAAACTCCACCCGACGCAGGTCCGGGTCCTGCGGTCCACCATCCTGCAGCGTATTCAGCACGCGGTTGGACAGCATGGCCGGATCGTCGTCATCCTCACTTGGCGGCAGACGGATCAGCACATCGCGCGAGGTCCCGAAGGTCTGCACCTGGGCCCCGGCAAAGCCACCGGCCGCGAGGGTCTCGCGGATCGGATCCAGCTCGACCGCCTCGGGGTAGCCGACTTCCACCAGGGTGCCCCCGGTAAAGTCGATCCCGAAGTTCAGGCCGCGGGTTGCCAGCATGGCGATGGAAGCCAGGATCAGGATCAGCGAGATGGCGATCGTGATCTTGCGCTTGCCCAGGAAATCGATATTCGATTCGGCGAAATTCAGATGCGGAAGCATGCGGGTCTCCCGGCGCTCAGATGGCCAGGCGCGTCAGCCGGCGCTGGCGCCCGTAGGTCAGATTGACGATGGCGCGGGTCACGATGATCGCGGTAAACATCGAAGCGATGATCCCGATCGACAGCGTGATCGCGAAGCCCTTGATCGGACCGGTACCGAACAGGAACAGCACCAGGGCCGCAATCAGCGTCGTCACGTTGGCGTCCGCGATAGTCGTGAAGGCCCGGTCATAGCCGGAGGAGATCGCCGCCTGCGGTGACAACCCGTTGCGAATCTCCTCGCGTATGCGCTCGAAGATCAGCACGTTAGCGTCCACCGCCATACCGACCGTCAGCACGATCCCCGCGATCCCCGGCAGGGTCAGTGTCGCCTGCAGCATCGAGAGCACCGACACGATGAAGATCAGGTTCAGCGCCAGTGCCACGTTCGCGATCAGGCCGAACACGCGGTAGTAGAGGATCATGAAGATCATCACCGCGATAAAACCGATCACCACCGACTGCATGCCGCGGTCGATGTTTTCCTGGCCCAGGCTTGGCCCGACCGTGCGTTCTTCCACGATGGACATCGGCGCGGCCAGCGCCCCGGCCCGCAGCAGCAGCGCGAGGTTGCGCGCCTCGCGGGTGCTGTCCAGCCCCGAGATCTGGAAGCGCCGGCCCAGCGGTTCGTTGATGCGCGCAACGTTGATCACCTCTTCGCTGCGCGAGGTCCGCAGGACCTGCTCACCATTTTCCTCCACCGTCTCGGTCGTCGTCTCGATGAACACCGAGGCCATCAGGCGGCCCACGTTGTCCGAGGTCACCCGCGAGAAGATCCGCGCCCCCTGGCCATCCAGGTTGATGAAAACGGCCGGCCCACCGGTGTCCTGCGCAATGCCGGAAGAGGCGTCGGTGATGTAGTCACCGGTCAGCATGACCTGGCGCTGCAGCAGCACCGGCGTCCCGTCACGCTCGCGATACAGACGCGTGCCGGATGGCGCACGGCCGGATTCCGCCGCCTCCATCGGGTCCCCGGATTCCGAGACCAGACGGAACTCCAGCGTCGCCGTCGCACCCAGCACCTCCTTGGCCCGGGCGGTATCCTGCACGCCCGGAAGCTGCACGACGATGCGGTTCTCGCCCTGCTGGGCAATGATCGGCTCGGCCACGCCCAGTTCGTCCACGCGCGAACGCAGGGTCGAGATATTCTGCTGCAGGGCCTGCCGCCGCAGTTCGGTCAGATGGTCGTCGTCCAGAGTGGCCACCATGCGGATGGAGTCGCCGGAGCCGCGGACGTCCCACTCCAGTTCGCCGCGGTACTCGCGGGTCAGCCAGCTTTCGGCCGCTTCATAGTTCGCCTCGTTGCCGAACATCACGGTGAGGTCGCTGGAGCTGCGTTCGATCGTGTCAAAGGACAGACGCTCGTCGCGCATGCGCCCGCGCAACTCGTTCGCGTAGCGCTCCATCGCCGTGCCGATCACCGCCTCCAGATCCACCTCCATCAGGAAGTGCACCCCGCCGCGCAGGTCGAGGCCCAGAGCCATCGGCTGGCCATTGATCGCCCGCAGCCAGTTCGGCGTGGCCGGGGCCAGGTTCAGGGCCACCGTATGGTTGTCGTCCAGGGCGTTTCGCAGGATCTCGGCGGCGGCCGACTGCTCGTCGGTGGTCTCGAAGCGCAGCAATATCTGGCCGTCGTCCTGCTCCTCGACCTGCTTCGGCGTCACGCCCTGGGCACCCAGGATGGTGCCCATGAGGTCCCGGATGTTCTCGTCGATCTCGCCGGTCATCGGATTCCCGATCTGGACCGAGGGGTCCTCCGGAAACAGGTTGGGCGCGGCGTACAGCCCCGCACCCAGAACGACCACGACGATCAGGGCGTACAGCCACGCCGGATAGGAATTGCGCATATTCGGAGACCCTGAAGGGCGGGGTTTAAAGGTCTTTGAGCGTGCCCTTGGGCATCACGGAGGCGACCGACTGCTTCTGCACGGCCACGTTCACGCCATCGGCGATATCAACCTTGATGAAGTCGTCGCTGACCTCGGTGATCTTGCCGGCCACACCGCCGTTGGTGACGATCTCGTCACCCTTGGACAGCGCCTCGACCATGTTGCGATGCTCCTTGGCGCGCTTGCTCTGCGGACGGATGATCAGGAAGTACATGATCGCGAAGAAAATAACGATCATGATCAGGAACTCGATCATGCCGCCGCCGGCGGCTCCGCCTTCCTGGGCATGCGCTGCAGAAATCAGAAAGTCCATCGAAACACTCCGTCTGTCGGTTCGGGTCGAGCCCCGCCCCGCCGCGAAAACCGCAGCCGGACGGCACGAAAAATAACGCGCGGATTATGGCACAGGCGGGACGGCCATGCCGCGCCGCGCATAGAAATCGGCGACGAACGCATCAAGCGCCCCCGCCGCGATTGCCTCGCGCAGGCCGCGCATCAGGTCCTGGTAGTAATGCAGATTATGGGTGGTCGCCAGGCGCGAGCCGAGGATCTCGTTGCACTTGTCGAGATGCTTGAGATAGGC
Organism: Thioalkalivibrio sp. ALE25; assembly: GCF_000377285.1. Taxonomy (NCBI): domain Bacteria; kingdom Pseudomonadati; phylum Pseudomonadota; class Gammaproteobacteria; order Chromatiales; family Ectothiorhodospiraceae; genus Thioalkalivibrio; species Thioalkalivibrio sp. ALE25. Next base: position 126,139 of record NZ_KB897934.1, on the reverse strand, counting down.
CCGCGAATAGTGACGACAGGTGTAGCAGCCACATTCCGGGTCAATCGGCCCGGTATCCTCGCGAAAACGGGCATTGCGAATGCGCAGCACGCCCTCGCGGGTGTACAGAAAACCGTTGCGCGCGTTGCGGGTGGGCATCACGCAGTCAAACATGTCCACGCCGCGACGCACTGCCTCGACGATATCCTCCGGGCGTCCCACGCCCATCAGGTAGCGTGGGCGATCCGGCGGCAACAGCGGCAGGGTCACGTCCAGGGTCTGCAGCCGCTCGTCCTCCGGCTCGCCCACCGACAATCCCCCGATCGCGTAGCCGTCAAAGCCAATCGCCTGCAGGCCTTCCGCCGATTCCCGGCGCAGCTCGGGGTACATCCCGCCCTGCACAATCCCGAACAGGGCCGCCGGGTTGTCGCCATGCGCCGCGCGCGAACGTGCCGCCCAGCGCAGGGACAATTCCATGGACTGGCGCGCCTCGTCCTCCGTGGCGGGGTACGGCGTGCACTCGTCGAAGATCATCACGATGTCCGAGCCCAGCTCGCGCTGCACCTGCATCGACGACTCCGGCGTCATCAGCACCTTCGAGCCATCCACCGGCGACTGGAAACGCACGCCCTCCTCCGAGATCTTGCGCATCTCGGCCAGCGAAAAGACCTGGAACCCCCCGGAATCGGTCAGGATCGGCCCCTCCCAGTGCATGAAGTCGTGCAGGTCGCCATGCGCGCGGATGACCTCCGTGCCCGGGCGCAGCATCAGGTGGAAAGTATTGCCAAGGATGATCTCCGCCCCAAGCTCGCGCAGCTCCTCGGGGGTCATCGCCTTGACCGTGCCGTAGGTCCCCACCGGCATGAATGCCGGCGTCTCGACCGTCCCGCGCGGAAAATGCAGGCGGCCGCGCCGCGCCGGGCCATCGGCGGCCAGGTTTTCAAACTCCATCAGGGCCTCCGGTATCGGCGCTCAGGCTGGGTGGGAGGTCATCGGCCCGCCCCGGCGCCAGCCACATCGCATCGCCGTAACTGAAGAACCGGTACCGCTGCGCGACCGCATGGGCGTAGGCATCCAGGATCCGGTGATAACCGGCGAACGCCGCCACCAGCATCAGCAGCGTGCTCTGTGGCAGATGAAAATTGGTCACCATCCGGTCCACCACGCGGAACGTGTAGCCCGGCTGGATGAACAGCCGCGTCTCGCCCTGGAACGGCTCAAGCGCGCCCCCGGCCGCTGCGGTCTCCAGCGAGCGCACGCATGTCGTGCCCACTGCCACCACGCGCCCGCCGCGGCCCTTGCACGCCGCCACGGCGGCGCAGGCCTCGGGCGAGACCTCCAGCCACTCCGCATGCATCTCGTGCGCGGCGGTGTCCTCCACCTTGACTGGCTGGAAGGTCCCGGCCCCCACATGCAGGGTCACCGTCGCCGTCTCCACCCCGGCCTCGCGCAGCCGCGCGAGCAGCGCGTCGTCAAAATGCAGCCCCGCGGTGGGGGCGGCGACCGCACCCTCGCGGCGGGCGAACACCGTCTGGTAGCGATCCGCGTCATGGGCCTCGTCAGCCCGCTCGATATACGGCGGCAGTGGCACATGGCCGTGCACGCGCAACAGAGCCAGCACGTCCCCGGCCTCAACCAGAACCAGCCGGAAGAACGGCCCCTCGCGCCCGGTCACTTCAACGGTGAAGGCATCCGCGAGCCGCAGGCGGGTCCCCACCTTCGGCGCCCGGCTGGCCCGAACCATGGCCAGCACCTGTCCGGTCGATTCGATGCGCTCGACCAGCACCTCGACCTGGCCCCCGCTCTCCTTCTGCCCGAATACTCGCGCCGGGATCACTCGGGTGTCGTTCAGCACGAGCAGATCGCCCGGGCGCAGCAGGTTTTCGATCTCCGCAAAGCCGGCATCCCGCGGGCGCTCGTCCTCCAGCACCAGCAGACGCGACCCCACACGGTCCGGCAACGGATACTGGGCAATCAGCTCCGACGGGAGCTCGTAATCAAAGTCGGCAACACGCATGGCGCGCGATGCTACCACGCGCCACGCCAGCGCGGCGCGGCATGCCCCGGCCCGCGAAGCCCGTTTCTGCCACGGGGAACCTGCGCTACACTACGCTCGCGCTGAACAAAGTCGACCTGGCTTTTTCAGCGCGCGCAGCGCTGCAAACGCGTTTTGCAGCGCTGCTTTGGAATCCACCCCCGTTGAGGGCGATTCCGACGGCACATCCGTGTGCCGCGGGGAGACGCCGACCCATCGGCATCTCCCCGGCACCCCACAAGCCGGGATGGCGGAACTGGTAGACGCGCCGGACTCAAAATCCGGTTCTGGCAACAGAGTGCGAGTTCGATTCTCGCTCCCGGCACCATCATTTTCTCGGGCCCTCCGCCAGGGCCCGCCCGGGGCGCACGACTCCCCGACACCAGGCCGGTGTAGCTCAGTTGGTAGAGCATCTGATTTGTAATCAGAGGGTCGCAGGTTCGACTCCTGTCGCCGGCTCCATTTTTCGGGCTCCCACAGCCAGTGGTGTTCTCTCCTGACGCACATCCCTACCTTGACGATCGCCCCGCGGGGTGTAATCTCGGAGATACGAGGTTGTCCAGAGGCGCCCCACAGGGAAGCCGAGTCAGCAGGCCCGGCTTTCCCCCGGGCTACGCCCCGCAGACAACCCCCTCGGGCTCTGCCCCAAGGAGGCGTCATCATGTCCACAGACCGCTTTTTCATGTTGTTCGCAGGGATCGTCGTGCTGGTCAGTGCCCTGCTCGCCTGGCTGGTCAGCCCCTGGTGGCTGCTGCTCGCGGCCTTTATTGGGGTTCATCTGATTCAGGCCGCGTTTACCGGCTTCTGCCCCCTGATCATGATCCTGAAGTCGATGGGGCTGAAGCCTGGCGAGATCTTCCGCTGAGTCCCTACAGGCCACTTTGGGCTCAACGTTCCCCGTAGGGTGCGACCGCCCCGCACCCCTTGTAATCACGGGCGACAGACTACATATTAGCGATTACTAATACGAAACCCGGAGGCATCATCCATGAGCATTGACCGCATCGTCCTCGCCTTTGCCGGCACCGTCGTGATCATCAGCGCCATCCTCGCCTGGCTCTTCACCCCGATGTGGCTGATCCTGACCCTGTTCGTTGGCTTCAACCTGCTGCAGTCCGCCTTCACCGGCTTCTGCCCGCTGGCGATGATCCTGAAGGCCATGGGCGTGAAGCCCGGGGAAGCCTTCAACTAAGCCCCTCGACCAGACCATCTCCTCGCGAGGCCCGGGCGCCATTGGCCCCGGGCCTTTCCTTTTGGCGTTCCCCGGTGCGCGAACCGGTGGCCTACACTCACGGGAGTAACCCCCTGCGCGAGGTGCCCGCATGCGCTTCCGAGACCGCAATGAAGCCGGTGAGCGGCTCGCCCGCGCCCTGGACCGTTATCGAGGTCAGCCCGGGGTCGTCTATGCGTTGCCACGAGGCGGGGTGCCGCTGGGCGCTGTGGTCGCCCGGCACCTGGGCATGCCGCTGGACCTCCTCATCCCGCGCAAGATCGGCCATCCGTTTCACGCCGAGTACGCCATCTGTGCCGTACCGGAACACGGCGAACGGGTCTGCAATCCGCGCGAGGCGGAGCGCGTGGATCCCGACTGGCTGGAGCAGGCCGAGGCGCGCGAGCGCTCGGAGGCCCGGCGCCGGCGCGAGTTGTACTGCACCGCACCCGTGCCGGAGGTGACCGGCAAACTGGCCATCATCGTCGATGACGGGATCGCGACTGGCCTGACCATGCGGGCCGCGATCCGCGACGCCCGCCAGCGCCGGCCCCGCCACCTCGTCGTGGCCATCCCCGTCGCGCCGGCGGAGACCGCCGCGATGCTGGAAACCGAGGCAGACGAACTGGTCACCCTGGATATCCCGGAATATTTTCGCGGGTCCGTCGGGGCTTATTACGAAGATTTCGAGCAGACCTCGGATGACGAAGTCATCGCCTTGCTCGCCTCGGTCCACCAGTCGCAACGACCCGATGTCTCCCGCTGAGGACCGTAACGTAAGCCTCGTCTTGGATGGCGATCCCCACCAGGGCATCCTCGACCTGCCCGGGTCGCCCCTCGGACTGGTCATCTTCGCGCATGGCAGCGGCAGCAGCCGCCTGAGCCCCCGCAATCATCAGGTCGCCAACACCCTGCAGGACAGCGGCCTGGCCACCCTGATGTTCGACCTCCTGACCGAGGAGGAGGAGCGGACCTACGCCAACCGCTTCGACATCGAGCTGCTCGGCCGGCGGCTGGTGCAGGCCTGCCAATGGGCGACGGCACAGCCCACCCTGGCGGCCCTGCCGCTGGGACTGTTCGGCGCGAGCACCGGCGCGGCCGCTGCCTTGCGGGCCGCCGCGGCCGCGCCACAAGCGATCCGGGCGGTCGTCTCGCGCGGCGGCCGTCCGGACCTGGCGGGTAACGCCCTGCAACGGGTGGAAAGCCCCACGCTGCTGATCGTGGGCGGCCTCGACACCACCGTCATCCAGCTCAATCGCCAGGCGCAGGCGCTGATGCACGCCCGTTGCGATCTGGAGATCATCCCCGGTGCCACCCATCTGTTCGAGGAACCCGGCACGCTGGAGCAGGCGGCGGACCTCGCGGCGGCCTGGTTCCGTCAGTGGCTCCCTACGGCGTGATCGCCACTTTCAGCACGCCGTCGCGCTGATGCGAAAACAGGTCGTAGGCGGCCTCGATATCGGCCAGCTTGTAGCGGTGCGTCACCATCGGCGTCAGGTCCACGCGCCCCGAAGCGACCACCTCCATCAGCCGCCGCATGCGCTCCTTCCCGCCGGGGCACAGCGTCGTCACGATGGTGTGGTCCCCCAGTCCGGCCGCGATTGCATCCAGCGGCATCGAGAGCTTGCCCGAGTAAACCCCGAGACTGGATAGCGTCCCGCCCGGTTTCAGGATGCGCAGGCAGGCCTCGAAGGTTTCCTGCTGCCCCAGGGCCTCGATGGATACATCCACCCCGCGGCCCCCGGTCAGGTCCATAATCGCTTCGACCGGGTCCTGTTCGTGGAAGTTGATCGCCACATCCGCGCCCAGCTTGCGGGCGGTCTCCAGGCGTTCCGGCACGCCATCGACCACGATGATCCGGGTCGCGCCCATCAGCTTGGCGCCCGCCGTGGCACACAGGCCGATCGGGCCCTGCGCGAACACCGCCACCGTGTCGCCGATATGGATGTGCCCGCTCTCCGCACCGCCGAAACCCGTGCTCATGATGTCGGGGCACATCAGGACCTGCTCGTCACTGAGCCCGTCCGGCACCGGGGTCAGGTTGGCCTGGGCGTTGGGAATACGCACGTACTCCGCCTGGCAGCCATCGATCGTGTTCCCAAGCTGCCAGCCCCCCATGGCCTTGCCACCGCACTGACTGGAGATGCCTTCCTGACAGGAATGGCACTGCCCACAGGGCGTAATGGCCCCCGCGATCACACGCTGGCCCACCTCGTAGCCGGTCACCGCGCTCCCCAGCTGTTCAATCACCCCGACGGGTTCGTGCCCGACGATGCGTCCAGCCTCAACGGGATACTCGCCCTTGAGGATATGGATATCGGTCCCGCAGATCGTGGTGGTCGTCACCCGCAGCAGGGCATCCGTCGGCCCGATCTCGGGGATGGGCCGGTCCTGGATCTCGATCCGACCCGGCTCGACGAAAACCGCCGCCTTCATCGTACTCATGCTGGCCTCCTGGGGTTTGGCCGGTTGTTGCGTTTGGCATCCACGTGGACCCTGTGTCTCGAACATAGCAGGCCGTTCGCCCGGTCACTTGAACCGAGCATTGCGATCGCGACCCGACGATCGCCTGCCGTACAATAAGGCTACATCCGCCGTTCAGGATCGCATGTGATCTCGCTCATCCCCCGCCTGTTTCAACGCGCGCCGGCCCTCGACCCGGAAAGCCGTGCATGGATCCACGCGATCTTCGACTGGGCCGAGAACGAACCCCACCTGGGCCCGCTTCTGCGCAAAGCACACCTGGTATTGCCCACGGCCGAGCACTTCCCCGGCCAGGCGGACAACCGGCAGGCGATGGCACAGCTGGTCTTTGATCGCGTTCTGGAGCATGCCGGGCTCGCCGACGGCCCGTTTCGGCTCTCGCATCCCGGCAACCTGATGGACGCCCCGGTCCCGTGGGACGCCATGGGCACGGCCCGCGCCGCCCCGAACGGAGCGACAGCCCAGAGCGCGGGAGTGGGTATCCCCTACGATCCGGAACTGGTCCCCCATTCCCAGGCCCTGATCGCCCACTTCGCACGCGAGATCGCCCTGCGTCTGCTCGCCACGGCGCGCCAGACCCCACCGGCCCTGGAAGGCAACGAGGCGCACATCGCCGAGCTTCTGGCCACCCGCATGGGCTTCGGCGTAATGCTGGCCAATACCGCCTTTCAGGTCCGCGTGAATCAGTGCGGTGCCTGCAAGGGCCCGTCTGCCGAACGTGAAGCCGCGCTGTCCCGCGATGATCTTGCCTATGCCCTGGGTCTGTTCTGCCGCGATCAGGGGATACCGCCGGGACGCGCCCGCGCCCATCTGAATACGCCGCTTCGGCCCGCCCTGCGCCATGCCCTGCGCGACCTCGCCCGCCGTGATCGCGAAGTCGCCAGCGGCGCGGCCTGAGCCAGCTCGACCACCACTCGCGCCAGCGTTATTTGATGCGTTTTATAAAGAAAACACAGTAACTTGCCGGCGAAACAGATCGTTTCCTCAAGCAGGCTGAGCAGCCGGTCCGCGCGCATCGTGGACCGCTTGAAGGGCACGACCGGGCGATCTAGTGATCAGGGTGCGAAACCCCGGCTCCCTGGAGGCCCGTAATGAAGACTCTGCGCTACGCTCTTGCCGCCCCCATCGCCCTCGTACTGGCTGCCGCGCCACTGCACGCCAGTGAGGGGACGTTCGATACCCCCACCCTGATCCCCGAACTCGCGGTCAAGGCCGCCGAGGCGGCGGTACAGGCCTGCCGCGATCGCGACACCCAGGTGACCGCGGCGGTGGTCGACCGCCACGGGACGCCCCAGGCGCTCAAGCGTGATCGCTTCGCCGGGCCACATACCGTGGACACCGCTATCAGCAAGGCCTGGACGGCCGTCAGCTTCCGCACCGACACCCTGGAACTGCGCGAAATGACCGATCCCGGCGCGGCCGGTTACGGGATCCAGCATCTGCCCCGGGTCAGCATCCTGGGCGGGGGCAAGCAGATCATGGCCGGGGGCCGCATTATCGGCGGCATCGGCATCTCCGGCGCGCCCAGCGGTCAGATCGACGATGAATGCGCGGCCGCCGGCATGGACGCGATCGCCGACGACCTGCTCTGATCTACGCGACGCGGGGGCCTTGCCGCCACGGGCGACAGGCCCCCGCTCGGGATCCCCTCGGTCCCTTCATGCCCCCAGCAGGCCGCTGCGCTGCAGCCCGTCAAAGATGAACTGCATGGCCAGCGCGCTCAGCAGGACCCCCAGGATGCGCGTCAGCACATGCGCCCCGGTCACGCCCAGCCAGTGCTGCAGCCGCGAGGCCACCAGAAGGCACACCAACGCGAGGACCATCACGGCGACCAGCGCGCCCAGCACCACCGCCTGAGCGGCGGGATCGCCCTCGGCCCGGCTCATCATCAGGATGGCGGCCCCCATGGCGCCGGGGCCGGCCAGCAACGGCGTCGCCAGCGGGAAGATCGACAGGTCCTTGCGCGTCCGCGCCTCCTGCGTCTCCGCCGCCGTCGCCGATACGCCGCCGGAACTGCGGGCGAACACCATATCGATCCCGATCAGCAGCAGCAGGATACCGCCTGCGGTATACAGCGCCGCCAGCGAAATGCCCAGAATCGAAAGCAGCGCCTCTCCGACCAGCGCGAACAGCAGGAGAATACCGCCGGCCACCAGCGCCCCGCGGATCGCCATAGCTCGCCGCTGGGCCGGGCTCATGCCCTGACTGAGCACCGCGAACACCACCGCCACATCCACCGGCCCGATGGTCACGAAGAACGTGGTCAGTGCGACGATTCCCAGCTCCAGCATGGCGGATCCCTCCTCTCGCGGCCCCTTCCGGGGGGCATGGCACAAACCTGAATGAGCCCGACACTTCGAGGTGTAAGTTGCCCTTCGTGTTTCACGAACCTACTTTAGCGCGCTCTGAAATACCGATTGGGGAGCCATCCAGCCATGAAACGTCGTGTTGTCGGTCAGCTGACGCTGGCCAGTCTGCTTGCGTCACCCGCCCTTGCCCACGCCCAGGACGCCGCGCACACTCTGGGCACCGTGTCGGTCACGGCGACGGGCTACGAGACGCTGATCGACGAGACCCCCGCCTCGGTCACCGTGATCGAGTCCAGCGAGATCCGCAACCGCGAGGCGCGCACCCTGGGCGATCTGCTGCGGGGCCAGCCGGGCATCGCCACCGCGGTGGACGGATCGGTGGGCTCCGATCCGATCATCCGCGGCCTCAAGCGCGACCAGGTCCTGGTGCTGGTGGACGGCGTACGCATCAACGCCATGCAGCCGCCGGCGCGTGGCTCACTGGCGTCCTACGTGAACGTGGACCTGATCGAACGCATCGAGATCGTGCGCGGTCCGGGCTCCGTACTCTATGGCGCCGGCGCCATGGGCGGCGTGATCAACATCATCACCCGCGGCGGCGACTTCACCGAGGAGCCCGAGACCCGTGGTTTCTCGCGCCTGGGTGTCACCTCGGTGGATGACGGCATCCGCGGCGCGGTCGGCGTAACCGTCTCCAACGACCGCAACGTGCTGGACCTGTCCACCGCGTATCTGAACACCGACGACTACAAGAACGGCGACGGCGACCGCCTGCGCGATTCCGGCACCGAACAGAACGCCTACCACCTGCGCTATCGCGGCAAGCTGGCGCCGGGCCACGAGGTCCAGTTCCGCGCCCAGCGCGACGAACGCAAGGACGTCTGGTACCTCGCCTCGCGCAACTTCAACGAGACCCCGCCCAGCGCCTCGCCCAGCCCTATTGCTCCACCCCTGGGCCTCAACACCCACTACACCCCGCGCCAGACACGCGACCTCTTCGAACTCCGCTACGAGGGCGAACTGTCCGGCGCCTGGGCCCCGCGCGTCGAGGCCTCTGTCTATCGACACGAACTCACGCGGGGCAACTACGACTGGAACGCGCAACTGGGCCGCGACTACCGAACCTCGGATACCGACTTCACCACCGATGGCCTGCGCGTCCAGACCGAACTCGTCCCCACCGACGACCAGATCCTCCTGGTCGGTGCCGAGGCCTGGCGCCTTCGTGCAAGCCCCGTTTCGTTCATCGGCACCGAGGCCAACGGGTTCCGACCGGAAAATGCCGCGCCCACCCCGTTGGTCGAGAATGGAAGAATTGAATCCGCAGGGGTCTTCGTCCAGCACGAGACCTACCTTGACTGGGCGACCGTCAACCTTGGCGCCCGCTATGACGAGGTACGCGGCAGTGCCGACGCCGCAGCGAACGTGCCTGGGCCTCTGGACAAGACCGATCGCAACTTCAGCTGGTCGGCCGGGCTCACCTGGCACCTGGACGAGGCCTTCAACCCCTACTTCAGCCTATCCGAGGGCTACCGCTCCGCCAGCCTGCTCGAGCGCTACCTGACCTACCCCTACAGCGACGGCTTTACCTGGCAGAGCGACCCGCAGCTGGACCCAGAACGCAACCGCACCTTCGAGGTGGGCGCCCGCGGCCACATTGGCGCGACCTCGTACACTGTCGCGGCCTACGAGAGCCGGATCCGCGACTACATTGGTGGAAGCGTGGTTGCTCTTGATCCATTTCCGATCAAGCAAACCATCAACCTCGACGAGGCCCGCATCCATGGCGTCGAGGCGCTGGTGGAGCATGCCTTCAGCGACGCGATCACCGGCTACGCAAGCGGCACCTGGATCCGCGGCGAGAACCGCGACAGCCGCTTCGACGAACCGCTGACCCAGATGCCGCCGCCGGAGGCCAGCATCGGCCTGAGCCATACCGTGGCCCAGGGCTGGCAGTGGGATGCGCGTGTGCGCGCCGTAGCGAGTCAGAGCCGCACGGCGGACACGTTCACCGACGGAACCGAGCGCAACACCTCCGGGTTCGCCACCGCCGACCTCGCCGTAGGCTACCGCTTCGGGCCGAGCGCAGGCTTTCGTTACAACGAGATCACCTTCAGCGTGACCAACATCGCGAACAAGACCTACCGCGAGCATGTCAACGAAATGACCGAAGCCCGCCTGGACCCGGCCAACGGTGTCCAGGACATCTGGGCCCCGGGCCGCAGCTTCGGCCTCACCTGGAATGCAGAATTCTGAGCGACTGCCTCACGAACAAGACAAGGAAACCGCTATGCGTTTACGCGTAATCGACTTCGGCCAGCAGCCGGCCGTGCGCTCCCAGGCCGTCTACCACGGCATCGCCGAGGCCATGGGCAAGGACGACGACCCGGTGCTCACCCTGGTCAACCCGGACGATCCCTACGTCTGCGTGGGCCTGCACCAGGAGATCGCCCTGGAGGCGGACGAGGACTTCTGCAAGAAACAGAACCTGCCCATCATCCGCCGTCACGTTGGCGGTGGTGCGGTCTATCTGGACCACAACCAGATGTTCTTCCACTTCATCTATCCATCGTCAAAGGCGCCGCGGATCGTCTCGGACATCTACAAGAAGTTCATTGACCCGGTGATCAACACCTATCAGGACCTGGGCGTGAACGCGACCTTCCGTCCGGTGAACGACATCCACGTGGACGGCCGCAAGATCGGTGGCACGGGTGCCGCCAGCATTGGCAATGCCACCGTGATGGTCGGCAGCTTCATGTTCGACTTCGACACCGCCACCATGGCGCGCTGCCTCAAGGTGCCGTCGGAGAAGTTCCGCGACAAGCTGCGCGCCGGCATGGAGGACTACATCACCACGCTGTCCCGCGAACTCGGGGAGATGCCGGACCGCGAGACCGTGCGCGACGCCTTCCTGAAACGGGTGGCCAGCGAACTCGACGTCGAGGTCGAGATGAGCGAGCCCACCGCCGAGGAAACCGCCGCCATCGAGGAACAGATGGCCGAGCTCACGGACCCTGAATGGACCTACCGCAAGGGCCGCAAATTCGTGGAGATGGGCGTCAAGATCGCCGCGGGCACCCACCTGACCGAGGGGGCCCACAAGGCCGCCGGCGGCCTGATCCGGGCCCAGCTCATGGAGAAGGACGACCACATCGCGGATCTCCTGCTGTCCGGCGATTTCACGGTCTTCCCGGAAGACGGCATGGACCGCATCGCCGACGCCCTGCACGGCCAGCCGCTGGACCAGGAGGCCCTGCAAACCGCCGCGACCGCCTGCATGCAGGAGATCGGCCTGGATGCCCCGGGTATCGAACCCGGCGACATCGCCACCGCGATCCTGACCTGCGTCCACCGCGAACCGCACTGATCACCTCCGCTCCACCGGAGGTGCAAACGAAAACGGCCGGCGTCCTGCAAGGGGCGCCGGCCGTTTTGTCATGCCGCGTATCCCGGTGGTGCGCTGATCAAGCCGAGTCGAGGAACTCGGCACGGCTGGGCGCGGTAGCCAGGCGCGACCGGTCCCCCGCATAGGGCTCCGCTCCCGCCGACGCGCGTTCGGCGGCCTGCAGGGTCGCGCCCGCCCACTCCGGCAAATCGGACGAAATCCGGTAATAGATCCAGTTGCTCTCCCGCCGCGTCCGCACCACCTTGTGCTGACGCAAGGCCGCCAGGTGACGCGACACCTTCGGCTGGGACATCTCCAGAGAATGCGTCAGCTCGCACACACACAGTTCCCCTTCCGCCTGCATCAGCAACAGCGACCGCAGCCGTGTCTCGTCCGCCAGCAGGTTGAACAAATCCGTTGGTTTAAGCGACATATTGCATCCAGCAAATCAGGGTTGGCGAACTATATCCCGACCACGCAGGTTGGGCAATTCGACCGAGCCAGCCATATGCGGCCCCACCGGTAAGACGCAGCGAGCCCATTGGATATTTCGGCGGCGCCCCAAAACGATTCGATCCGCCCGCGCGCCTGGCCTCCAAACGAGGGACGATCAGCATCACGTTCGATCTCGTCCCCGCCCAGGAACGACTGCCAGGCAGGGACGCCCCCAAGAAAATCCCGAAGTTTTCGCTTGTTAGGGCTTCGATTCGTGTATGATGCCGGGTTGGCAGTTGCCATCCGATTTTCGCCGGGCCTTTGTTTCCGGCCTGTGTGAGTACCCCCCCAATGTCCGATTCCCCCTCCTTCTCCCAGCTCGGGCTTTCCGAGTCGCTGGTTCGTGCCCTGTCGAATATGGGCTTCACCACCCCGACCCCGGTTCAAGCCGCCTGCATCCCTGCATTGCTGGAAGGCCGCGACGTCCTGGGCGAGGCCCAGACCGGCACCGGCAAGACCGGCGCCTTCGGCCTGCCGCTGATCGACCTGATCGACGCCGGCGAGCGCGTGCCCCAGGCACTGGTGCTGGCCCCGACCCGCGAACTGGCCAATCAGGTCGCGGGCGCGCTGACCGAATTCGCCTCCGGGTTCGACGGCATCGACGTGCTGCCCGTCTACGGCGGTCAGCCGATGGGCGAGCAGCTGCGCGCCCTGCGCAAGGGCCCGCAAATCGTGGTCGGCACCCCTGGCCGCGTGGTGGACCACATCAAGCGGGGCACGCTGAGCCTGGAGGCCCTGCGGGTCGTGGTGCTGGACGAGGCCGACGAGATGCTGCGCATGGGCTTTGTCGAAGAGATCGAGTGGATCCTGGAGCAGACCCCGGAAGCGCGTCAGACGACCCTGTTCTCGGCCACCATGCCGGGCCCGATTCGTCGTATCGCGCATCGCCATATGCGCGAGCCGGAAGAGATCAAGATTGGTGCCGGCAACGAGGCCGGCACCGATATCGACCAGAGCTACTGCCTGGTCGACGCCCGCCACAAGCTGGAGGCCCTGACCCGGCTGATGGAAACCGAAGAAGACCTGGATGGCGCGGTGGTCTTCGCCCGCACCAAGGCCTCCACGGTGGAGATCGCCGACGCCCTCGGCCTCGCCGGCATCAAGGCCTCGGCCCTGAACGGCGACATGGAACAGGGCGAACGGGAGCGCGTCGTCAGCGACCTGCGCGACGGCCGCCTGGACGTGATCGTTGCGACCGATGTCGCCGCCCGCGGCATCGATGTGCCGCGCATCAGCCACGTCTTCAACTTCGATGCCCCCGGCGATGCCGAGGTCTATGTGCACCGCATTGGCCGTACCGGCCGTGCCGGGCGCAAGGGCCGCGCGATCCTGTTCCTGGAGCCGCGCAAGCGCCGCATGCTCAAGGACATCGAACGCCTGACCGGCAAGCCGGTCCGCGAGCAGCCGCTTCCCGATCGCCAGGCCGTCCAGGCCCGTCGCGAGGCGCGTTTCGCCGAACAAGTCCAGGCCCTGCTGGGCAGTGAACAGGCCAGCGCGCACGACGCCCTGGTCGAGCGCCTGCTGGCCGACGGCACGGTATCCGAACGCGACCTGGCCCTGGCCCTGGTCGCCCTCGCCACCGCCGACAGCCCGCTGGATGCCAACGCCCGTCAGGGTACGGACCCGCTGCTGGCCGCCGCCCGCGCGCCCCATACCGACCACGGCAACAGTCGCCGCGACGCGAAGCCCCGGGGCGAGCGTCCCTCGCGTGGCAAGGATCGCGAGCCGGAAGCGGATATGGTGCGCTACTACATGCCGGTGGGCCGCAACAACGGTGTGGCACCGGGCGCTATCGTCGGCGCACTCGCCAATGAGGGCGGGCTGAACGGCCGCGACATCGGCCGCATCGGGCTGCGCGACGACCACAGCCACGTCGATCTGCCGGCCTCGCTGGACGAGGCCACCATTCGCCGCCTGGGCAACATCCACGTAGCGAATCGCAAGCTGGAGCTGACCCGCCAGGCGCCCCGCCCCGGCCAGTCGGCCCACCAGGACGACGCACGGCCCGCCCCCGCGCGCAAGCCCGGCAAATCCCGCGATGAGCGGTCCGAGCCGGCGGCCCGGAAGTCGCGGCCCATGGGCAAGCCGGCACCCGCCAAGCGCGGCCCGGCCCCGGCCAACCGCAAGCGCCCGGCCTATGCGGCGCCGGGCAAACGCCCCGCCGGCAAGGGCACGGGGTCCCCGAAGGCCTCCGGTCCACGCGCGGACGGCACGCTGATGATCAAGCGCAAGGTCGCGAACGGCTAACCCGCCCCAACCCGCGAAGACGACGGCTGGCTCAGGCCAGAAGCCCGCGACACCTCTGGATGCCGCGGGCTTTCTCGTTCAGGGCTTCAGAAATCGCCGGTACGGCCCGCCTCGACGATGCTGTAGATCGTGTCGCGGACCTCGCGCGCGGTCGCCTCGAGGTCCTCGGGCAGGTCCGTCGCGTGCAGCATCATGTCCATGTTGGTGGTCACGATCCAGCCCTGCCCCTCGTCGTCCTCCACCACGGCGATCCGGCAGGGCAGGAAGCTGGCGAAGATGATGTCGTGCTGCACCATCTGATTGGCAATCAGCGCATCACAGAAGGCCAGGATGCGCATGTAGTTGCCCTCGCCCCCCATCGCCCGCACCTGCTCGGACAGCGGCAGATCCGCGACCTCCTGGAAATTGCGCAGGTTGGCGCGCAGCTTCATCGACTCGATAGCCTCATCAATGCTTACGCCATCCTCGATGCGCACCAGCTCCACGCTGTGTCGAACCATCTGCTGCAGGGTTTCGCGATCCAGCTCCTCCACATCGGTGGAATCCGACGCAGCCAGAGGCAACGGCAGCAGCATCAACAGCAACACCAGCATCCAGACTTTCATCGCGCTCTCCTGATTCGGGTGGACGGAAGGGTTCGCCGGCCGGGGCGGCATGTGAATCCTTCCTTACCGAAATCTAGATCATGCTGGCGCGCTTCACCCGCTCTCCCGCACTGGACGACGGGAGATACCCCGCGATCAAAGCAATCTGCCCCGCCTGCACTAACGCCGGATCAGGCGGTGCAGAAGCTCGTACTTGCCGTTGGTGTGATCGGTGCGACCCGCCTCGTCACGCCAGTCCCAGCGATCCGCCGGAAACAGTTCCCGCATGGCCGGCAGCGCGCAATGGAAGGGCGGCCCACCCTCCCGGCCGGTCTGCATGAAGCACGCAAACAGCTCACCGCCCGGGCGCAACCAGGCGTGCAGCTGGCGTTCATAGGCCGGCCACTGAGCGGGCGGCAGGGCACACAGGGAGGTTTGCTCGTAAACCCCGTCTACCGGTGCCTCCGGCCGCCAGGACAGCATATCGGCCTGAACCACATCGGCTTCCAGGCCGGCATGGTCCAGATCGCTCCGCAGCTGTTCGACGGGCGTTGGCGCCACGTCCAGTCCAATCACGCGAAAGCCCCGTGCCGCCAGGGTCGGGACTTCGTGGCCAAACCCGCAGCCGGGCACCACGATACGGGCCCCCGGCTTCAGGGCGGTGCGTTGCAACCATTGCTCCAGCGAGGGGCTGGGCCCACCGCGATCCCAGCGGGTCGAGCCCGCCTGATAGCGGGCCTCCCAGTCCGCCTCCGCATCGACGGAAGCGGAATCGGCAGGGGAACTTTCGGAATTTGGCATCGGACTCCTTCTCGGCACAGGATAGGAACCCGATAGACCATACCAAAGCGCCAACGACTCACGGAGAGCCCGATGGACCGGAACCAACTGCCCTACCGCATCCACCGCCAGGAACTCGGCCCCATGGAGAACTTCGTCTACCTGATCGAGGATCGCGCCAGTCACCGCGGCGCCGTGGTCGACCCCGCCTGGGAGCCCGAGGCGATCATCCGTCAGGCACGGGAGAACGACGTCGAGATCTCCGACATCCTGCTGACTCACAGCCATCACGATCACATCAACGGCGTCGAGGCCATCCTGGAGCAATACCCGAATGCCCGGCTACACCTGCTCAAGCCGGAGGCCGAATTCTGGGGCAAGCAACTGGAACGCCCGGAGCTGCACCACGGCGGCGATGCGATGCGCCTGGGCGATACCGATATCCGCTTCCTGCATACGCCCGGCCACACGCCCGGCTCTGCCTGCTTTCACATGCCCGCGGGCGACGACCTCATCACCGGGGACACCCTGTTCGTCTTCGGCTGCGGTCGCTGCGACCTGGCCGGCGGCGACCCGGAACAGATGTTCCATACCCTGAACGGTCTGCGTGAAGGCCTGCCGGCGCATACCTGCATCCACCCGGGCCACAACTACGCCGACAAAGCCGAATCCACACTGGAAGAACAGGACGCCGGCAACCCCTTCCTGCACTTCCACGACAAGGACGACTTCGTCCACTACCGCATGGTCGAGCACGACCGCGCGCGCAGCACGCCCTACCACCCCATCCCCCGGAGCTGAGACGGGCCGAAAAACAAAGAATCCGTCCCGATGGCTTGCATCCCCCGGGACCAATCGCGATAATGCGCGCCTTCAGACGATGCGCCCGTAGCTCAGCTGGATAGAGTACCTGGCTACGAACCAGGTGGTCGGAGGTTCGAATCCTTCCGGGCGCGCCATATTCCAGAGAGAAGGCACCCACGTTCGGGTGCCTTTTTTCGTTTGGGCCAGCACAAAGGATTCGAACCTCCGTCGACAATCCGGTTCGATCCCGAGCGCAGCGAGGAACGTGTCAGCCCACAGCCGGCAGCCGGGAGGTCAACACGTACCGCGTCGCCGCCATCCTTTCGGGCGCGCCACATTTCGGAGAAAGGGATCAGTGACTTACAGTCGCTGGTCCCTTTTTCGTTCTGGCTCAGGGCTCGTGCCACTCCTGTGACAAACCCGAATTACGCCAATTGGGCTCCTCGTGCCCGATTAGTACCTGGCTTCGCGAGTCATTCCGTTCCTTGTGTTCGTAGGAACGCCTTCGATCGTGCCCCTACAGCCAGCCCTCAGGTGCGGCGCAACGCATCTCCTTCTATATTTTCCACGGGCCAGCTCCCGGGAATGCGCCGTTTGCGCAATCATGCCCCCGACCCGTACTTTTAGCGTAGCAACCGGGTTTCGATGACGCCTCGGTAGTGCTCCCGGCGTTTTCCCAAGCTGGGCGCCGTGCAGGCCTCGGGCAGGACGCGATCGGAGGTGGACGACCCGCAACACGCGGGGCGTTACCCGAAAGAGCGGGGTGGGACGATGATGGAACTGCAGTGGCTGATCGCCCTGCTGCCCTTTCTGGCAGCACTGCTGGTGCACCTCCTTGCGGGCCGGCTGGGCCACCGGGTCGCGCACCTGAGCGTGGGGATCAACGTCATCGTCGTAGGGATCGCCGCGTTCCAGCTGGCGCTCTACATCACCGGCGACACCGGGCCGCAGTGGATGGGCCTGGCCAACGGCTGGGGCAGCCTGCAGCTGGACCCGCTCAGCGCCATCATGGCGCTGGTCGTGGCCGGGATCAGCCTGGTGGTGCACGTCTACTCGATCCGCTACATGTTCGAGGAGCCCGGGTACGCCCGCTTCTTCATGCTGCTGGACCTGATGACCGGATCCATCCTCCTGATGGTGATGGCCGGCGACCTGATCACCCTCCTGATCGGCTGGCACCTGATCGGGGTAGTCCTCTACTTCCTGCTTACGCACAACACCGAACCGCCGCGCGCGCAGCGCTACGCCTTCTGGACGTTCATCACCTACCGTCTGGGGGACCTGCCGCTGGTGCTGGCCACCGTGATCCTGTTCCAGGCCTACGGCGTACTCGACCTCCCCACCCTCTTCGACCGTATCGCCGAAAGCCCCGATGCCCGCACCGTCATGGGACTGCCCGTCACTGGGACGGTGGCCTTCCTGGTAGCGCTGGCCGCCTTCGCGAAGTCGGCCCAGTTCCCGCTGCACACCTGGCTGCCCTACACCATGGAGGGGCCCACGCCCGTGTCGGCCCTGATGCATGCGGGGATCGTCAACGCCGGCGGCATCATCATCAACCGCTTCGCCCCGGTGTTCGTCCACAGTAGCGAGGTCCTCCATCTGCTCTTCATCGTGGGCCTGCTGACCGCCGTGATCGGCTCGCTGATGATGCTTTCGCAGAACGACATCAAGAAGTCGCTGGGCTACTCCACCATGGGGCAGATGGGCTTCATGGTGATGGAAACCGGTGCCGGCGCCTTCGCGCTGTCGATCTTTCATCTGATCGCCCACGGCCTGTTCAAGGGCACCCTGTTCCTCGGAGCCGGCAACGTGATCGGGGCCGCGCGTCGCCATGACGGGGTTCCCAATGAGCCCCTCTACGACTTCCTCGTGGAGCGCAAATCGGCCCCCGCACGCGTGCCCTGGTTCATCATCGGGGCGGTCACGCTCATCGTGCCTCTGGTGATCCTGGTCGGCGCACATGCCTGGGTTGCGGAGCGCTTCTTCCAGCAACAGGGCGCGATCGTGCTGCTGTTCTTCGGCTGGATCACCGGGGTCCAGGTGCTCTTCACCGCCCAGCGGCTCGATACCGAGAATCCGCTGCGCATGATGGCCCTGATCATCCTGTCCTTCGCCGTGATCGTGATCGGCTACGTGCTCGTGGGCCACAGCTTCGAGGCCTTCCTCTACCCGGATGCCGCATTCCGTGACGCACTCTACTCGTCGGCGGGTATCGACAAGCTCACCTTCGATGTCCTGGTCGTCCTGCTGGCCGTGGTGTTCGTCCTCGGCTGGATCGGGGCCTACCTGAGCCGGACGCGCCAGCGCCCGATGGACAAGCTGCCGGCCGGCGCACGGCTGATGCTGTACTCGCTTCTGTCGCGCGAGCTTTATGTAGCCGACGTCCACGAACGTGTCACGGACCGGCTGCTGGCCCTGTCCAGACGCCTCAATATCTGGCTGAGGTGGCGCTGACATGTCGGTGTTTCTATTGATACTCGCCGCGTTCTTCCTGCCGCTCTTCCCGGCCACGATGCTGTTCACGCGGCTCGCCGTCAGCACCCAGCCTCTGCCGGTACGGCTCGCACTCGTCGTCTTCTGGCCCCAGATCGGGGTCGTCCTGATCCTCTGGGGCGAACTGGAGCCAGGTCCGATTCTCGCGACCTGGGCCGTGATGAGTGCGCTGTTCTACGCCTTCCGGATGCTGACCGTGCGCGAGGTCGGGCGCTGGAACGCCATGCTGGCCGTATCCGCCTGGCCCCTGGTCTGGCTCTACGCCCTGCAAACACCCGCGCCGGTTGATCTCGTCGCCGTGACGCTGGCACTGACCACCGCCCCTGTCCTGATGCTGGTGGTGCGCGAAGTCCTCGTCGGACGCCTGGGAGCCGCCTACACGGGGCTCCACGGCGGTCTGGCACGCGATCTGCCGCGCCTCTCGGGGATCATTGTGGTGGCAACGCTCGCGGCAATGGCCCTGCCCTTGTTCCCCGGCTTCTTCGCCCTGCTGACCCTACTGGGCAGTGCGCCCGTCGGCTTCGCCATTGGCATCCTGCTGATCTGGCTGCTATGGAGCTGGGCGGGGGCCCGTCTGCTGCAGGGCACGGTATTCGGTCCGCGCAGCGGACCCGTGGCTGCCGATCTGACGGCCCCCCGCGCATGGGGCTTCGCCGGTCTCGTCGTGGCCCTGACAGGCGCCGGGCTCATCTGGACCGGAGGTGCGCTGTGACCCTTTCCCTCGGCCGCCAGCTGAAGATCCGCTCCATGGTGCACATGGCCGCCGAGCCGATCCCCAACTTCTGGCCCATGCGCACCTTCATCCACCACAACCCGTTGCACGGGCTGGAGGACCACCCCTTCCCCGAGGCGATCGAGCGTGGCCGGGCCCTGTTCCACGGGCGCGGCTTCCTGGCCCGCGCCGACTACCAGTGGCTGCTCGCCGATGGCCGCATCGACCCGGATGCGCTGGACACAGCGATCGACCGGGCGCTTGGTGGCTATCCAGCCCTGCAGGCCACCGGTGGCCACGCGCTGATCCATACCCTGCTCACGCGCTGTCGCGAACCGGCCCGTCGACCGTGCGTGCTGGCCGCGGCGGAGGACGTGGCGGCCATCCTCGCCGGCGGTGTTCCATCCGCGGGGGACGGCGTGGATGTGGAACGCATCGAGGACATCCTGCGCCGGGCGTTCCCGCCGGAGCGGCCGCTCTACGAGGCGCTGGACCACCTCTACGACACCCGCATCGCCGAGACCCTGGACGAGCTCCTGATCAAGACCTGCCTCGACTTCTTCGACGAGGGCCAGTCCGCCTGGCCCATGCCCGGGCGCGAACAGGGCCTGTTCGCCGCCTGGAGCCAGCTTGCACAGCGCAACCTGCGGCTGTTCCTGCGCGGCCTGCACATCAAGAAAATCCTGGATCAGAGCGACACCCCGGAGGGCATCATCGCCTTCGTCCTCGACGAACTCGGCATCCCCGAGCCGTCCTGGCCCGGGCTGATCGTGCGCGAACTCACCCATCTGCACGGCTGGGCCGGCTTTATCCGCTGGCGCGAACGGGCGCCTCGCTATCACTGGGCCCGCGAATATCCAGCGGACCTGGTCGACTTCCTGGCGATTCGCCTGGTGCTGGCACTGTCCCTGGTCCGCGAACACGCGCGGCGCCGTCGGATGCCACGCAACCGGTTCGAACTCGAGGCCCGGATTACCGAGCGCCCGGCGGAATCCTTCCTGCGCCACGAACTGTTCACCGGCGCCGTGCTGCCCACTCGGGCCGAGTCCGTCGAGGACGCAGTGGCGCGCGGTCGGCCGGCCGAAATCGCCCGGCTCATCGGGGCTTACATCCCCGAAAAGCGCCAGGCTGAAGCCGGGACCCAGTCACGTGCCCTCGAAGAACTGGCACAGCGCGCCGGCACACCGAATGCCTTCCGCGAGCTCTCGCCGGGATGCCTGGCCGAGGTGCTGTCGGAACTGGAGGCATTCGAACGGCGCGAGGGCATGATCTGGCTGGAGGCCATGGAGACAACCTACCGCCGCGCGCTGCTGTCACGCCTTCACCCGACTCCCGCGCCACCCCGCGAAAAGCGCCCCTTTGCGCAGATGCTGTTTTGTATCGATGTGCGCTCGGAACGCATTCGCCGCCAGCTCGAGACGCTTGGCGACTACCAGACCTACGGGATCGCCGGATTCTTCGGTGTCCCGGTCAGCTTCATCGCGCTGGGCAAGGGTAGCGAGGATCACCTGTGTCCCGTACTGCTGACCCCGAAGAACCTGGTCCTCGAGGTGACGACCGGCGCCGAGAAACTGGAGACGGATCTGTATTCCTCGGCGGAACACCTGCTGCACGACCTGAAGCATTCGGTCCTGTCGCCCTACTTCACGGTCGAGGCCATTGGCCTGCTCTTCGGTTTCGACATGGTCGGCAAGACCCTCGCGCCGCGGCTCTACAATCGCTGGCGCCACCGCATCGAATCGGACAAGCCGTCCACCCGTTTGCTGGTCGACAAGCTCACCCGCGAACAGGCGGACTCGGTCGTTCGTGCGCTGCAGCGGGTCATCATCGTGGAGGCGATTCACAAGGAGTTCGGCATCGAGCGCGAATCGATCACCGACGCGATCATCCGCGAACTGCGCGAGGCGGCCCTGGGGCGCCACACGGGCCAGACCCACTTCGCGCAGGCTTTCGCCCTTGGCAAACGCGCCGAGGCGGATTTTATCCAGACCCTGCAACAGCGCTACCGCATCAATCGCTCGTATGCGCAGATGCAGCTCGAACGCCTCGGGCGCATCGGCTTCTCCCTCGACGAGCAGACCTACTTCGTCGCCCAGGCGCTGCGCTCCATCGGGCTCACTGAACACTTCTCCCGCTTCATCATCCTGACCGGGCACGGCAGCCAGTCGCACAACAATCCCTACGAGTCCGCCCTCGACTGCGGTGCCTGCGGCGGGAGTCACGGCCTCGTCAGTGCCCGCGTCCTGGCGCATATGGGCAACAAGCCGGAGGTTCGCCGGCGCCTGCGGCACGAGGGCATCCACATCCCGGACGATGCCTGGTTCCTGCCGGCATTCCACAACACGACCAGCGACGCGATCGAGTTGCACGACCTGGATCTGCTCCCGGCCAGTCATCTCGTCTACCTCGAGCGCCTGCGCAACGGGTTGCAGGCAGCGCGGCGCCGCACCGCCGCGGAGCGGCTGCAGACCCTGCCGCCGGAGGGCGGGCCGGAACTCGAGCCCATCCAGGCCGCGCGGATGGCCCAGCGCAACACGGTGGACTGGGCCCAGGTGCGCCCCGAATGGGGCCTGGCGCGCAACGCGGGCTTCATCATCGGGCGCCGCCACCTGACCGAGGGCAGCGACCTCGAGGGCCGTACCTTCCTGCACTCCTACGACTATCGCCTCGACCCGCGCGGGCGTCTGCTCGCGAATATCCTGACCGGCCCGCTGGTGGTCGCCCAGTGGATCAACATGGAGCACTACTTCTCCACGGTCGACAACGAACACTATGGCAGCGGCAGCAAGGTCTACCACAACGTGGCGTGCCGCCTCGGTGTCATCACCGGCAACCTCAGTGACCTGCGAACCGGCCTCCCCGCCCAGACCGTACTGCGCGACGGCCGGCCCTACCATGACCCGATCCGCCTGTTGGCGGTCATCGAGGCGCCCTTTGAACACGCCCAGGCGGCGATCGACGGCGTCGCCAAGGTCCGGAGCCTGGTCACCAACGGATGGATCCTGGTGGTGATCCTCGACCCCGAGACCCACCGGATCCATCGCTTCGCGGACGGCCAGTGGCTGGAAGAGCCGCTGCCCGGGGCCGCTCATGGGCAAACCGATCCAACGGCTGCGGAGGAGACCCGCGCATGAACGACGTGAACCTGAATCCCCTCAAGAAGCTGGAGATCATTCTCGAGGGCGAACACCAGGCCTTTGCCACCGATCTGCTCGACCGGGCCGGCGTCAAGGGCTACACCATCATGGGCAACCTCTCGGGAAAGGGCAGCCAGGGCTTCCACGAAGGCCATCTGATGTTCAACGAGGACGACGTGCTGATCATGATCATCGCCGCCGTACCCGAGGAACTGGTCGAGCCGATCCTCGAGGGCTTCACCCCCTTCTTCAACCAGCACAGTGGCGTGATCTTCATCTCCGACATCCAGGTCAGCCGTCTGGTGAAATTCAAGGGCTGAAATCCGCCCCCGGGCGGCTGCGGTGCCCCCGGGAACACCTGCTGTTCGACAGCCGGGCTTGGCCGGTTCACAGGCAACATGCCAATCCCTGGCGTGCATCCCGCCTCTTGCAATGCGCCACTCCCGAGGCCAGCCTGAGTCACTCCCCAGTCACGGTTCACCACCATGCGCCAGATGTCCCCCCGGGAATTGCACGACTATCTCTCGCAGGCAAAGAGCCCGCCGAAGCTGCTGGATGTGCGCGAGCCCTGGGAATTCCGGCACTGCCACATCGAGGGCTCGCAACTGCTCCCGATGGGCCAGATCCCGACGGCGTACCAGGACCTGAATCCGGAGGACGAGATCGTGGTGATCTGTCACCACGGGGTCCGCAGCCAGCAAGTCTGCGGCTTTCTGCAGCGGGTCGGGTTCAACAACGTGATCAACCTGTCCGGCGGCATTGATGCCTGGGCACGCGAGGTCGATCCCCACATGGCGACCTATTGATCAGAGCTCCCCTGGCCGCTGCGTGAGACGCGCACCCACCCTGTCGTTCATCATCCCGGCCTGGAACGAGGCCGAGTGGCTGCCACGAACCCTGACGGCCGTCCAGGAGGCCCTGTCGGGCCTTGATCGCCCCAGCGAGATCATCGTGGTGGACAACGCCTCCACGGACGCGACCCCGCAGATCGCGCAGCGCGCCGGCTGTCGCGTCGTCTTCGAGCCGGAACGCAGGATCAGCCGCGCCCGCAATGCCGGCGCGGAGGCCGCCAGCGGGGACTACCTGCTGTTCGTGGACGCCGACACCTGGCCGGATGGCGCCCTGCTGCAGGCTACCCTGAAAGCACTGGACAGCGGCCGCGTCTGCGGCGGCGGTGCCCGGGTGGCGTTCGACCACCTGAATCACCGCATCTACCGCTGGGGCGCGCGTACATGGAATACGCTCTCCGCGCGCCTGGGGCTGGCCGCGGGCTGCTACGTCTTCTCCACCCGCGAGGCGTTCACGGCGGTGGGCGGGTTCAGCGAGCGCGTGTACGCCGGGGAAGAGGTGTTCCTGTCCCGCGCCCTGCGCCGCTGGGGCCGGGCACACGGCCAGCGCGTGGAAATCCTGGACACGCCGGTCCTGACCTCCGGGCGCAAGGCGGACTGGTTCAACCCCGCGCGCCACCTCCTGGTCGTGTTGCAGGTCCTGCTGTTCCCCTGGAGCCTGCGCTCCCGCCGCCTCAGCTGGTTCTGGTATACCCGTCCGGGCAGTCGCGACTGAACGATCGCGGTGCCGTCGCCCCGTCGGGTTCGGTATACTGCGCGGTCTTTCGGTTCGCGCCCTGCACAGGAATCCCCGGACGCCATGAATCCCCGCCTCGACCGGCTCCAGCCTTACCCGTTCGAACGCCTGCGGGCCCTGTTCACGGACCTGCGCCAGCCGGAGGGGCTGGAGCCCATCGCGCTGTCGATCGGCGAACCACGCCATGCGCTTCCGGGTTTCGTCGAACCCGCCCTGCGCGACGCCGTACAGGGTTACAACCACTACCCCACCACACGCGGTGAACCCGCCCTGCGCGAGACCATCGCCGCCTGGCTGCAACGCCGGTTCCACCTCGATACCGTGAACCCCGAGCGCCAAGTGCTGCCGGTCAGCGGCACCCGCGAGGCCCTGTTCGCGATCGCCCAGGCCGTCGTCGCCGAGAAGCCCGGGGCGCGCGTGCTGATGCCAAATCCCTTCTACCAGATCTACGAAGGCGCGGCCCTGCTGGCCGGGGCGGAACCGGCCTTCTACGACCTGGCCCCGGAGAACGGCTATCTACCCGACTTCTCCACGATCGACGCCGCCACCTGGGATGCGGTGCAGCTCGTCTACATCTGCAACCCGGGCAACCCGGCCGGCGCCTGCATGTCCGAGGCGGCGATGCAGGACCTGATCCGTCTGGCCGAACGCCATGACTTCGTGATTGCGGCCGACGAGTGCTACTCCGAGATCTATCACCCGGAGGCCACCCCGCCCGCCGGCCTGCTGGGTGCCGCGGCGCGCATGGGCAATACCGGCTTCGAGCGCTGCATCGTGTTCCACAGCCTGTCCAAGCGTTCGAACTTGCCGGGGCTGCGCTCCGGCTTCGTGGCGGGCGATGCCGAGCTGCTGGACCGCTTTGCGCTGTACCGTACCTACCATGGCTGCACCCTGCCACCGCCCACCCAGGCCATCAGTCGCGTGGCCTGGGCGGACGAGGCCCATGTGGAGCACAATCGCGCCCTGTACGCGCAGAAGTTCGCGGCGGTCGTCCCACGGCTACAGGCCATACTCGACGTCACCACACCGGCCGCCGGCTTTTACCTCTGGCCACGGGTTCCCGATGGCGACGACGAGGGCTTTGCCCGCCGCCTGTACGCCGAGGCCGGGGTGACCGTGCTGCCCGGGCGCTACCTCTCGCGCAGCGACCCGAACTCCGGGCACAACCCCGGTGCCGGGCATGTCCGCATGGCCCTGGTCGCCGAGCCGGCCGCCTGTGTCGAGGCCGCCGAGCGCATCGCCGGCCTGTATGAATCCATTACCTATTAATACGTTGCAAGGAAAACCTCATGTCCGATATCCAGAGCACCATCGAAACCGCCTTTGAACGCCGCGCCGAGATTAACCCGCGCAACGTGGAGACCAATGTCCGCGATGCGGTGAACGAGGCGCTGGAGATGCTGGACACCGGCCGTGCCCGAGTCGCCGAGAAGAAGGGCGGCGAATGGGTGGTGAACGAATGGCTGAAGAAGGCCGTACTGCTGTCGTTCCGCATCTCGGAGAACGAGTTCATCAAGGGCGGCTTCACCAACTACTACGACAAGGTCCCGTCCAAGTACGCCGACACCTCCAGCCGTGACTTCCGCGAGGCCGGCGTGCGCGTCGTGCCGCCGGCCACCGCGCGCCGCGGGAGCTTCATCGCCCCCAACACGGTGCTGATGCCGTCCTACGTGAACATCGGTGCCTATGTGGATGAAGGCACGATGGTCGATACCTGGGCCACGGTCGGCTCCTGCGCCCAGATCGGCAAGAATGTGCATCTCTCCGGCGGCGTCGGGATCGGCGGCGTGCTGGAGCCGCTGCAGGCGGCCCCGACCATCATCGAAGACAACTGCTTCATCGGTGCCCGATCCGAGGTGGTCGAGGGCGTGATCGTCGAGGAAGGCGCGGTCATCTCCATGGGCGTGTATCTCGGCCAGTCCACCCGGATCTACGATCGCGAGAACGACGAGATCCTCTATGGCCGCGTACCGGCCGGCTCCGTGGTGGTCTCCGGCACCCTGCCCTCCAAGGACGGCAAGTACTCGCTGTACTGCGCGGTGATCGTGAAGCGCGTGGACGAGAAGACCAAGGCCAAGGTGGGTCTGAACGCCCTGCTGCGCGATGTCTGAGATCGCGCTCTTCGGGATCGCCAACTGCGATACCGTCCGCAAGGCTCGCCGGGCGCTGGACGCGGCCGGCGTGAGCGTTCGCTTCGTGGACGTTCGCAAGGACGGACTGGAGGAAGCCCGGGTGCGCGCCTGGGTCGAGGCGCTTGGCTGGGAGGCCCTGGTCAACCGGCGCGGCACGACC
Organism: Thioalkalivibrio sp. ALE25; assembly: GCF_000377285.1. Classification (NCBI taxonomy): domain Bacteria; kingdom Pseudomonadati; phylum Pseudomonadota; class Gammaproteobacteria; order Chromatiales; family Ectothiorhodospiraceae; genus Thioalkalivibrio; species Thioalkalivibrio sp. ALE25. The sequence goes on along the minus strand of NZ_KB897934.1, from coordinate 99,606 downwards.
TGGCGCCAGCTTCCCGCCGAACAGCGCGACGGGCTGGACCGCGAACGCGCGATCGCCCTGATGCTCGAACACTCAGCCCTGATCAAGCGGCCGGTGATCGAACAGGGGGACGCGATCACGGTCGGCTGGACCCCCGACATCGCGGCCCGCTGGGGGGCTGCCTGAGGCCCTCGGCGGCATGCTGAGGCGGGCCGGCATTCGCTGGCGGGCGTTGCGCTGGCGCGCCCACCACTGGCTGGCCCGTCATCCCCGCCTGCACACGGGCCTGCATGCCGCCGGGAGCATGAAGAGCGGCCCGGAGGCCATGGCCCGCGGGGTTGCCATCGGGCTGTTCATTGGCCTGACGCCCACGGTCGGCTTTCAGACCGTATTGATGATCATCCTCTGCATCGCGCTGGCCGGGAATTTCCCGACGGCCTTCGTGGCCTCGTTCGTCAGCAACCCCCTGACCACCGCTCCCCTGCACTGGGGCTACCACTCGCTGGGCGAGGCAGTCTTTCGCTACATGCCCCTGCTCACCCACGACCCGGACGCCTGGTACCTGCAGGGGATCGGCGACGAGATCACCTTCACGTTGCTGGGCAGCCTGCTGATCGCGAGCCCCACCGCCATGGCCGGCTACTGGATCTCCCATCAACTTTCCGCCGCCTGGCAGCGCCACCGGGACCGGCGGCGCGCCGAGCGGGCCCGGCGCCGCGGCCCCTAAGCCTCGTCACTCGGTCGCCTCCTCGGCGACCCCTTCCCCTGCCGGCGCGCCACTGGGTTCCGGCCATTCCAGCCGGACATCCAGCAACTCCACCGTGCCCCGGTCGCGCTCCAGGGGCGGTACGTCGGCGTAGGGGTCCGGATCCAGCCGGCCGTCGTGCCACACCCACACGAAGTACCCCAGGTTCAGCAGCGCGAGCGCCAGGATTAGCCAGCGCATCCGGCATCCTCCGCGAGCGACAGGGCCCATAGCCCGTCCAGAACCAGGTTGGGCACGATCCGAGATTCCTCGCGCAACAGCGGCGCCAGCCAGTAGGCATCCCCGCCGGTCAGCCAGCAGGGGGCCTCCTCGCCCAGCACGTCGCGGGAGCGCGCGATCAGCCCGTCCAGTGCCCCGGCCAGCCCCAGACCCCAGCCACGCTCCAGCGCATCCGCACTGTTCAGCCCGGGCGACGGGTCGAGGTCCTCGGGCCACTGCGTCGCCTCGCGCGGCGCGATACGATCGGCCAGACGGGGCTGCAGCGCCTCCCAGCCGAGCTGGCGCCCCGGCAGTATGTAGCCGCCTGCATGACACCCGCCCGCCTGCAACACGTCGACGGTGACCGCGGTTCCGGCATCCACCAGGATGACCGGCATATCGCCAACGGCCCGCGCCGCGACCAGCGCGCAGTACCGGTCCACCCCCAGCTGGCCGGCTGCGTAGTCGGTCCGCAGGCCGTTCGGCCCGGCAGCCGCAACCCGGACCGCGTGGACCGAGGCCGCCAGCCCGGCGCTGTCCAATTCCTCGGCGAACGCCGCCCCGCGATCACCCGCCACCCGCGAGACCCATACGGCGTCGATGGTCGAGTCCTGCGCCATGGATGCGAGGGCGCGGGCGCAGCCCGCGGGCTCCCGGGCCGCGCCGGAGCCCAGCACGTCGCCATCCCGGCTGCGCACCTGCCATTTGACCCGGGTACTGCCGATATCCACCAGCGCGATGTCAGACATGTTCAAGACTCCGTACCGAAACCTCGCCCGAGTGCAGATGACGCACCGATCCGTCCGCGAATGCCGCCACCAGACAGCCGCTGGCCGGGTCGATCCCCAGCGCCCGCGCCTGCGCTCCATCGTCCAGAAGCTCGATGGCCTGCCCGCGCAACAGATCGAGCCGCTCCAACTCGGACTCCAGCGGGGCCACGCCCTCGCGCACCAGGACGGGATGCAGGCGGCAAAGCCGGTCGACCACCCGCGCGGCCAGTTCCAGGCCGTCCGGCGCGCCACCCGGACAATGACTGGCAAGATCGGTAACCGCGCGGTCCAGTTCCAGTGTATCCGCGGCCTCGCGATTCATCCCGATCCCGGCGACCAGCCGGCCCGGCCGCTCCCGACCGGGCGCCCGCTGCTCCATCAGGATTCCGCCGAGCTTGGCGCCCTGGATCATCAGGTCATTGGGCCACTTGAGCCGCACGGACTCCAGACCCAGCCCCTCCAGGGCCTGGATTACCCCGATCCCCGCCCCCACCGGATAGGCGGGCGGCACCGGTCCCCGCGCGATGGGCCACGCCAGCGACAGAGCGAGGCTCGCCCCGGGCCGCGACTGCCAGATCCGGCCCCGCCGGCCGCGGCCCGCGGTCTGGGTATGTGCCACGCAGACACGCGGTCGCTCATCGTCCGTGGCAGCCGCCTCCAGGAGATAGCGGTTGGTCGAATCGACCGATTCCAGGACCTCGACCCAAGGTGCGTCGACGTCGCTGCCCGCCAGCAGGCCGTCGACGCGCTCTTTCAGCCATGCACTTTCCGGCGCCATAATGCAGACTGTGAATGAAGTCTCGGTCATCGGGATCGGTACTCGGCCAGGGGGCACAGGGGTTGGATACCAGGGATACGCGGGGGAAAGCCAGGCACCATGGTAAGCATTCCGTCCGGACGGCGCTGGGGCTGCTGGTACTGGTGGCAGGGCTGGTCGCGGGCGGAACCAGCGCGGACGAGCTGTACAGCTACCGCGATGCCTCCGGTGCCCGCGTCCTGACCGACGAACGGCCCCAGGGTATCCCGTACGAAACCATCCGCTCGCCCGCGAGCACGGGTACACGGACGCCTTCCACCGGCGGAGACTGGTCTCCCAGCCAGATCTTCGTGTTCGAGGGCCCGGGCGGTGACCGCCTGGTCACCAACCAGCACCGGCAAGACAACGGCATGGAACTGGTCGCCACCTACGGCCGCCCCACCGCGCGCGCCCGCTGCGGCGAGCGCGCCCGCCAGGCGCTGGCCACCGGTGGTGGCGAGTTCGCGGACCTCATTCGTACGGCCGCCACTCGCAAGGGCCTCGACCCTGCGCTGGTCCAGTCGGTCATTCACGTGGAATCCTGCTTCGATCCGCAGGCGGTCTCGCGGGTGGGCGCCCACGGCCTGATGCAGCTGATGCCCGCGACCGCGGCCGATCTCGGGGTCACCGACCGTTTCGATCCGGCCCAGAACATCAACGGCGGCACACGCTATCTGGCCGCCATGCTCGAGCGTTTCGAGGGCAACCTGGATCTCGCCCTGGCCGCCTACAACGCCGGCCCCGGCGCGGTGGAGCGCCACGGCGGCGTCCCGCCGTTCCGCGAGACGCAGACCTACATCCAGCGCATCCGCTCGCAGTACACCGGCAACGGGCGGCCGAACTGACTCAGACTTTGGGCTTGTCGCGCCCGCAGTTCCAGCACTGGGTGAACTGCGGCTCGATCACCTCGCCGCAGCGCGGGCACTTCCAGTCCCGGCCGTCGTGTTCCGGCTCGCCCTCCAGATACTCCAGGATCAGGGCTCGCGCCTCCTCGGCCTGCTCCTCGTGCACCACCATGATGCGCGCCCAGGTCTCGGTTGGCGGGACCTCCCCCGCCGCGCCCATGAGCCCCGCCTGGTTCACGTACGCCGGGATGCCGGCCTCTTTCAGCAGGTCCTCGATGAACCCGGCCATCACGGGGTCGGCGGCGGAATAGACAGTCCTCATGGCCGCGACCGTAGCACGCGCGGCAAATCCGACGCAGCGGGCCTACCCCTACTGCACAGTGCCCTGATTGGCCGCCTGGAAGTATTCCATCGCCTTCTGGATTGCGAAGAACGGGGCTTCCTCGAGCGCGGTACGGGTGTGCGGCAGGTTGATGTCCGCGTGGTACTTGCGCATGGCCAGGACATGAATCGGCAGCTCGCGCGCGAACATCGGGTTTTCGAAGTTGAAGTACTGGCCCAGCCCCAGCACCAGATCCTGGCGCTCGTCGGCCGTCAGGCTCTCGGGGGACACCCGGACATCCGGGAGCTGCCCGGCCTGGCCGTCGACCGATACGACCACCTGGCGATCCCCGTCGGCCGCGGCCGGCACGGAATCTCCGTTCACCAGCTGCAGGTTCTCCGACAGGTCCAGGTACCCCTTGGACAGGATATGCCCATGCGGCTGGAACACCTTGCTGGACATGTTGACCGCCCAAAGTTCCATGGTCTCCTTGAGGTCCTGGGCCGCCTGCACCTCGCCCAGGGCGAACAACTGCTGGGCGTAAACGATATCCCACACCCAGACCTGGCCGTATTCGGGCAGCTCGCCCTCGACGGCCAGCGAGACCTTGCGCAGCTCGGGCTGCGATTCGTCGCGCGCATGCAGTGTCAGGGTAAATTCGGCCAAGGGAGTTCTCCTTACGGCAGCGCCACTCGCGCTGCATGATCAAGCCATGAATTATAGCCGTCCGTCGACCCGTACCGCAGTTCAGGCACGTCGCCCGGGGACTTCGGCCACGCCTGCCCCCCATTCACGGAACTGACATAATGTCGTCATAGACTCGCGAGTCCACTTCTGCCGCGAGTCGTGCATGCCGGATGCCGACGTGACCCAGACTGATCTGTTCCTCAATCGCGAGCTGTCCCTGCTGGAATTCAACCGTCGGGTCCTCGCGATCGCCCAGGACCCCGCCTTCCCGCTGCTCGAACGCCTGCGCTATCTGAGTATCTCCTCCACCAACCTGGACGAGTTCTTCGAGGTCCGCGTGGGCTCGCTGCGCCAGCAGGTCGAACTGAACGTGCAGGCCCCCGGCCCGGATGGCCTGTCCGCCGCCGAGCAGCTGCGCCAGATCGCCCCGCGTGCGCACGACCTGGTGGAGGAGCAGTACCGCACCCTGAACGATGAACTGATCCCGGCACTGGCGGCCGAGGGCATCCACTTCGTGCGCCGCACCCACTGGAGCTCCGCGCAGCAGGAATGGGTGCTGCAGTATTTCCGCGAACAGCTGCAACCGGTCCTGACCCCGATCGGCCTGGACCCGGCGCATCCCTTTCCGCGCATCCTGAACAAGAGCCTGAACTTCATCGTCACGCTGAAGGGCAAGGACGCCTTCGGACGCGAGTCCGGCCGCGCCGTGGTGCAGGCACCGCGTTCTCTCCCGCGTCTGGTGCGCCTCCCGCGGGAGGTCGCCAGCGGCGACAACGACTTCGTCCTGCTGTCGTCCATCCTGCACGCCCATGTTGACGAGCTGTTCCGCGGGATGAAGGTGACCGGCTGCTACCAGTTCCGGCTGACCCGCAACTCCGACCTGTTCGTGCAGGAAGAGGAGATCGACGACCTCCTGAACGCCCTGGAAGGCGAGCTGCCCCAGCGCAACTACGGCGCCGGCGTTCGCCTGGAGGTCGCGGACAACTGCCCGCAGGAGGTCGCCGATTTCCTCCTGCAGCAGTTCCATCTGGACCCCGACGACCTGTATCAGGTCACCGGCCTCGTGAACCTGAACCGGCTGATGGCGGTGCACGAACTGGTCGAGCGCCCGGACCTCAAGTTCCCGCCCCTGGTCCCGGCCCTGCCTCGCGTGGACGCCAGCGGTAGCGGCATCTTCGCCTGCATCCGCGAGCAGGAGCTATTGCTGCATCATCCGTACCAGTCGTTCATGCCGGTGGTGGATTTCCTGCGTCAGGCCGCGGCCGACCCGCGGGTACTGGCCATCAAGCAGACCCTGTACCGCACGGGCACCCGCTCGCCCCTGGTCGAGACCCTGATCGAGGCGGCGCAGGCCGGCAAGGAGGTCACCGTCGTGATCGAGCTGCGGGCGCGCTTCGACGAGGCCGACAACATCGAGCTGGCCAACCGCATGCAGGATGCCGGGGTGCATGTGACCTACGGCGTGGTCGGCTACAAGACCCACGCCAAGCTGGCCCTGGTGGTGCGCCGGGATGGCGACCAGATTACCCGCTACGCCCACCTCGGCACCGGCAACTATCACTCGGGCACTGCCAAGGCCTACACCGATTTCGGCCTGCTGACGGCCGACCCCGTGCTGACCGAGGACGTCCACCGCGTGTTTCTCCAGCTGACCGGGCTCGGCAAGGTGACCCGGCTGCGCCAGCTCATCCAGGCCCCCTTCCGCCTGCACGACGCGATGCAGGAGAAGATCGAGCGCGAGATCGAGAACCACCGGGCCGGCAAACCGGCGCGCATCGTCGCGCGCATGAACTCCCTGAACGAGGCCACCATCATCCAGGCCCTGTACCAGGCCTCGCAGGCCGGTGTGCCCATCCAGCTGATCGTGCGCGGCATCTGCAGCCTGCGCCCCGGGGTCCCCGGCATATCGGAAACCATCGAGGTGCGCTCGGTACTGGGCCGCTTCCTCGAACACTCGCGGGTGTTCTACTTCGAGAACGCCGGCAACCCCGAGGTGTTCCTTTCCAGCGCCGACTGGATGCCGCGCAACTTCTTCCGCCGCGTCGAGGTGGCTTTCCCGGTGCGCGACCCGGAGCTGCGCGACCGCGTGGCCGAGGAATCCCTGTTCAACTACCTGCGCGACACCGCCACCGCCTGGTCCCTGCAACCGGACGGCAGCTACACCCGCATTCGGCCCGCAGACGACCAGGCCCCCTACTCCGCACAGGAGGTCCTGGCGGCCCGGCTGGCGGGGTCTACCGCCGGCTGACGCGACATCCATGGCCGGCGCGGGGCACCCGGTCGTGGGACTTCGCCGGTCCCCGCTTGACCCCATCCTTCGGACAACCGAACCTGAAGGTCACAACCTCCCTGTGGGCGCGAGCATCCGGACCCCCTATGAAGATCCTGATACTGGAAGACGAAGATCTCATGGCGGATCTCCTGAAGACGCTCGTTCGCGGCCTTTATCCCAATTCCGACATCTTCCACGCGCGCTCCATTACCGAGGCCCTGCGACGTTGGCGCGAGAAACACCACGACCTCGTGCTGTCGGACCTGTCGCTGCCCGACGGGAACGGGCTGGACTTCCTGCGACGGGCGGCCATCGATGGCCGCGTCACGCCCATCGTCATCATCACCGCGAACCCGGACCGTAAGAGTGTCCAGCGCGCCGCTCGCTACGGCGTCCGGGGTTTTATCTCCAAGCCCTTCGAGGCGGAACTGGTGCATGACCGTCTGCAAGCGATACTGGCTACGGGAGCGACTACCGCCGAGTCCCGCGAAGAAGCCGAGGGCGAGCCGGAGGCGCCCGCCCTGGAAAACGCCCTGCAACAGGCCGAATCCGGTGAGCTGAGACTGCCTACACCGATCGATCTTGACGCACTGCGGGAATTGAGGGCGCGGGCCGACACACTCTCGCTGTCCGAACTGGAGAAGGCCTGGCAGGACATTCCATCCCTGGTCACGCGCCTGATCGATGCATCCAACGGCAGTGCTCTGAGGCGCACCGACACCCCCAATACCTCGCTACGCGACGCCCTGCAGGTTCTGGGCATCCCCACCGCCCTGAATCTGGCAATGGCCATGGCCCTCGATCTCACCACCACACTTCAGGACCCCAACCTCCAGACCCGCGCCCGGCATTACCAGGAACAGAGCGAGCGCATGGCCCACCAGGCCGCGGCCCTGGGTCGCAGCCTGCGGGCGGACGCCAGCCTTTGCTTTACCGCCGGACTGATGCATCGCCTGGGCGAGCTCGCGGTCATCGCCACGGCACAGCGCTGCGTCCTTCAGGGCTGCACCCTCGACCCAGCCGCCCTGGATACGGCGCTTGCGGGGGACTGGCCCGCTCGAATGGCCGTAGCGCTGAAGTCGCGTCTACGCCTCTCTCTCCCGTTAAAGCAGATGATTGGGGCCGCCCACGGCTTCGGTCTGGGCAGCGGCCACATTCATCTCCCCATCATGCGCACCGCCTTCTTGCTGACCAATGGGGCGGCGGACTCCGCCGAATGCCAGAAGCTACTGGGGCGCCTTGGTCTGTCGGACCAGGACACAACAGGCGGCATACCCGCTCAGCAGGTCTCGCTCCAGAGAAATGCTGATGGGTGAACACGCTCGCGTGGGCACCCCGAGCCCCCGAGGCAGGGGTCACACAGCCGTTAGCGCCTCCACCCCCGTTCTATAAACCCTCGGGGCGCAATGCAGGGTCGGGGAACCTGGAGTACAAGCCCCAAACGTGAGTGAATACAGGGGCACATGCGCCGCACACCATCGGGCCGCACACGCGTGCGGCACCCTCCCGGAACCGAGGCGCTCCTGTACCCAATCCTCTTGTTCCCGATGCAGAGGGTCGCTGGGTTCCCTACCCGTTCACAACACACCCGGTAAGCGCCTCAGCTCCCGCGGTTTTTTGTATCCGCTTCACTTTGACGCTCGGAGCGCGGCACATCATGCAGTCCGCCCAGCAGGGTGACCTCGGCGTCGCCATGACGCAGCAGGTCCTGCAACAGCACCACGATCCCGGCCACGCAGAGGAACAGCCCGAAGTTCAGTCCGATCGACTGCACATGGCGGAGCACAAAGAAGAACTCCGCCTCCTGCGCCGGAATCCACAGGATCGGCGCCATCACCCCCAGCAACGCCACGAATGCATACACCATGAAACGGATGAAGTGCACCGGTACCCGCCGTATGCTCAGGCCGTACACAATGGTGGCCACGATCAGCACACTCGCCGTCGCCTGAACCGCGATCATGGCCCGGTCGGTGATGAACACGTACCGACCCTCCTCGTAGGTGGCTTCGCTGAGCCCGCCGAACATGGCCACCAGCAGGGCGTTTCCGACCACATACACCAGACTGAGCAGGAAGGGCAGTGCCAGCAACCGGTTGTGCCGCATCAACCGGAACCCCGTAGCCGACCACCAGATGCCGATCCACAACGGCACCGACAGTACATAGATCCAGACCACCAGCGTCAGCATTGCATCCATCCTTTCCGAATCCGCCGTCAGGCGTACTCGAGTTGCAGTGCGTGGCGGGCCCATTCCTCGCGCTCGGCGTCGAGGTCGGCCCGTGTCAGGGGATGGGCATCCAGCCATCCCGTCGCAAAGCTCAGTGCGAGGCCGTCCGTCGTCGCCTCGATACGCTCCAGCGGCACCGGATCGGGTGCCCGCGAGCGATGCAGCAGCACGGCCAGGCGCAACAGCACCGCCATATACCGGAAGGCGCCCGCACGATCCTCACGCACACCGCCCAGCAGCTTGGGTTTCAGGGTCCGCCGGTGCAGCCGCACCAGCAGCGCAAGCTCCGCCTGCTCCGGCTGCGAGAACCCGGGCAGGTCGGCCCATGTGAGGATGTATTCACCGTGCTTGTGATACTTGCTGTGGGCCAGGGCTAGGCCGATCTCGTGCAGCTCGGCAGCCCAGTCCAGACGCTCGGCGTCGTCCCCGTCCAGCCCCCAGGCCGCGCGCACCGCGGTGACCAGGCGTGCCACCGTGGCCTGGACGCGCTCGGCCTGGGCCGGGTCCACCGCAAAGCGCCGGCGCAGATGATGAATGGTGCGCCCGCGCACGTCCTCGTGCCGGAAGCGACCCAGCAGGTCATGCACCACTCCCTCGCGCAGCGCCCCGTCGGAGGGATGCAGGCGTTCGATGCCCAGCGCCTCGAACGCGCCCAGCAGGACCGCCAGTCCGCCGGCGATGACCGGCGCCCGCTCTGCCGCCAGGCCGGGGAACTCCAGCCCGTCGATCGAGCCCTGCTCGATCAGTGCGTCCCGCAGACGCTCGAGGGCCTGCCGGTCCATGCCCGGCGCCGGGTCCTCCAGGCCCGACTCCTGCACCATGCGATCCAGCGCGAGGATCGTGCCCGAGGCCCCGAGTGCCTGATCCCATCCCTCGGCCCGGTAGGCGCTGGCAATCGGCTGCAGTTCCTGCTCCGCTCGCAGTCGGGCGGCATCGAAGGCCTTGCGACTCAGCTTGCCGTCGGCGAAGAAGCGCCGGGTAAAGGTCACACACCCCATCTCGAGGCTCTCGGCCAGGACCGGCTCGAAGCGTTCCCCGATAATGAACTCGGTGCTGCCGCCGCCGATATCCATCACCAGGCGCCGGCCACTGTCATCCGCCAGCGTGTGGGCCACGCCGAGGTAGATCAGCCGTGCCTCCTCGCGCCCGGCGATGATCTCCACCGGATGTCCGAGGGCCTGCTCCGCCGACCGCAGAAAGGCCCGGCTGTCATGCATCTGGCGCAGCGTGTTGGTCCCAACGACCCGCACATGTCCGCGCGGCAGCTGACGCAGCCGCTGGCCGAAACGATCCAGGCAGTCCAAAGCCCGCTGGGCGACCTCCGGATCCAGCTGTCCCTGATCGTCGAGGCCGCTGGCAAGCCGCACCATCTCCTTGAGCCGGTCCACCTTCAGGACCTCGCCATCCTGGCGCCGAGCCACGATCATGTGAAAGCTGTTGGATCCCAGATCGACGGCCGCAACCGTCTCCGTATGGTGAGCCTCCTGCATGCCTAATGCGCCTCCCCATCGGCCAGCCGTTCGAGGACCCGCCGCGGGAGATGCCAGACAAGGCGCATCGGCCCCGGCAGCGAACCCGCCAGCCCGCAGGCATCGCCCTTGCCCATATGCACCAGACTCCGCCCCCCGGGCGCGCCCAGCAAGCAGCTGGCCAGGAGCGACAGGTCGGGTTCGTGGCCCACCAGCACCAACCCGCCGTTCGCCGGCAGGTTCCGGGCCAGGGCCTCGACCTCCAGCCCGGCGGGTTGTCCCGGAGCGAGCCATTTCTTCTGTCGCACCGGTACATCCAGCGCCTGGGAAAGGGGGATCGCCGTCTGTCGGGCGCGCAGATAGGGGCTGCACAGAAGCTCCACGGAAGCCGGCAGCAGATCGCCCAGCGCCTGGGCCATGCGCACCGCGCTGACCTGTCCCTTGTCGGTCAGCGGCCGGTCACGATCGGCCCCGTCCCAGTCGCCGGGATTACCGGCCTGGGCATGCCGCACCAGCACCAGCCGCGCTTCCCGCATGCCGATCAGGCCGCCCCGGGCCGCAGCAGGAACAGGGAATACCAGTCCTCGGGCGCCGACCACTCGGCCTCGTGTTCCAGCCCCGCCGCCGCCAGCAGACCATCAACCGCCTCGCGGCTGAACTTGCGCGAGATCTCGGTGCGGATGATCTCGCCTGCCGCGATCTCCAGGCGAGCCTCGGGCTCCGAGACCTGCACGACCTGGTCGCGACGCGCCACCAGGTGCATCTCGATCCGCGAATGCTCTTCCACGAAGGGCGCGCGGTGATCGAACCCCTCGGGGTCGAAATCCGCCCCCAGCTCGGTATTCAGCACCGACAGCAGATTCAGATTGAACGCCGCGGTGACCCCCGCCGCATCGTTGTAGGCCGCCTCCAGCACCGGACGCGGCTTGACCCGGTCCAGCCCCAGCAACAGGCGATCCTCCGCATTCATGGTCGCGCGGATCCGGGTCAGCAGGGCGGCGGCCTCTGGGTCCTCGAAATTCCCCAGACTGCTGCCGAGAAAGGCGAACAGTCGGGGACCGTCGCCACGCGCGCCGGCGACCTCGCCCAGGTGGCCCAGGGCCGCCGCGTAGTCGCCGCACAGGCTGTCCACCCGCAGTTGATCGAAGCGCTGCAAGAGCCGCTCGCCCGCCTCGTCCAGGATCTCGCTACACACGTCATTGGCGATGTAATGGGGCGCCGCCAGGCGCCGCTCCAGGGCGGCCAGCAGGTATTCGGTCTTGCGCGAGGTCCCGCTGCCCAGCTCGAACAGCGTCCGGGCGCCGGATGCGTCCACGATCGCATCGGCATGACGCTCCAGGAGCTCGGCCTCCAGGCGGGTCGGGTAGTATTCCGGCGTGTCGCAAATCGCATCGAACAGCTGCGAACCCCGTGCATCGTAGAAGTACTTCGGCGGCAGGGATCGCGGTGGCTCGAGCATCCCCGCGCGGAAATCGGCCAGTAACTCGGCGTGGGCATCGCGTTCTTCCACCACCCGGCGGCTGTAACGGGAGGAAACGGGTACAGCGCAGGCGTCGGCGGACATGCGGGCTTCCGTATCAAGAGGGTTTGCGGCACGCTAGCATGAAACCACCGACGTCCCAACTGCCCCCAGGGAAGCCCGGATCAATGTGCCGACACCTCGCTTATCTGGGTCCTCCGATCACGCTGCGCAGCCTGATCCTGGATCCCCCCCACAACCTGATCGAACAGGCCATGGCGCCCCAGGAACTGGTGTACGCGCGGGTCAATGCCGATGGCTTCGGCTTCGGCTGGTTCGGGGCCGGGGGCATGGCGCGCCATTACCGCCGAGCCGACCCGCTCTGGCAGGATCCCAATCTGGAAGATCTGGCCAGCGACATGACCCAGCCCCTCTGGATCGCGGCCATCCGCAGCGCAACCCCCGGCTTCGGGGGCGACTCGGTCAATGCCCAGCCGTTCGCCCGGGACGGCCTGCTGTACAGCCACAACGGCCTGATCAGCCGGTTCCGGCCGGATGTGCGGCGGCAGATCCAGAACATCCTCAGCCACGAGATCGAAGCCAGCATCGAGGGCACAACCGACTCGGAACACCTGTTCGCGCTGGTGCGGCAGTACCTGGCCGATGACGAGAACGCCACGCTGGAAGGCGCCCTCGGCGAGGCGTTCTCGACCATCGAGGCCTGGCTGGGCACGGATACCGCCCTGCTGAACGTGATCCTGTCCGACGGACGCCGCATCATCGCCAGCCGCCACGCGATCAACGCGCCCTGCCCCAGCCTCTACTACACCACCGATGACGAGACGTTCCCCGAAGACAGCGTGGTCGTGGCATCGGAACCGCTGACGGATCGCGAGCGCTGGCGCCCGGTGCCATCCGGCCACCTGCTGATCCTGGATCCCGACGAACCGCCGGAACTCCTGGCCTTGTAACGCGCTCCACCGGATATGAACGCCGTCCATCCGCTGTCGAACGCTTCCGAACCGGACCTCATAGAGTGCCTGTCCGTCCAGCACGACCGCCTGAACGCGGCGCTTCTCGCCACCCCGGAACACGAATGGCGCAATCAGTACCACCCGGACCTCAGCCCCATGGGGTGGCATTACGCCCATTGCCATTTCATCGAGGCGGTCTGGCTGCACGAACGGATTTTGGGTGAACCGCCGCCCGCACGGCGGGATTGGCACGACCTCTATTTCCCGGAGCAAAGCCCGAAATGGCGCCGCGGCGGGCGCCTCCCACCCCGCCACTCGCTGCTCGCGTGGGGCCGGGCATGTCAGCAGCACCACCTGGAGCTTTTGCGCGCCCACCCGGAGGTGCGCCGCCATCCCCTGCTTGAAAACGACTACCTGACCGGTTTCCTCGCGCAGCACCACGCGATGCATCTGGAGAGTCTCGAACAGGTGCGCTGGTTTGCCCGCCTGCAACACACCGAAGCCGGCCCTGTACAAACCTCCGAGACCGCGCACTGGCCTTGCAACGACTGGATCGAGTGCCCGGGGGGCGAACACATCGCCGGCAGCGATTCCATCACCGCCTTCGACAACGAGCGCGGCCGACACACCGTGCGGCTCGCGCCCCACGCCATCCGTGCACACCCCGTCACCAACGCCGAGGTCGCGGCCTTCATCGAGGCCGACGGATATCACCCCGGCCCTCACTGGGACGAATCCGGCCGGGCGTGGCTGGAACAGACGGGGGTCACCGCCCCGCTGGGCTGGGGGCGCCGGTCCGACGGCACACGAGTCCAGACCCTGCCGGGCGGCACCCAGCGGCTCGAGCCCCGGGCACCCGCCGTCGGCCTCTCCTGGTTCGAGGCCACGGCCTACGCGCGCTGGGTTGGCGCCCGCCTGCCCCACGAACACGAGTGGGAGCATGCCGCGCAGGCCGGTTGCCTAGCCGGTACAGGGCAGGTCTGGGAATGGTGTGCGAACCCCTTTCAACCCTACCCGGGTTTCCGGCCCTACCCCTATGATGAATACTCCCTGCCCTGGTTCGACGGGAAGCACTACGTCCTGCGCGGCGGCAGTGCCTGGAGCGACCCGCTGCTCACCCGGACGACCCTGCGCAATTTCTTCACTCCCGATAAACGTCACGTGTTCGCCGGCATCCGGCTGGCGCGCGACCTCTAAGGAAACACCATGCGACCGAACCACATCCCGCTCGTCCACCGTGCATCCTGGCTTGTCGCCGGCCTCGCCGCACTTACGCTGGCGGTCCCCGGGACCGCTGTCGGCAGCGATGGCGCCACGACGCTTTCCCTGACCGGCAAGACCGAACGGCAGGTCGCCAACGATCACATGACCGTGCTGATGCAGACCGAGGCGCGCGCGCCGGAAGCCGCTACTGCCGCGGATGCCGTCAACCGGAACATGGAGGCGGCCCTGGAACGCGCGGGCGAACACGATGTCGTCGAGGCCCGCACCATTGGCTATTCGACCCGCCCCATCTACGACGCCGACGACCGCAGCCGCATCAACGCCTGGCAGGTCCAGCAGAACCTGGAACTGACCAGCGGCGACTTCGACCGCCTGGGCGAACTGGTGGGAACCCTCCAGCGGCACGACCTCACGGTGAGTCAGATCCGTTTTTCCCTGAGCCCCGAGGCCCGCGAGGAACACCGCGAGGCCATGATCGAAGAGGCCATGGACGACCTGAAGGATCAGGCGCGCGTCATCGCCCGCTCACTGGGCGCCACGCACCTGCGTGTTCTGGAAGTGGAACTGCCGGATGACTCCTACAGTGGCCCGCAGCCGATGATGGCCATGCGGGCGATGGACGAATCCGCCAGCCAGCCGGCGCTAGAGGCCGGGCACTCCACCCTGAGCCTCAGCGTACGCGGCCGCCTGCAGGCCCTTGGTGCCGAAACCCTGCGCGTCGGCCCCGCCCGGTAACCCACGGCACCTGCCGCAAGGTGCCGCGAGGCGATTCCAAACCGCGCCTCACCGAGAGCCCTTGCGCCGAAACGTCATCACGGCCGGAGCGCAGCGCAGAGCCGGGATCGCCAGTTCCCTGCCCCAGGCCTTTCCCAGTCCATCGTTGCAGATCCCGGATAACCGCTTCGCGGCTTCCGGGGTGACACAGCGCGGCGGCATCGCGTGTGACCTTGGGAGGTCCCGCGCACCGTCCAGAACAGGCCGTCGGCCCGGGGACGGATGCATGACTCCACAAGGCACTCCCTCAGCGGGCGAGCTCCAGGGCCAGCTCGCCGTCGCGCACCTCGATGGATTCGATGCCGGCGCGCAGTTGCTGGAAGGGCTCCAGCCCCAGCAGATCCTCGTCCTTGAGCCCGCCAAGCCAGGCATCCGGCAGCGGGATCCCGGCAACGCTGACGCCCACCAGCCGCGCGTGCACCTGGCCCTCTTCCGTACCAAAGCGAACGCCCGAGCGCACATTAAGGACGCGTCCGCCCAGAAGGGGGATATCCGGCGGCACATCGATGCGCACCCGCGTGCTCACCTGTCCCGGCGTCAGGCGGATCGCCACCCGCCCGGCCAGGTCCGGGTCCTGCGCGATCAGCGCATTCAGCTCGCGTTCGCTGAATTGCACCACCCGGGCCTCGGCGCGTTCCTCGTAGAGTTCGGGGACCAGCGGCTCGGCTTCGGCGTCGAGATCGATGATCGGATCGCCTGGTGCGCTATCGGGGCGGGGCTCCGCATCGCGCGGACCCAACGCCCGCAGCTTGGCCTCCAGCTCCGCCTGCTCCTCGACATTCAGGGTCACCGGCTTGGGCTCGCCCGACTGCAGGTGGATGACACCCCAGAACCCCGCCCACAGCGCGGCCAGGATCAGCAGGACGATCAGATAGCGCGGGGGCCGCCCGGTGGAACGGTACTGGATGGGCGCGGAGGGTTCGTTGTTCTTGGCCATGCCGGAGTCTCGCAGATCACAATGGCGTCATGGTCGCACAAAGGCGCGACCATGATCCGCACGGCCGGGGCATGGATCAGAGGAAGTCGAACAGCGACAGGCGGTTCACCTGGGTATAGGTCTGCTGCGCGGCCTGAAGGGCCACCTGCTGCTGGTTGAAGCGGCTGATGGCCTCGGCATAGTCCAGATCGCGGATCTCGGAGACCGCGCTGTTCAGGTCCACCAGGCGGTCCTCGTTCAGGTCCTTCTGCTGATCGAAGCTCTTCAGCCGCGAGCCGACCTCGGCCCGGATGTCGCTGAAGTTGCCCAGCACCGCATCCAGGTCGGCCAGTGCCGTGTTGCTGGAGGTCGCAAGATTGGCCCGGCTGGTGCCGCTGGCACCGCCCTCTTCCAGCGCCGCGATAATCGCGTCCAGCGTCTCGAACACGCTCTTGTTTTCGGCGGCGCGGGACAAGACCTGATCCCCAGCCTGGGGTGTGCCACTGAGGGTGATACTCCGCCCCTCAAAAAGGACCGCCTCACCGGCCACAAAAGGCCGATCTTCCATCGAATTCCCGGAATTGTCTTCGGCGAACTGGGTATCTCCATTCTCATCTACATAGGTGATGGAAAACTGGACGTTCCCGCCGGCGTCTTCAGAGAATTCAATCGTGTAGTCGCGCTCATCCAGTGCACCAACGTCGCTTACACCGGTTTGCTCCACAACAAGAGTACTGCCGGGTTCCCGATTGAGCACCTCGGCCCCGACCCGCCCGTCGTTCTCCGGAATATCCATGAACACCCGCGCACCGGTATCGCCCACCGGCACCTTGCGGTTGGCCGAGATTGCGACCTCGCGGACGCTGCCCGTACCCTCGGCCCCCTCATAGCGCACCGCGCCCGTGCCATCCTGCTGGAAGGGCTGCTGCAAGGACTTCGTCCCGGCGAAGAGGTATTCGCCGTTGGGATCCTTGGTGTTGGCGATGTCGAACAGGCCCTCTCGTAACTGACGCAGTTCGCCGGCCAGATAGCTGCGGGTCTCGTTGGTCTGGGAATCGTTGTTGCCGGCCACCACCAGTTCGCGCGCCCGCTGCAGCAGATCCGTCCCGCTTTGCAGGGCCGATTCCTCCTGCTGCAGGCGTGGTTGGGTGTTGTCGATATTGCGCTGGTACTGTTTGGTGGCCTGGATGATGCGTTCGAACTGGTTGACCTGGGTGGCCCCGCTCGGGTCATCGGAGGGGCTCAGGATGCGCTCGCCGCGACCCATCTGCAGCGAGGTCCGGTTCAGCTCCGTCTGGCCCCGCTGGATCTGGTCGATCCCGGTCTGGAAGATCTGGGTGGTCGAGATGCGCATGTCCGTATCTCCCGGTGGGCGCTAGCGGCGGAAGGCGCCGAGCAGTGAGTCGAACAGCGAGTTGCTGACCGAGATGACCTGGGCCGCCGCCTGATAGGCCTGCTGGTAGCGGATCAGATCCGCCGCCTCTTCGTCCAGATTGACGCCGGACACTGCCTCACGCTGCGCCCGCGCCTGTGCCAGCTGCGCATCGGCGGACTCCTGCGCGACCTGGGCCTGCCGGGTGCGCGTGCCGACATTGGCCAGCAGGCTGTTGTAGCCATCCCCGAAGGTCCGGTCACCGCCCACCAGGCGCTGATCCGACAGCTCGTTCATCGCCAGCATGTTGCGATTGTCGCCGGGATACCCCTCGTTGCTGCTGACCTTGAAGATATCCCCGTCCGCAGGCGCACCACGGACCTCCATTTCCCATCCATTGAACTCAATGGTTGTCACACCATCCTCACTGAGCTCAAATTCTTCTCCATCGATCACGAAAGCGCCCCGGTCCCCGATGTCAGCATCGAACACAACCTCATCGGGGTCGTCCGCGGGTAGAGCTTCCAAATCGATGGTCGGGTCTGCTGCTCGCACAGACGCGATCGCGGCATCCCCGGCGTTGTCATCGCCAAGGTCGGCCCGCACGGCGCTGGCTGCAGCGATCCGACTAGGGTCGGTCATCTCCACCGACAGGTCGCGCGACCCATTGCGGGTCGGCTGGATCAGCCAGCCATCCCCTTCCACCTGTCCGCCAATCGTAGCCGTATCCACAATGATCCCATCCGCCTCAAGGACTCCATTGCCACTCGCTACGACCTCACCATCCGACAGCTTCCGTAGTTCATAGTCCGTACCGTTATAACTCAGGCGGTAATCGGACGTGGTCAGGTCGCGCACGTCTCCGAATTCGACAGACGGAACATCATCAGACTCATTGCCGGGGAATCCACGTACCGCCGGATCACCAATCCCGAAGATATCCGCGCCCAGATTGCCCTCCAGGTCCAGCCCGAGGTTGTTCTGCTGGTTGTATTCCGCCCCGATGCTCACCGCGAGCCGGCCCAGGGTGTTCTGGGCCTCGTCGATGATCCCGGTTCGGGTCTCCAGCAATGCACCCAGCTCGCCGCCCTGGATGAAGCGGGAGATGTTGACCGGATCACCACTGGTCTTCAGCCCGATGTCCGGGGAGCGCGGGTCGCCCGTGAGCGACTCGGCGACCAGCTCGCGGTTGTTGCCGCCCAGCACCAGGGCCTGGCCGTTGCCGACGAAGACGTTGACCGCTCCGTCATCCTGTTCGGTGATGCGGACGTTCACCTTCTCCGCCAGCTGGTTGAGCACCCGGTCGCGCTGGTCCAACAGGTCGTTGGGCGTCCCCTGTGTCGACTTCGACACGATCTCGCGGTTGAGCCCGGCGATCGCTTCGGTCAGGGAGTTGATCTCCTCGACGTTGGTGCGGATCTGGCCATTAATGATGTCGCGCTGCTCCTCGATGCGCCGGTCGATGGAGGCAAAACGCTCGGCCAGGGATTCCGCCTCGGTCAGGAAGACCGTGCGCGCGGCACTGGACGTCGGGTCGTTGGCCAGATCCTGGCCGGCGTCGAAAAAGTCCTGCAGTACCGGCGTCAGACCGGAACTGGAGCTTCCCAGCAGGTCGTCGATGCGCCCGGCCAGCGAGGCCTTCAGCTCGGCATTCGACTGATCCGAGATGGAGTTGCGCAGCTGGGTGTTCACGAAGTCGTCAGAGATGCGCCGAACCGTGTCCACCTGCACGCCCTGGCCCTGGAAGCTGCCCCCCAGGAACTGCGGCGTCAGGTTGGACAGCTCGGTGCGCTGCCGACTGTAGCCCTCGGTCGCGGAGTTCGCGATGTTGTTGCTGGTGGTGCCAATCGCGCGCTGGAAGGCCAGCAGCGCCGAGGTGCCAATCCCGGACGCGCTCATACCCGCGCCTCCCGCGAAACCGCTCGTTCAACCACCGGATTGGGCCATTTCTGCTTCATGCTCTACCCCTCGGTACGGGTAACGGCCGCATCGGCCGCGACTTGAGTCGATCCACTGCCCTGGTGCGCGGCCAACTGATCGCGCAGGCGCAGGACCTTGTCCGCATAGGCCGGATCCGTCGCGTAACCGGCGTCCTGCAGCTCGCGAATGTACTGTGCGTCATCCCCGGCCTGCAGGGCCCGGTGGTAACGCGGATTGTTGCGAATGAACTCGACGTAATCGGAGAACGACTCTGACGGATCGGCATAGGCACGGAAACGCGCCTGCTCCCTTTGCGCAACCCCCTCACGGAACTCGAGGGTGCCCACGGAGACCTGATCCCCGTTCCAGCGGCTGTCCGCCTTGATCCCGAACAGGTTAAAGCTCGGCTGGCCGTCGGCGCGCGACGGCACGTGCTGTCCCCAGCCGGTCTCCAGGGCACTCTGCGCCAGCAGGATGCCGGGTTCGACCCCGAGCTCCGCGGCCGCATCCCGCGCCAGGGGCTCCAGGCTCTGCACAAACTCGGCGGCGTCCCGCGGGGGCCAGGCGATGGGTGATGGCGCCGCCGCCCCCGCGCTCGGTTGCGGGGCCACAGCATCGGGGCGCTGCGGCCCCACCGGCTGCAACTCGGGCTCCACATCGCCCTGCAGTACGCGCAGGGTATCCAGTCCCGACCGCCGCTGCGGCAGTTCGAGTGCCGCCTGGCGATCCGGGTCATTCAAGGCCTCGGGATCGGCGGGTTGCTGCGCGGAGAGCTGGCGCATCAGGGCATCCCGCAGGCCGATGCCATCGCCCTGGCTCATGGCCTTGGCGAATTCCTGGTCCTGCATCTCCAGGTACATCTTGCTCTGGTCGTTGTCGAACAGGCCATCGCCCAGCGACGCCTCGCGCATCTGCTTGAGCATCTGGCCGATCAGCATCGCCTCGAACTCGCGGGCGACGGCCTCCAGGCCCTGTTGATCGCCCGAACGCGCACCCCGGGCCAGGTCCTGCAGACCACTGGGGTCAGAGGCCAGGGCCGCGCGGGCCTGCATCTGGGTATCGACGCCCGGGGTAATCATCAGATCACCACCAACTCCGCGCGTAGCGCGCCGGCTTCGCGAAGGGCCTCCAGGATCGCGACCAGGTCGCCGGGGGCGGCCCCCACGTTATTCACCGCGCGCACGATCTCGTCCAGCGAGGTGCCCGGATCGAACAGGAACATGGTGTTGTCGCCCTCCTCGATCGCGATGTCGGTATCCGGCTGGATCGCCGTTTCGCCCGCGCCGAAGGGCGCCGGCTGGACGACCTGAGGGGCCTCACTGATCGTCACCGTCAGGCTGCCGTGCGAGACGGCGGCCGGGGTCACCTGCACGCTGGAGCCGATCACCACCGTCCCGGTGCGCGAGTTGACGATCACCCGCGCCGGTGGCGCACCACGTTCAATCGGCAGGCGCTCCAGCTCCGCGACAAAGCCGACCCGGTGATCCGGGTTGGACGGCGCGCGCACGCGCACCGACGATCCATCCAGGGCATGGGCGACCCCCTGGCCGAAGGTATCGTTCACCGTCTGTACCAGGCGGTTGGCCGTAGTGAAGTCCGGGCGGTGCAGATTCAGGGTGACATGATCCCCCTGGGCAAACGCGGTCGGGACCTCGCGTTCCACCGTGGCGCCGTTGGGGATCCGGCCGACACTAGGCACATTCACGGTGATGCGCGAACCATCGGTCCCCTCGGCCCCGAAGCCCCCGACCACCAGATTGCCCTGGGCGATGCTGTAGGTCTGCCCGTCCGCCCCCTTGAGCGGCGTCATCAGCAGCGTGCCACCGCGCAGGCTGGTCGCGTTGCCCATCGACGAGACGGTCACGTCGATGCGCTGGCCGGACTTGGCGAACGGCGGCAGTTCGGCCGTGACCATCACGGCGGCGACGTTGCGCAGCTGCGGGTTGCCGGCATCCGGCGTCAGCCCGAGCTGGCCGAGCATATTGTTCAGGCTCTGCACGGTGAACGGCGTTTGGGTGGTCTGGTCCCCCGTGCCGTCCAGGCCCACCACCAGGCCGTACCCGACCAGCTGGTTCTCGCGCACGCCGGAGACACTGGCCACGTCCTTGACTCGCTCCATGTAGCTGCGCTCCTGCATCGCCGCCTGCTGCTGGATGGCGGTCTGCGCCGCCACCGAAGCGCTCCCCGGACCGGCCACCAGCAGCGCTACCAGAACCAGCAGGGCCAAGCGCCGCCAGTCGCCGAGCGCCACGATCCGGCGGTCGTTCGCGGGTTGTTTGAGGGATATCGAGTCCATGTCGTACCTCGGCGCGCGCACGCTGCGTCAGAAGGGCCAGATCGGGCTGTTAAAGAAGCGCGTGATCCAGCCGGGGGTGTTGCTGTCCGCCAGCACGCCGGAACCGCCGTAATAGACACGAGCGTTGGCGACCTGCGTGGAGAGCACGGTGTTGTTGGTGGTCACGTCCACCGGGCGCACGATGCCGCGAAAGCGCACGTATTCTTCGCCCTGGTTGATCCCCAGCCACTTCTCGCCCTGCACGACCAGGTTGCCGTTGGGCAGGACCTCGGCCACGGTCACGGTAATCTCGCCGTCGAGCTGGTTGCTCTGCGAGGAATCCCCCGAGCCGTCGAAGTCACGCGAGCTCGAATTGCTCGCGCCAAAAAGGGGGCGCCCGTTGAAGGTGGCATCGCGGCCGAAGGCCGACAGGTTCCCCAGGTCGAGATTGGAATCCTTGCCCGTGGAGGTCGACGCCGACTTCTGCGCGTTGGTGCTCTCCGCCAGGATCACGGTGAGGATGTCGCCCACGTTGCGCGCCTTGTAGTCCTCGAAGAGGCCCTGGGAATGCGCCGCCTGGTAGATCCCGCCATTGTTCTGCGACTGCGGGACCGGCTGGGCAGGCATCACCGGGCGATATTCCGGGTTGTCGTCCGGCTTGGTTGTTTGCGTGGCGGCGCAGGCGGACAGCAGCAGTGCGGCGGTCACGGCCAGGGCCGGGCGGAGAACGGTTCCGAGGCGCGTCATCACATCACCCGATGGTCTGGTTGACGAACTGCAGCGATTGGTCAGCCGCGGAGATCGCCTTGGAGTTCACCTCGTAGGCGCGCTGGGTCTCGATCATGTTCACCAGCTCCTCGGCGATGTTCACGTTCGAGGTCTCCAGCGAGCCCTGCACCACGGTGCCGGTCCCGTTCAGGCCCGGCAGGGACTGCTGTGCCACGCCGGACGCGGCGGTCTCGCGGAACAGGTTCTCGCCCACCGCCTGCAGGCCCGCCGGGTTCACGAAGTCCGCCAGCTGGATGTTGCCCAGCTCCACCGGCGCCGCCTGACCCGGGATCTGCGCGGTCACCGTGCCATCCTTGCCGATGGCCAGGGACTGCGTGTCCTCCGGTACGAACAGACCCGGCTGCAGCGGGTAGCCGTTGGACATCACGACCTGGCCGTCCGAATTCAGCTGGAAGCTGCCGTCGCGGGTATAGCCGACGTTGCCGTCGGGCAGCAGGATCTGGAAGAACCCGCGCCCCTCGATGGCGATGTCCAGCGAGTTGTCCGTCTGCTGCAGATTTCCCTGCTCGAACATCTTCTCGGTGGAGACGGCGCGCACGCCGGTGCCGATCTGCAGGCCCGAAGGCAGCTGCTGATCCTGGGTGGCCTGGGCGCCCGGCTGGCGCACGGTCTGGTAGATCAGGTCCTCGAATACCGCCCGGTCCTTCTTGAAGCCCGTGGTATTCACGTTGGCCAGGTTGTTCGAGACCGTCGACATGCGCGTGTGCTGCGCGTCGAGGCCGGTCTTGGCGATCCACAGTGCCTGGTTCATGGTGTTCTCCTGTTTTCTCTCAAGTGCCGCGCGAGTCCCGGGAAATTACCCGAGGCCCAGCAAGCGGTTACTGCTCTGTTCCAGCGTGTTGGCGCTGTCCATCATCTTCACCTGCATCTCGAAGTGACGGGACAGCTCGATCATTCGGGTCAGGGCCTCCACCGTGTTCACGTTGCTGCCCTCCAGCATTCCGGAGACCACGCGAACCTCGGCATCCGCCGGGGCCTCGCCACCATCCGCCAGGCGGAACAGGCCGTCATCACCCCTTTGCAGGTCGTCCGTATCGGGGTTGACCAGGCGGATGCGTTCCACGGCTGCCAGGGCCTCCGGACCCACGCCCAGCGGGCGCACGCTGATCGTGCCGTCGGTGCCAATCTCGATCTGCTCCGCCGGCGGGATGGCAATCGGCCCGCCATCCCCCAGGACCTGGTGGCCCTGCGCGGTGCGCAGCAGGCCGAAGGCATCCACATGCAGCGAACCGGCCCGGGTATAGCCCTCCTCCCCTTCCGGTCCCTGCACCGCGATGAACCCCTCGCCCTCGATGGCGATGTCCAGATCACGGCCGGTGCTCTGCATCTTGCCCTTGCTGAAATCCACCGCCTCGTTACCCACCTGGGTGTAGTCCCGCGAGGCATAGCCCGGGCCGCGTACCGGCACCGTATCCGCGGTGGCCAGGGCCTGGCGGAAGCCGTCGGTGTTGGCGTTGGCGAGGTTGTGATTGTTGATGGCCTGTGCGTGCATCGTCTCCTTCGCACCGGACATCGCGATGTACAGAAATCGATCCATGCTCAAGCCCTCTTTACCTACTTATCCGTTACTTAGCGGATATTGATGATCGTCTGGGTGACCTGGTCGGCCGTGGAGATCGTCTGCGCATTCGCCTGGAAGTTGCGCTGCGCGGTGATCAGGTTCACCAGCTCCTGGGCGATATCCACGTTCGAGGCCTCCAGCGCCCCAGCCTGCACCGACCCCAAGTTGCTGGATCCGGGCCGATCCAGGCGCACATCACCTGCTGCAAAGGTTTCGGCCCAGTTGTTGTCACCCAGCTGTTCCAGGCCCTGCGGATTGGGGAAATTCGCCAGCGCCAGCTGACCCAGCTCCGTGGACTGCCCATTGGTGAAACGAGCGAACACCACGCCGGTTTGATCGATGTCGATACCGGTGAGCTGTCCAGAGGCAAAGCCGTCCTGATTCAGGTCATTGACGGAAAAATCTCCGCCGAACTGGGTCGTACCGTCGAAGCTGATATCGAATTCCAGATCATCTGCCCCGTCCAAGCTAGTGCCCGGGACGAATAATCCCTCTGCAGCGGGACTAACACCGTTCAACTGACCGCTTGGGCCAAAGTCCAGTGTTAGCGCAGATGCCGGTGTACCAGGAGTAGCCGGGTCATCTGGATACTGAACCTCTACCAGCTCACCATCGTCTTGACGCACCGCGACATGGGCGTTCCACTCGTTCTGCCCCGTCTTCACGAAGTAGAGGTTGGCGTCCCGCGCAATGCCCAGAGAGTCATACATCGTGAGCGAGGTCGAGAAGTTGTAGGTCTCCGGATCCTCGAGATCAAAATCGTCCGGATCGGCACTCAAAGCCGGCGCATCCGAACGCAAATTAATCAGTGCCTCGAGATTCTCGGTGGCCTGAGGGGCGGCCGTATCGGTTTGCAGACGCAAATCCCCGAGATTCGTACCACCCGCCTCGTCATAGCCCTGCAGGCGCAGGCCCTGGTTGTTCACCAGGTAGCCGTCGCGGTCGACCTGGAAGGCCCCCGCCCGGCTGTACACCGTGCTGCCCTGGTCATTAAGGACGAAGAAACCCTCTCCGTTGATCGCCAGGTCCAGGCCGTTCTCGGTGAACTCGGTCCGTCCCTGCGAGAACTGCTGGGTGACCGCCTGCAGTCGTGTGCCGGAGCCGATGGCTGTCTGGCTGATCCCGCCGAAGCTCTGGGCGAACACATCGCCGAACTCGGCACGGGAACGTTTAAACCCCGTGGTCCCCGAGTTGGACACATTGTTACCGGTGGTCTGCAGATCGGCCTGGGCCGCGTTGAGTCCGCTCAATCCGATATTGAAGGGCATGGGGTGTTTCCTCCGTCAGGGTTCTTGTTGCGGGGCGTCAGCCGCCAATCCGCCGTACATCCGAAAAGCTGATCTCGCCCAGGCCCTGCACGGTCAGTGCCAGCCCGGAGTCACTGCCCACCGCGACGCTTTCCACGCGGGCATCCAGAAAGGTATCCACGGCCTCCGACTGGGTCCCGGAGCGGGCCGTGGCCTTGAATTCGTAGACGCCCGGTGGCGCGAAGGTGCCGTCGTCGCGCATGCCGTCCCAGGTGAACTCCTGCAGGCCGCTGCCGGCAGCGCCCATATTCATGCGGCGAATGCGCTCGCCATTCGGGCTGTACACGTCGATCTGCAGCTCTTCGGTGGCGCGCTCCAGATCGACCGCGCCGTTCACCCGCCCGTCGGGCCCCAGTTCGCCAAACTCGACGGGCACCAGTACATCCTTGCCAACCAGCGAAGCCGCCTGCAGCGTCTGGTTCTGCCCCAGGGACTGCGCCAGCTTCTCGAAGGACTTGGACAGCTGCTCGATGCCGGTCACGGTGGAGAACTGCGCCATCTGGCCGAGGAAATCACCGTTATCCATCGGCTCCATCGGGTCCTGGTTCTCCAGCTGGGTGGTCATCAGCTTGAGGAAGTCGGACTGCCCGAGGCGGTCCATCTCGCCTTCCGGCTTCTTCTCCGGGCGCGACAGGCCGAGGCGATCCAGCAATTCGGGGGAAATCTGTGTCATGGCGGGCTCCTCTAGCCTTGGCCGATCTGCAATGTGCGCTGGAGCAGCTGACGCGAGGTCTCCATCACCTCGACGTTCGCTTCGTAGTTGCGCGAGGCGGACATCATGTTGGCCATCTCCTCGACCACGCTGATCGCCGGGCGGAAGATGTAGCCCTCCTCGTTCGCCTGCGGGTGGTGTGGCTCGTAGTGGGCCTGTGGCGCGGCCTGCGACTCGGTCACGCCGGCCACCCGCACGGACGTCGCCGCACCATTGGGGTTGGCCTGATCCATCACGCTCTGGAACAGCACCTGCTTGGCGCGATACGCCTCGTCCGGGTTGGTGGCGGCGGTGTTCGCGTTGGCCAGATTCGAGGCCACGGTATTCAGGCGCACCGACTGCGCCGACAGCGCCGAAGCCGAGGTATTGAACAGACTGAACATATTGCTCACGACATCGATCTCCCGATCAGGCCCGCGTTAACGGTCGCCCCTCAGGGCTTCGCGGATGCCGGAGACCCGGCGATTGAGGAATTCCAGACTGCTCTGGTACTGGATCGCGTTCTCGGCAAAGGCGGCACGTTCCATCTGCGGATCCACCGTGTTGCCATCCAGGGACGCCTGCGAAGGGACGCGATAAAGCGCCTCGGCCTGCCCGTTCATCGCCCCGGCATTGGGGTCGATATGCGCCGCCTGGCTACGCGCCATGGGCAAGTGATTGCCGCTCCCAGCCGCGGACTCGAGCACCGCGCGAAAGTCGATATCGCGCGCCTTGTAGTTCGGGGTGTCCGCATTGGCGATGTTGGAGGCCAGCAGCTCCATGCGCTGGGCGCGCACGTTGACCGCCTGCGGCAGGATGCCCATCGCCTTGTCGAGAGAGAGACTCATCGTTTCCGTCCTGTCCGCCCGTGGCGGACCCTCGCTACCAGAACCGGGACGCAGCCATTGCGGCCCTTTGCGAGGAGACCGATGCAATCGCTATGCCAGCGACGGGAATCCGTCTCGGCTGGGGACGCCCTTAGCGGGAAACGTGGGAAGGGGGCAATTCGAGTCGCGGCCGCATTGCGCGGGCGTTTCGGACCTGGCGGCCCTGCGACGGAGGGGCGTCAGGATTTGAGCCGGAGGACCGAGCCGTAGTCGGTGCGAACCGTCTCGAAGGCCTTGGTGTACGGGCCGGCCGTCTCCGAAGCGCCAAGAAACAGATAGCCGCCCGGATTCATCTGCCGGGCAATACCGTCAAGAACCTGTCGCTTGGTCTCGCCGGAGAAATAGATCAGCACGTTGCGGCAGAACACCAGGTCGAACTTGCCCAGTGCCGCGTAGCTGTCGATCAGGTTGAGCTTCTGAAAACGACAGCGCCGCTGGACCTCGGGAACGACCTTGTGGCCGTCCGTCACGGTCTCGAAGAAGCGCGCGCGGCGGCTCTCGCTCAACCCGCGCACAATACTCAGGCCGTCGTAGACCGCCCGCCGGGCGTCATCCAGGATCTTCTCCGACAGGTCCGTCCCCAGGATGGATACCGGCACCTTGCGCGGGGGGCGGGATTCCTCCCACTCGGAGACGACCATGGAGATGCTGTAGGCCTCCTGGCCACTGGAACAGCCGGAAGACCAGACCTTGATGCTGCTTCCCTTCGCAGCCAGCTCCGGCAACAACACATGCCGGAGGATCTCGAACGGAAAGCCATCGCGAAACCACGAGGTTTCGTTGGTCGTCATCGCGTCGATCACACGGGTGCGCAGCCGCGGATTCGGGGCTTGCCGCATCGCGTGCAGGAGCTCCGGCACGCTCTTGAAGTCGAACTCGTCGAGCAGCCGGGACAGTCGGCTCGACACCAGATACTGACGGCTGTCACCCAGCACCAGGCCGCAGCAGTCCTGCAGGAAGCGGGAAAACTCCTCGTAATCGCGGGAATCGATCACCGGTTCATCCCCGAGCACAGTCCATGGTGATTAGCATCCTGATGACGAGTCCTTGACAGCGGCGCCCGCGCCACGAAACGCAGGGGGAATCCCCGGTAGCGGGTTTCAGTATACGGTGTCGCAGGCGGGACACGACACTGGGCCCTTGTCGGCCATGTGACGCCGCCCCGGCCTTGCCGGGCGGCAACCCCGTTCCCCCCGGCGGTCATTCGACCTGTTGATCCTCGCGCCCGGTCTGGTCGAGCACCGCGTTGGCCAGTTCGTCGGGGTTGAATTTCGAGAGAAACGCATCGGCCCCGGCGCGCTTGACCATGTCGGTATTGAACTCGCCGCTCAACGAGGAATGCAGCAGCACCTTCAGATCTTTCAGGGCGGGATTGTCCCGGATCCGCGCCGTCAGCGTATAGCCGTCCATGCGTGGCATCTCGATGTCCGAGATCACCAGCTCGATCTGGTCGCGAACCGGGCCCTCCCCGGCCTTCTGCTCCAGGAAGTCGAGCGCCTCCTGACCATCCTTGAAAACCTCGTATTCGAACCCGAGACCGCGAATCGCCCCCTCGATCTGCTTGCGCGCCACGACCGAGTCGTCAACGATCACGACCTTGCGCCCCCCCGCTGGCGTGGCGTCCGCTCGGATGGACTCGGAGACCTCGGTCGGCAGAGGATTGACGATCGAAAGCACCCGTTCCACGTCGATGATCTCGACCAGCTTGTTGTCGATCTCGGTGACCGCGACCAGGAAGGACTCGCGCCCCGTACCACGCGGAGGGGACTTCACGTCCTGCCAGTTCACATTCACGATCCGGTCCACGGCCGATACCCAGAACCCCTGAACCGAACGGTTGAACTCGGTGACCACCACCTTCTGGTCGCCGCTGTCGCTGGCACCGGCCGCGCTGCGCAGGCCCATGGCGCGCGCCAGATCAATGATCGGCACCGTGCCGCCCCGCAGCGTAGCCACACCGCGCACCACACTCATCGACCCCGGGATCTGGCGCAGCGGCGGCGACGGGATCACCTCGCGCACCTTGAACACGTTGATTCCGAAGGTCTGTGATCCACCCAGGTGGAACAGCAGCAGTTCCATCCGGTTCTGACCCACCAGCTGCGTTCGCTGGTTCACATCGTCAATGAATTGACTCATGGTGCTGCTCTCCTTGTCCCGCGCCCATCTGCCGCGAGCCGCTCCCGGGAGGTCAGTGTGCACCGCGCACCCCCGGGCTGTCATTTGCAATCGCCTGTATGCGCCTTCTGGCGCCGCTTCCCAGGGATAACGGCATCGAACGCCGGGCCTTGAGTCGGGCACTGCCCGGACAACTGGCATCAAACCTGCATAGCTTCGGGTCCGCGAACGGACGCGGCAGACCCGGGGTATTCCCTCGGGCGGCGAGGACCGGCATATGCATCCACATACAACCTGTACATCACGCTGCATCCCCATGGGGCTCATGGCTCTCGTGGCGTGGTTCGCGCTCTCCGTGCCGGCCCACGCCGAGATCCACCCCGTTGCGGAGATCCGCGCGGCCGCGGAACAGTTTCTGTTGCAGGAGCTGGACGCCGAACATAGCGACGACATCAATATCGAGATCGGCCAGCTCGACAACCGGCTCCGGCTGGCCTACTGCCATGAAGGACTCAACGCCCGTTTCCCGCCCGGCGGCCGCCGCGACGGCAATACCGCGATCCACCTTCAGTGTGCGGGCCCGGTCACCTGGCAGCTGTATGTCCCGGCCACGGTGGAACGTTACGCTCAGGTGCTGGTGGCCAGTCGCAACCTCCCTCGCCAGCACACGCTGACCAGCGGCGATCTGCGCTTCCAGCGCATCGAGACGTCACGCCACGCGGGCAGTTATCATGAAGACAAGTCGGCCCTCATCGGTCAGCAGACCCGGCGCAGCATTCGTCCGGGCCAGATCATCGGCACACAGCACGTCACCCAGCGCGAGATCGTCAGCCGCGGCCAGCGGGTCACGATCCTTGCCGAAAACGGCTCGATCGCCATCCGCATGCAGGGCGAGGCCCTGGAAAACGGCACCCTCGGGGACCGCATCCGGGTCAGGAACACCTCGTCCGGGCGCGTGGTCGAGGGCGAAATCCAGCCCTCCGGGCACGTCCGGGTGACACTTTGATGCCGACTCTGTGATTGGTGTTACAAAAACCACCGCCACAGGGCTACAGTTTCAGCACACGCGGCCGTAAACACTTGCAGCACAGTTACAACGACAGGACGGCACAATGGATATCAAGGGCCTCAATACGAACAGTCTGCGCCCCGACGGCCAGAGCTCCACGGTCAAGGGCCGCGAGGACTCCAGCGGCGCGCCCAACCGGGCGCAAGGGTCGGATAGCGCCGTGACCACCGGTAACGATTCGCTCACCCTGACCGGCGCCGCCCAGGCGATGAGTTCGGCCGCCAGCGCCGGCGAGAACGCCCCGTTCGACGCGGCGCGTGTGGCCGAGCTGCGCGAGGCGATCGCCAGCGGCAACTACCCGGTGGACAACGAACAGCTGGCCGACCGCATGATCGACCTCGAGCGCCTGCTGCGCTAATCACGGACCTCACCGATGAACACCGACACGCGCCATCGCCTGCTGCGCTCCCTGGAAACCTCGATCCGGCTGGCCCACCAACTGGAAGAGGCCCTGATCCAGGAGACCCGCGCGGTCGAGGCGCGCACCCCGGAGACCCTGCAGGAAGTCGTGGCGACCAAGCAGGGGCTGCTGCAGGAACTCGAGACCGAGACCCGCCAGCAGCGCGCTATCGCCGAGGCCGCGAGCGAGTCATTCACGCCCGAGGGCATGGCCCGCCTGCTCTCGCGCATGGACGACGGTGCCGTCCTCAACGATCACTGGCAGGCCCTGCGCCAGTCCATCGAGCGCTGCAACACCCTCAACCAGGGCAACGCACGCCTGATCGATCGCGATCGCCAGCGCGTGGAGCTCTCCATGCAGATCCTGCGCGGCGAAGAGGCCGGCCCGGCGGCGACCTACGACCCCTACGGGCGCACCCGCCCCAACACCCGTGGCGGACGCCGTATCACACAAGCCTGATGCAGCTTATTCGCACCGATGCTGGCATTTCGGATGCTCGACCAGTACCTTGCGTCCTCACACCCAGCTAACGTCACGGACGCATGGACGAAACCGACTACACGGTCGACAAGCCGGACCGGATCGCCGGCATTCTCAAGGACCTAGACCACAAGCTCACCCTGGTCAGCGTCCGGCTCGACGCCGACGGCCCGCTGTACACTTCGGCCCTGGTCCGGCTGGACCCCGCCGCGAAGGAACTCTTTCTCGACGAACTGAATCCGCCGCGCGCGCACCAGCATGTCACCTCCGGTATGCCCCTGCGGGTATTCGCCGCGCTGCGCGGCGTGGCCGTACGCTTCTCCACCACCGTGGCCCGGATCGAACATGAAGAAGGCGGCGCCCTGTACGCCTGCCCCTATCCCGAAACACTGGAGCATCTCCAGCGCCGCGAAACCTTCCGCGTTCACATCCCCATGGCCCAGCGCCCGCAGATCGAACTGCGCGCGCCCGGCTGGAAGGACCCGGTCATCGGCGAGCTCGTCGATCTCTCGGGCCAGGGCATGTGCATCGAGCTGGCCACGGCCACGCTCGACACGCTGGAGACCGGCACCACCCTCGCGTTCACCAATCTGCTGCTCCCCGACGTCAGTGAGCGGCTCTCGGGCGACCTGCGCCTGGCCAACCGGCGGCGCAGTACGCGGGAGGGCTACGAATACGCCGGCTTCGAGATTGTCGGGATGACCCAGTGGCTGGAGCGCCAGACCAACCTCGCCTTGCTGCATTACCAGCGCGAGGCGCGTCGCCGCTCGATGGAATAGACCCGCCCGGACAAACTCGGACGTCAGACACAAAAAAGGCCGCTACAAGCGGCCTTTTTGATGCTTCCCGTTTGGTCGGGACGGCAGGATTTGAACCTGCGACCCTCTGCACCCCATGCAGATGCGCTACCAGACTGCGCCACGCCCCGAAGCCGCGAACTATATCCGATTCCCCGCCGTCACGAAAGCACCCAACACCGTCAAAGCGAACCGAGCGCCCATCACGGCACACGGCTGTTTAGTTCACCACAGAGTGCACGGAGGACACAGAGAAACGCGAGGGAACGGAAGGCATCGATGGCTCGCGGATTCGGAGACGGGATGCGCCCCAATGGATGCGGCCCTTTAACCCGCGACCAGACCCGAAAGACCTTCTTCGTGAACTTCGTGCCCTCTGTGCTTCAAAAAGACTTTCTGAACGCGGGCACAAGGAAGGTCAGGCGCGGAGCGTGCGCAGTACGGACTCGAGCTCGGAGATGGTGTCCTGGATGATCTGCTGGGCCTGCTGGCGATCGCCCTTCGCCTCATCACCGGAGAGCTTCTGGCGGGCCCCATTGATCGTGTAGCCCTCCTCGTACAGCAGAGCCCGGATCTGGCGGATCAGGATCACGTCCTGGCGCTGATAGTAGCGGCGGTTCCCGCGGCGCTTCACCGGCGCCAGCATCGGGAATTCCTGCTCCCAGTAGCGCAGCACGTGCGGCTTGACCTGGCACAGCTCCGCCACCTCGCCGATCGTGAAGTAGCGCTTGCCCGGGATCGCGGGCAGTTCCTGGTGGTTACTCGCCTCCAGCATAGCTCTCTACCCGCTCGCGCAGTTTTTGCCCCGGGCGGAAGGTAACCACGCGTCGCGCGGATACCGGGATCTCCTCGCCCGTCTTCGGATTGCGTCCCGGACGCTGGTTCTTGTCGCGCAGGATGAAGTTGCCGAAGCCCGAGAGTTTTACGCCCTCGCCTGCTTCCAGCGACTGGCGCATTTCCTCGAAGAACATCTCGACGAATTCCTTGGCCTCCCGCTTGTTGAGACCCAGTTCCTCGTTTAGCACGGCGGCAAGATCCGCCTTGGTAACAGCTGCCATCGCCTTATTGTCTCAGGGTTGCGTTGAACCGGGCCTGGAGATGCTGCATCACCGCGTCGGTGACGCCAGCCACATCCTGTTCGCCTAGGGTGCGATCAAAAGCCCGTAAAATCAAGCCCAAAGCCAGGCTCTTCTCGTCCGGATTCAAGCCCTTGCCCTGGTACAGATCAAACAGGCGGACATCCTGCACCGGCTCCAGGTCCAGCTCCCGGATGGCCGCCAGGACGTCGCCGGCGGCGACCGATTCGCCGACCACCACCGCCAGATCGCGCCGGATCGACGGATAGGGCGACAGCGGGCTGAACTGGGCCACCGGCGCGCGGGCCACGGCGACCGCGTCCAGGTCGAACAGGTAGACGGGCTCCACGTCGAATCGCTCGCACAGGGAGGGGTGCAACCGCCCGACCCAGCCAATCGCCTGGCCATCCACCAGGACGCGCGCTGACTGACCATCATGCAGCGCCGGGTGCCGTTCCATACGGAAGCCCAGCTCCCCGGAGAGCCGCTCGCAGAGGGTCTCCACTACCCCCTTCGCGTCAAAGAAATCGATCTTCCTCGGTGTCCCTTCCCAGTGCTCCGGTGCCGCCCGGCCACCGAGCAGACCGGCCAGGCGTGCCTCCTGGCGCAAGCCCGAGGCATCCGGCACAAACCGCAGACCGTGCTCGAACAGCCGCAGATCCGGTTGCTGGCGGGCCTGGTTGTACGCCGCGGTGGTTACCAGTCCCGGCCACAGCCCGGGACGCATCACCGCCAGGTCGGACGAGATGGGATTGGCCAGGGCCAGGGGTTCGACGTCCGGATAGAACGCCCGGGCCGTGTCCGCCGCAACAAAGCTGAAGCTGATGATCTCGTGAAACCCGCGGCGCGCGAGCCCGTCGCGCAGTGACCGCAGGGCATTGTCCGGGGTCACCGGCGCCACGGGCGTCGGCAGGGTCTGCGGCAGGGCATCGTAGCCGTGCACCCGCGCCAGCTCCTCGATCAGGTCCTCTTCGCGTTCCAGATCGAACCGCGCGCGCGGCGCCCGCACCGACCAGCCATTACCGACCGTCTCGACCTCGCAGTCCAGCGCCCGCAGGATGCGTTCGATCTCGGCGGCATCGAGTGTGATCCCCAGCAGCCGCTGGACCCGCTCCGGGCGCAGGGTGATCGCGCTCTCCCGGTGCGGAGCCGGCGTCTCGCCGGTCTGCTCGATCGGGCCGCACTGCCCTCCGCAGATCGCAAGAAGAAGCTCTGTGGCGCGCTCCATGGCCCGGGGGACCAGGGTGGGATCGACCCCGCGCTCGAAGCGGTGCGAGGCATCGGTGTGCAACCCGTGGGCCCGGGCGCGGCCGGCCAGGGCACGCGGGGTAAAATGAGCGCACTCGAGGATTACCCGCGTGGTGGCGTCGTCGACCGCACTGGTGGCCCCGCCCATCACGCCGGCGAGCGCCAGCGGCCCATCCTCTCCAGCAATCACCACGTCCCTGGGCGACAGCTTCACCGTCTCCTCCCCACCCAGCAGGGCCAGGGATTCACCCCCTTCCCCGCGGCGCACGATGATCCGTTCACCGGCGCGCCCGGCATCAAAGGCATGCAGGGGCTGGCCCAGCTCCAGCATGACGTAGTTGGTCACATCCACGATGGCGCTTAGCGGACGCACCCCGGCACGCCGCAGGCGTTCCGTCATCCAGACCGGTGTGGCAGCCTTCGCGTCCAGCCCCTCCAGCACCCGCGCCGCATACAGCGGGCAGGCCTCCGCATCGCGGACCTCAATGGCCACACGGGCTTCGCTGGCCACCTGCACGCCCGGCATGTCCGGGGCGTGCAGCGGGCGATCGAGCAAGGCCGAACATTCGCGGGCAATACCCCGCATCCCCAGGCAATCCGCCCGATTCGGGGTCAGGTCCACCTCGAGGATGATGTCGTCCAGCCCCAGGGCCTCGCGCAGGTCCAGGCCGGCCTCCAGGTCCGATGGCAGCGCCATCAGTCCCGCCGCATCCTCGGACAGGCCCAGCTCGCGCGCCGAGCAGAGCATCCCCTCGGAGGCCACCCCGCGCAGCTTCGAGCGCTTGATCCGGAAATCGCCGGGCAAAACCGCCCCCACCACGGCCACAGGCGCACGCATGCCCTCGTGCACATTGGGCGCCCCGCACACGATGGTCAGCGGCTCCGCCGCGCCGGCCGCGACCCGGCACACGCGCAGGCGATCGGCATCCGGATGCGGCTCCACCGAAAGGACATGCCCCACCCGCACGCCGCTGAAATCCGGGGCCGCGGGCTCCAGGGCGTCCAGCTCCAGCCCTGCCATGGTCAGGCGATGCCCCAGCGCCTCCGGGGTTTCGTCGATCTGCAGCCATTCCTGCAGCCACTGCACACTGATACGCATTAGCCTGTCTGCCCGAATTGCCCGATAAAGCGGATATCGTTGTCGAAGAACAGCCGGAGGTCATTCACGCCGTGGCGCAACATCGCCATGCGCTCCACCCCCAGCCCGAAGGCAAAGCCCGTGTACTGCTCGGCGTCGATCCCGACGTGCGCCAGCACGTTCGGATGCACCATCCCGCAGCCCATCACCTCCAGCCAGCCGGTATGGCTGCACACCCGACAGCCCTCCCCGCCGCAGTGCACGCACTGGATGTCGACCTCCGCCGAGGGTTCGGTGAACGGGAAGTAGGAGGGCCGAAACCGGGTGGCCAGATCATCACGGTCGAAAAAGGCCTGCAGGAACGCGCTCAGCACACCGCGCAGATCCGCGAAGGTGATATCCGTATCCACGCACAGTCCTTCCACCTGATGGAACATCGGGCTGTGGGTTAGGTCGGAGTCACAGCGATACACCCTACCCGGCGCGATGACCCGCAGCGGCGGCTTCTGCTGCTCCATGGTCCGGATCTGCACCGGCGAGGTATGCGTACGCAGCACCCGGTGGGCGTCGAAGTAGAACGTGTCGTGCATCGCCCGCGCGGGGTGATGCTCGGGGATATTCAGGGCCTCGAAGTTG
Organism: Thioalkalivibrio sp. ALE25; assembly: GCF_000377285.1. NCBI lineage: Bacteria > Pseudomonadati > Pseudomonadota > Gammaproteobacteria > Chromatiales > Ectothiorhodospiraceae > Thioalkalivibrio > Thioalkalivibrio sp. ALE25. The sequence goes on along the minus strand of NZ_KB897934.1, from coordinate 64,221 downwards.
TGGAAGTCGTCCTCCACCTCCGGTCCCTCGGCCACGCGGAACCCGAGACCGGCAAAGAAGGTCTCGATTCGTTCAAGCGTCTGCGTGATCGGGTGCAGGGCACCCGGCCCCGGCCGGCGCCCCGGCAGCGTCACGTCCACCCGCTCGCTGGCCAGCTGATCCGCCAGGGCCGCCTGCGCCAGCGCTTCCTTGCGCGCCTCGATCAGACCGGCGACCTCGGCCTTGGCTTCGTTCACCTTCTGGCCCGCGGCGGGGCGTTCCTCCGCCGTCAGCTTGCCGAGTTCCTTCAACTGGGCGGTAATCGACCCCTTCTTGCCCAGGTACTGCACCCGGACCTCATCCAGCGCCTTCAGGTCGGTGGCCGCCTCGATGCGGTCGCGCGCCTCGGCGACGAGCTGTTGCAGTTGCTCCACGTGCGTTCCCCGAAAATGATGGGCGACGGCTTACCCGCCGTCCCGGTGTTCCCTGTTCCCGAAACAAAAAAGGGAGGGCGTCGACCCTCCCCTTTCCGGGACCCGCCAGGCAATGCCCGGCGGGTAATCCTGCAGGATCCTGCTCAGGCCGGCAGTGCGGCCTTGGCCTTTTCGGCGATCTTGCCGAAGGCGGTCAGGTCGTGCACGGCCAGATCGGCCAGGCTCTTGCGGTCGATCTCGATCTCGGCCTTCTTCAGACCCGCCATCAGGCGGCTGTAGGAGAGATCGAACTGACGGGCCGCCGCATTGATGCGGACGATCCACAGCGACCGGAACTGGCGCTTCTTCTGGCGACGGTCACGGTAGGCGTACTGGCCGGCCTTGATGACGGCCTGGTTGGCAACGCGGAAGACGTTCTTCCGGGCGCCGTAGTAGCCCTTGGCCTGCTTCAGGACCTTCTTGTGACGGGCGTGAGCGGTTACACCGCGCTTGACTCGTGGCATGTCTCGATTCCTCGGTCAGTTCAACGGTACGGCAGCAGCTTGCGCACGGCCGGGGCATCCGACTCGTGCACCATCGCCGGACTGCGCAGGTGACGCTTACGCTTGGTAGGCTTCTTGGTCAGGATGTGGCTGCGGTGCGACTGGAACCGCTTGAACTTCCCCGACCCGGTACGGGTGAAGCGCTTGGCCGCACCCCGATTGGTCTTGATCTTCGGCATTACTCTCTCCGGCATTTGGGGCCGTACCCGATTCGGGCCGGCCGTTTGTGAAAAGGCGATACGGGTATGCGGAGACCCGACCGCCCTTGTTGTCTGACCGGCCTACTTCTTCTTGCCGGTCAGCACCATGATCATCTGGCGCCCTTCCATCTTCGGGCGCTGTTCCACGACCGCAATATCGGCCATGTCCTGCTCGATCTTGTCGAGCAGCTCGCCACCGAGTTCCTGGTGGCGCATCTCGCGCCCGCGAAAGCGGATGGTGACCTTACCCTTGTCGCCGGCCTCGATGAAGCGGCGCAGGTTGCGAAGCTTGACGTTGTAGTCGCCCTCGTCCGTACCCGGACGAAACTTCACTTCCTTGATCTGGATCTGCTTCTGCTTCTTCTTGGCTTCCTGCGCCTTCTTCGCCTGCTCGAACTTGTACTTGCCGTAGTCCATGATCCGGGCCACGGGCGGCTCGGCATTCGGCGAGATTTCGACCAGGTCCAGACCGCTTTCCGCGGCCATTTCCAGGGCCTCTGCAGTACTGCAGACGCCGCGATTCTCGCCCTCGGCGTCGATCAGTCGGATTTGCGGGCTGGTGATCTGATCGTTCAGGCGGACCGTTTTCGCTGCGCTAATAGCCTTCTCTCCAGTTCAAGGTTCAGTGTTGGCGACTCGCGACCTCCTCCCGGAGGCGCTCGCCGAAGGCCTCGAGACTCATCACGCCGAGGTCTTCTCCGCTTCGCGTGCGTACCGCGACCTGCCCGTTTTCCATTTCCTTGTCTCCAAGGACCAGCAGATACGGCACGCGCTTGAGCGTGTGCTCGCGAATCTTAAAGCCGATCTTCTCGTTTCTCAAGTCGGACTCGACCCGGAAACCCTTGTCCCGCAGCGTCTTGGTGACCTCGCGGGCGTAGTCGTCCTGGCGCTCGGTAATGGTCAGCACCTCGGCCTGCACCGGCGCCAGCCAGGTCGGGAAGTGCCCGGCGTAGTGCTCGATCAGCACGCCGAAGAAGCGCTCCACCGACCCCAGCAGCGCGCGGTGGATCATGATCGGGCGACGGCGCTCGTTGTCCTCGGCCACGTACTCCATGTCGAAGCGCTCGGGCAGGTTGAAGTCCAGCTGTACCGTGGAGCACTGCCATTCGCGGCCGATCGCGTCGTGGATCTTGATATCGATCTTCGGTCCGTAGAACGCACCACCGCCCTCGTCCACCGAATACTTCAGCCCCTTCTTCTCGATCGCCGAGCGCAGCGAAGCGGTCGCGTGCTCCCAGATCGCGTCGGAGCCGACCGCGTCCTCGGGCTTGGTCGAGAGGTTCACGTCGAACTTCTCGAAGCCGAAGGTCTGCAGGACCTCCAGCGTCAGGTCGATCACCGCCATCACCTCGGCCTCGATCTGGTCCTCGCGGCAGAAGATATGGGCGTCGTCCTGGGTGAAACCGCGCACACGCATCAGCCCGTGCAGCGCACCGGACATCTCGCGGCGGTACACCGTGCCCATCTCCGCCCAGCGCAGCGGCAGGTCGCGGTAGGAGTGCAACCGGTCCTTGTACATCAGCACATGGAACGGGCAGTTCATCGGCTTGAGCTGGAAGGCCTGATGCTCGTCCTCCATCGGCTCGTACATGGACTCGGCGTAGAAGTCCGCGTGGCCGGAGGTCTTCCACAGCTCGAGGTTCGCGATGTGCGGCGACACGACGAAGTCGTAACCCGCCTTCTCGTGCATGTCGTACCAGTACTTCTCGATCTCGCGGCGAATGCGCGCGCCCTTCGGGTGCCAGAACACCAGGCCGCCACCGGCCTCGTCCTGGATCGAGAAGAGATCCAGCTCCTGGCCGATCTTGCGGTGATCGCGGCGCTCGGCCTCTTTCAGGCGTTCCAGGTATTCCTTCAGCTGGTCCTTGTTCGGCCAGGCGGTGCCGTAGATGCGCTGCAGCATCTCGTTGTCGGAGTCGCCGCGCCAGTAGGCGCCGGCCACCTTGGTCAGCTTGAAGGCCTTCAGCTTGCCGGTGGAAGGGATATGCGGGCCGCGGCAGAGATCGACAAAGTCGCCCTGCTTGTACAGCGAGATGTTTTCGCCCTGCGGGATGCTGGCAATGATCTCGGCCTTGTACTCCTCGCCCATGTCGCGGAAGTACTTCACCGCCTCGTCGCGATCCATCAGCGAGCGCTCCACCGGCAGGTCCTGTTTGGCCAGCTCTTTCATCCGCTTCTCGATCTTCTCCAGATCCTCCGGCGTGAAGCCGCGGTCATAGGCAAAGTCGTAGTAGAAGCCGTTCTCGATGGTCGGGCCGATGGTGACCTGGGCCTCGGGAAAGAGCTGCTTGACCGCCTGCGCCATCAGGTGCGCGGTCGAATGCCGGATGATCTCCACCCCCTCCGGGTCGCGGTCGGTCACGATCGCGAGTTCGGCGTCATCGTCGATCTCGTGGCGGGCATCGACCAGCTGGCCATTCACCTTGCCGGCCAGGGTCGCCTTGGCGAGGCCCGGACCGATGTCCTTGGCCACATCCAGCACGGTGACCGGATGATCGAACTCGCGGCGGCTGCCGTCGGGGAGGGTTACTGCGGGCATTGCGAGGCTCCTTCGCCGACCCATACGCGGGGTCGAACGTCGCGTGTAAAAGATTGGAATTGCCGGAAACGACAACGGCGCGAAGCGTATCACACGCCCCGCGCCGTCGGCAGGTTTCCCGGCCTGCAGCCGGGATTCCCAAGGGAGACGCTGATTGAATCGCACGTCCGCGTTGGCGCCCCCTGTTTTCCGAGACAAGGCGCGTCGTGCAGCGGGTAGTGGTTCTACCCGCAAGCGGCGCAACGCAGGATCGGGGAACAGGGGGCACCAACCCCACAAGCCATTGAAAGCCGGGGCTCGGCCGCTTTTGCGCGCGCACGGCGTTACGGCTCCCTTGTGCAGAATGACTGCACGGCGGTCACCGCGCCTTGTTCGCACGCAAAAGCGAATCGAGCGCGGACGCGCGATTCAATCAGCGTCTCCCTAGGGGTGGCTTACATGTTGCCTTCGATAAACAGGTAGGTCCGGTTCACGTTCGGGCGGTGCCAGTCATCGTAATGACGCAGATGCTTGAACTCTTCCAGATCCGCGAGTCGGTCCACCACCTCGCTCAGGGATTCCCAGTCTTCGATCCCCGCGCGCACTTCGCGCACCAGCAACTCGAGGTAATCACCGGTATCCTGGCGCGCCTCGACCATATCCGTCGCCCGGCCATGACCCGGCACCACAATCTCCGGGTCAATGGACTCCAGGTGCCGGAAGGCCTCCAGCTTTTCCACCGGGTTGCTGAACGGATGAATCCCCAGCATGCGCTCGGTGTAGACGATATCGCCGGTAAAGACGACGTCCTCGCCCGGCAGATGGACCATGATGTCACCCGGGAAATGGGCATCCCCGGCATAGATCAGCTCGAAGTCCACGCCGCCCACGCTCAGGGTGTACTCATCGGCATCCACGGGGTTCGGTGCCGGAACCGGCTCGGTGCCCTCCATCGCCTCCTCACCCACGGAGTTGGCCAGCGAGGCGATTTGCCCCTCGCCCCGTTCGGCCTGGGTACTCGCGGTCCGCTGGAGTGCCACCAGTTCGGCGCCCTGCTCGTGGAAGTACCCGTTCCCCAGCCAGCGATGGTCCTGCGAGCCTACGGAGATCACGTGCGTGATCGGCTTGTCGGTCACGCCGGCGATCGCCTCTTCCATGCGCTGGGCTACCTTGTAGCTCGGGCCGGAATCGATCAGCACCACGCCCTCGTCCGTGACCACAAAACCGGTGTTGTTGGTGAACCCCAGATTGACCGGCGTGCGGTTCTCGAGCGAGCCATAGAAGTAGTAGACCCGGTCGGTCAGCTGGATCGGCTCCAGCACCTTTTCGATCGGTCGATCCAGCGGCTCGTCTTCCGCCTGCACCGCCATGCCGAGCCCCATCAGACCCAGCGCGAGAAGCGCCGCCTGACCCTGGCGCAGAAGAACATTCAATGTCATGTAATTAACTCTCCTTGGGCCTGGCAGCGCACTCGGCAGACAGGCGAATCGATCCCGAAAGCCTTGAGACTTGAATCCCGCGACTCTCGTTCCAAACGCGCAGCTTAACGGACAACAGGAGTATATACGCACCTGCAGATACAGCAGTCGGTTCAACCCCTGCCGGCATGCCGGCGCCGCGAGCGAACCGCGGTCACGCCCCAGCGCGCCAGGAGCGGAAACACACCCGTCGCGACCAGGGACAGCAGCAGCACCGGCGACAGCAGCCCGTCCAGCCCTTGCAACTGCCCCAACTGCGTACCGGCATTGGCGAAAACGACCGTGGCCGGCAGCATGCCCACCAGCGACACCCAGAAATAGGTCCAGGTCCGGATCGGCAGGAGTCCCATCCCGGCATTCACCAGCAGGAACGGGAACACCGGAATCATCCGCAACGCGAAAAGATAGAACGCGCCCTCGCGGACGAAGCCTTCATTGATCCGCCCCAGCTGCCGCCCGTAACGCCGCTGCACCGCATCGCGCGCCAGCGCGCGGGCTGCCAGGAAGGTCAGCGTTGCGCCCAGCGTGGAGGCCAGTGACGACAGCAACGCCCCCCAGACCACCCCGAACAGGGCACCGCCCGCCAGGGTCATCACCACGATGCCCGGCACGGAAAACGCGGCGACCACCGCATACGCGACAAAGAACAACGCGGCCGTGGACAGGGGCCGTGCATCCCGCCACGCCTCCATCTCCCCGCGCGCGGCCCTCAGGCTCTCGAGGTCCAGCCCCGTTCCCACTCCGGCCAGCAGACAGACGCCGACCAGAGCCATCAGTGCGGCCAGCAGCCCCCAGTAGTAACGGTTCAAGCGCGGTTCCTCGCGTGCAGCTCGGCGAAACCATGCGCGGCAAACCCGTACACTGCAAGTATGAACACATCGCAACCGCATCCGTACGACGCACTGAAGCCCGGGGTGATCCTCGACGCGGTCGAGACCACCGGGCTGCGCTGCGACGGGCGCCTGCTGGCGCTGAACAGCTACGAGAACCGGGTCTACCAGGTCGGCATCGAGGACGCCACGCCGGTGATCGCCAAGTTCTACCGGCCCGGGCGCTGGTCGCCGGATGCCATCCGCGAGGAACATGCCTTCAGCCAGGAACTGGCCACGCGCGAGGTCCCGGTGGTCGCCCCGCTGGCGGACGATCGGGGCGAAACGCTGCACGAACACGCGGGCTTCCTGTTCGCCGTCTACCCGCGCTGCGGTGGCCGCGCGCCGGATCTGGAGCAGCGCGAGACGCTGGTGCGCATTGGCCGCTTCATCGCGCGTATCCACGAGGTCGGGCGCGCCGACCGTTTTCGCGAGCGTCCGGTACTGGATCCCGTGCCACGTGGCGAGGAAGCGCGCCAGGCCGTGCTCGCCTCCGGCTATCTGCCACTGGAACTGGAATCGGTCTACCGCGACCTCAGCGCCGACCTGCTCCAGCGCATCCAGCGCACACTCGACAGCATTGGCCCGGTCCAGCAGCTGCGCCTGCATGGCGACACCCATCCCGGCAACATCCTGTGGACCGACGACGGGCCGCACTTCGTGGATCTGGACGATGCCTGCACCGGTCCGGCGATGCAGGATCTGTGGATGTTCCTGTCCGGCGAGCCCCCGGAGATGGCGTGGCAGATGCAGGCCCTGCTGGAGGGCTACGAGACCTTCGTGCCGCTGGATCGGCGCGAGCTTGGGCTGATCGCCCCGCTGCGCACGCTGCGCATCCTGCGGCATGCCGCCTGGCTGGCCCGCCGCGCCGACGACCCGGCCTTCATCGACGGCTTCCCGGTCTTCTACACCCCGCGCTACTGGGAAGACCACATCCTCACCCTGCGCGAGCAGGCCGCCGCCCTCGACGAGCCCGCGCTCGAGCTGGGTTACTGAACCACCGGCCCCGGCCTCACCGCAGATTCCGGATGAGCTCCAGAACCGAGTCGCGGGTGTCGTCCAGAGCCGTCAGCAGCGCCTCCTCCGCCTCGCGGGCCAATTCGTCGTCCCCGTGCAGGTGCCGCGCATGCTGCGCCCAGGTAGTGTGCAGATGGAGCCCATGCGCCGGCAGTGGATCCGGTAGGACGGAGGTCAGATCCCGTACGCTGGCCGCGCGGCCCCAGCCCCGTATCCAGGTTTCCGCATCGCCAATCCCGGCTGGCACATCGCTCTCGACCGGATGGAAATAACGCCGGTAAAGAACTACCTGCTGGAGTTCGTTGATCTCGCGCGTCAGTTCGAAGGACGCCTGGCGCCAGTTGCGGTGCAGTTCCGATGTCTCGTTGCGCCAGGTGTTGTAGCCGAGGGAGGAGATCGCGATCATCAGCGAGATCATGGCGACGCTGTGCCGGCGCAGTTGGGCCCGTATCCGGTGCCGCCGAGGAACCCGGAGGACATCAGCCCTCGGCACTCGACGCCCGACTCCGTCTACCAGATACCTGAACCAGCCCCTCAGCTTGCCGCCCATTGACGCTCGCCTCACTGAAACCGGGGAAACACTGATCAATGTTTCCCAAAGGCTTTCTGTTTCAGTAACTAGCGTCTTTCACCGACCTTTCCCATGCCCGGGCGTCCGGGTCTGCGGTGCCGGCGTCCAGTCCCTCTCCCTCAGCCGGAAACGCCTTCCGGCCGCGTCCCCACAATGGCGCCCAGGCCACGGTAGTGCTCCAGGAGCTGGCGGCCACTGGCGACCAGGTCATCGGTGACCTCCAGTTCGAAATCGCCAGCCACCCGACGGATCTGTTCGGCGCCCGTCGCCGGCGCCTCGAGCACACGCCACAGCAGGCGGGCACCGAGCGGATTCAGCTCGGCGAAGCGCACCCGCTCCTCGCCCGAGCGATAGGCCAGCAGATAGGTCGGGACCTCACCCGGCTGTTCCGGCTGGAACTCCGCCCCGATGCGATGCACCGGATACTCGTAGGCGAGCAGACGCGCGGTGGCGGAGAACACCGGGACCCCGGTCATCAGGTCGCCGGTGCGGTCGAGGTCCGCGGGGCAGACGTCTTCGGCGTAGACCAGCTCGGTCTCCACCCGCTCGTAATGGGCCAGTTCCGCCAGAAACGGCGGATCGCCGGGCTGCGCCGAACGCTCGTCCGCCAGGTAGCGCACGAACTCCGCCGCCAGTTGCGGGAAGTACGGCGTCTCGCTGCCATGATCACGGTAGAAATCGCGTACCAGCTGTTCCCATGCGGCGGCTTCCAGCAACCCGCGCAAGACCGGAAACCCCCTGGCCAGCAGGTTCGCCACGTTGTTGAAGAACAGCCGCCGGTAGATCTCCAGGCGCCGGCTCTCGATGCCTTCCGGCGCCGGGTAGCGTTCGGGGTCGCGCAGATGCCGCGCGAATGCCGCCTGGATCTGCTGGAAGTCGGTCTCAGGCATGCAGGATACGCTCTTCCTGCCCTGCCCGCGCCTGGAGCTGCATATCGCGGATGCGGTTGGTCTCCGCCAGGAGCTCCTCCAGCGGCGGGAAATTGAAATCACGCTCGAGCAGCGTCGGCACCGGGCCGATGCGCGCGTAGGTCTCGCCCAGCAGATCCCAGACATCGCTGCAGATCGGCTGGCCATGGGTATCGACGCGCAGATCCGGCGCCTCGGCCTCGTGCCCCGCGATATGCAGATAGCGCACCCGCTCCAGGGGCATCGCGTCGAGAAACTCGGTCGGCGCGTAGCCGTGGTTGATGCTGTTGACGACCACGTTGTTCACGTCCAGCAGCAGGTCGCAGTCGGCCTCCTCCAGCACCGCGCGAACAAACGTGATCTCGTCGAGTTCGGCCCCCACCGGGGTGTAATACGAGACGTTCTCCAGGGCCATCCGGCGCCCGAGGATGTCCTGTACCTGACGTACGCGGTCGGCCACGTAGTGCACCGCCGCCTCGGTAAACGGGATCGGCATCAGGTCATACAGATGCCCCTGGCCATCGCCACAGGCCGAGAGATGCTCGCTGTAATCCTCGATCCCGTGAGTATCCAGGAAGGTCCGCAGGTCCTGCAGGAAGGTTCGGTCCAGCGGGCGCGGCCCGCCGATGTCGAGGGACAGCCCGTGGCAGACAAAGGGCTGGGCCTCGGTATATTCGCGAAAGATGCGCCCCAGGCGTCCGCCCAGGTGCATCCAGTTCTCCGGCGCCGCCTCGAAGAAGCCCAGGCGTTCCGTCGCCTCCGGGGCCTCGGCCAGCGGGCCCAGAAGGGCCCGCCGCAAACCGAGCCCGGCACCGCTGACGCGGGCCGGGTTGACGGGCCTGACGCTCCTAGCCGCCACAGGTCCCCTCGCCACAGGCCCCTTCGGAATCCTTGTCGTCGCCGGATCCGCCGCAGGTGCCTTCGCCACAGCTACCTTCGCTGTCCTTGGGTTCTCCGGCACCGCCGCAGGTACCTTCTCCGCAGGCCCCTTCGGCCAGCATCAGCGGCGACTGGCCACCCTGCTGATAGCCGTGGTTCAGGTCGGCCGATGCGAACACCGGGCTGGTGGCCATGGCCATACCGATCGCCGCGCTGCCGACGGCCCCGGCGAGGGTCTTGGTGGAAAACAGATCGTTCTTCATGATTTCACTCCTCGTCTTGCGATTATGGACCCTTGGCTTATAGATCCTTGGGTTATAGACCCTTGAGCTATAGAACCCGGCCCCGTTCAGTAATGGCTGCTCGCACAGCTCTTGGTGTTATCCCCTGCTCATCATCCTCCGACGGATGTAGTAGTCGATGCTGACATAGCGCCCCGCCCCCCAGAAGAACAGGACCAGCAGCATCACGAAAAAGGTCGCGGCCATCTCGATCCCGTTGTTGACGATGGCAAAGTTCCCGGTCTCGGTCAGCCAGTTATAGTTGCCGTGTTCCTGCAGGATGGACTTGGCCCGGTCCAGGCGCATCTGCGCCTGCTCGATCCCGGAACAGTTGAACAGACACATCATCGGGTCGGAGATGCGCTGCCAGCCGTGTTCGAGATGCACGGTGACCGCCGCCACGACCATCGTGATCATCAGCGGGATGGAGAACCAGCGCGTGGCCAGCCCAAGCAGCAGCGCGATCGCGCCCAGCACCTCGGCATAGGCCGACAACAACACCATCAGATACGGGAACGGCATGCCCAGGCCCCAGTCCGCGTTGCCGAACCACATCACCACGCTTTCCTTCGGCAGCAGCCCGTCCAGCTTGTTGGTCCCCGCCATCCAGAAGATGGGGGCGAGGTAAAGCCGCAACAGCAAGGGCGCCAGGAAGTCCGCGCCGCGCGTCCAGTCAAGCCAGCCCTGTATCCGTACCATCAAGTTTCCCGTCGCGCCCATGATGCCCTTCTCCATTTCGTCTGCTACTGGATGAAAGCCTAGACCGACCGCGTCGCCAGTACGCGGGGTCAGACGCCGGCGTTTATGTTCGAGCGTCCAGATCCCCCCTTATGACCACAAAACGGCGGAAACCCGGGGCGCAACGGTCTAAGGTGAATCCCAACCACAAGGGAAAAGGACGTTCAATGGATATCAGCCCCCACGAGGACGTGCTGTCGACGGTACTGGCGGCCTACAACCTGCGCGCGCGCATCGACACCAACCCGCGGCTGTGCGGGGAATGGCAGCTCAGCACCGCGGGTTCGGGGAATGCCAGCTTTCACCTGGTCGGCGAAGGCGGCTGCTATCTGCACATGGAGGATATGGCCCCGGTCTGGATGGAGGCCGGCGATCTGCTGTTGCTGCCCCACGACGACTGGCACCTGATGGCCAGCCGCGACACCGTGCCCGATCGGGACAACCACCTGACGCTGGTCGAGGGTGCGGATCCGCCCGACACCCCGGTCACGCAGCTCCTGTGCGGGCACTTCGAGTTCGATTCCGGCCGGCGCAACCCGATCCTGGCCGCTCTCCCCGACCACATCATCATCCGCCGTCGCGAATCGGGCGAACGCCTGGCGCATCTGGCGGATCTCATGAACATCGAACTCGCGGAGCGTTCCTCGGGCTACCGGCCGGTGCTGGATCGTCTGGCGGATACGCTGTTCGTGATGGCCGTGCGCCATCACATCTGCACCCAGCGCGAGCACTCGGAGGGATCCCTGATCGCGGCCCTGGCGGATGACCGCATCCGCCGCGCGCTGGATGCCCTGCACGCCCGGCCCGAGGCGAGCTGGACCCTGGAAGGCCTCGCCAGCGAGGCGGCCATGTCGCGCAGCAGCTTCGCCGAGCGCTTCCACACCCTGGTCGGGCAGACCCCCATCGACTACCTGACGCAGTGGCGCATGGTCCTGGCCGAGCGGCTGCTGCGCGATGGCCGCGAGTCGGTCGCCAGCGTGATGGACGCGGTGGGCTATACCTCGGAGGCGGCCTTTCGCAAGGCCTTCAAGCGGGTACACGGGTTCGGGCCGGGACGCCTCCGGCAACTGCTGCGCCGTCTGGGCTCCGGCCCGGCCTGAAGGCAGCCGTCAGAAGGTATTCGCGACGCTGGCCACGCCCGGTGCCCGCGAGCGGACCAGGCGTTCGACGACATTCTTGAGATCTAGCGTGGAACGCGGGCAGCCGACACAGGCTCCCTTCAACCGAACCCGCACGGTGCGCCCATCGAGTTCGACGAACTCGATATCGCCCCCGTCCTGCATCAGGATTCGCCGCGCCTCCTCGATCGCGGCGCGCACGGCGTCCTCGTCGATCGGACCGTCGGCGGGCACGTCCGCCGCCTCGCGTTGCGCATGGGTCTGGGCACGGTCCAGACGCAGCGCGAGTTCCGGGTCCAGCTCCTCGATCGCGTCGAGTTCTTCTTCACTGTAGACGTGATCGGGCTCGTCGCTCAGCAGATGCGAGACGTCCACCATCACCTGCGCATTGTCGGGTCCAGCCATGCTCGGGCCTCCGGGTACTCGGCTTTTGGCCAGTATAGCAACGCCCCGCTCCAGCCCAGCGCGAAGCCGCACCCGCCAGCCGGGATCCGCTTCCTCGCGCCCCGGAGGCCAGCGCAGGCGCATGCGCAAGCGGCGCAGGTCCTCCGGGTGCAACCGGCCCGCGTGCAGCCAGAGACGCCGGACCCGACCGGTCTCCGGGAGCCGGACCACCAGGATCACCATCCCGCGCAGCACCCGGGTATCGGGCAGGATCTCCACCCAGTCCACCCGCTCCTGGCGCAGTCCTTCGGCCGTGGCCAGCCACGTCGCGCCATCGGGCGTCTGGCCCAGCCAGTCCCAGGGCGGCGGCCGTGTCCGTCCTTGCCATACCCAGCCGGCCACCGCCAGCCCGAACGCGGGCATCAACGCCCACAACGGACTGTATGCGAGCACGTACCCCACGACCGCCAGCAGCAGAAGGATCTGGCCCGCGAGCGCGAGCCGGGGAAGAACCAGGTCAGGCCGAAGGTGCAGCCGCAGCGGCGGCGCGGATCGCCGGGACAAGCCGGGCTATCCCTTCATCCACCGTGGCCTGGCGACCCATGACCACATCCAGCAGCACATTGTCGGGGTAGTCGAGCAGGCGCTCGAAGGCATCGCGACCCTCCTGGTCCAGTTGCGCATATCCCTGCGCGAGAAACTGCCCGAGCAGCCAGTCGTTCTCCAGCATCCCGCGGCGGCAGCGCCAGCGAGTACGGCTGTCGGGTTCCATCACAAAAACGCCCGTCCAGGCCCCTGGTAGGAGCCTGCTTGCAGGCGAAGCCCCTGCCCGCGTCTGGCTTTGGCGGGGGCATTCGCCTGCAAGCAGGCTCCCACGGGGGCCCGCTTGAGACGGTGCATGGCGCCGGTCACAGCGACTTCTTCAGCATGGTGCGGCGAATGTCGCTGATCGCCCGGCTCGGGTTCAGGCCCTTCGGGCATACCTGCGTGCAGTTCATGATCGTGTGGCAGCGGTAGAGTTTCCAGGCATCGTCCAGCTCGGCCAGGCGGTGATCGGTGGCCTCGTCGCGGCTGTCCTGGATAAAACGCGCGGCCTGCAGCAATGCGGCCGGGCCGAGGAACTTGTCCGGATTCCACCAGTACGACGGACAGGCGGCGGAACAGCAGCCGCACAGGATGCATTCGTACAGACCATCCAGCTGGTCACGATCCTCCGGGCTCTGCTTGCGCTCGACCTCGGGCTCCGGGCTGTCGTTGACCAGCCAGGGCTCGGCCTTGCGGTACTGGTCCCAGAAGTTGCCCATGTCCACGATCAGGTCGCGGATCACCGGCATCCCCGGGAACGGGCGCAGCGTGACCGGCGCTTCCAGATCCGCCAGCGGCGTGATGCAGGCTAGACCGTTCGTGCCGTTGATGTTCATGCCGTCCGAGCCGCAGACCCCGTGCTGACAGGAGCGGCGAAAGCCCAGGGAATCGTCCTGCTCCTTCAGCAACAGCAGCGCATCCAGCAGCATCATCCCCGGCTCGACCTGGTCGTCGGGCAGGGTGAAGCGCTGCATCTTCGGCAGCGTATCCGTATCCGGGTTGAAGCGGTAGATCGAGAATTCCATCCGTACCTTCCTTCAGCGCCTGCTGATGCGGTTCGCGGCGCGAACCGCATCCCGCAGAGCGTTGCATTCCCGACAGGCCATCAGTACACGCGCTCCTTCGGCGGGAACGAGGCCACGGTGTTCGGCTGGGTGCGCACCGGCTTGTAGTCGAGGCTGTCGTCCGCCAGCGAGTACAGGCTGTGCTTGAGCCAGTGCTGGTCGTCGCGCTCGGGGAAGTCGATGCGCGAATGTGCCCCGCGGCTCTCCTCGCGCCCCAGCGCGGAGCGGATGGTCGCGATCGCGCAGTCCATCAGGTTCTCCAGCTCCATCGCCTCCACCCGTGCGGTGTTGAAGGTGGCCGAGTGGTCCGCGATCACCGCATGGTTCAGGCGTTCGCGCAGGGCGCGGACCTTTTCCACCCCCTCGCGCATCACCTCGTCGCTGCGGAATACCGAGCAGTGGTCCTCCATCACCTTGCGCAGTTCGCGCTTGAGCGGTTCGACCTGCTCGGCGGAGCCGTCGCCCGGGTCCTTGCGATCCCAGCGCGTCAGTCGCGCCATCGCCTGATCCACGGCCGTCTCGTCCAGCGGCCGGTGGTAGCGGTTCTCGGCCAGGTACTCGAGGATGTGGTTCGCGGCCGCGCGCCCGAACACCAGGATATCCAGCAGCGAGTTACCGCCCAGGCGGTTGGCGCCATGCACCGAGACACAGGCGGCCTCCCCGGCCGCGTACAGCCCCGGCACCGGGTCCTCCGGGGTGTCCTTGACCGGCGCCACCACCTGGCCAAAGCGGTTGGTCGGGATCCCGCCCATGCTGTAGTGACAGGTCGGAAAGATCGGGATCGGCGCCTCGATCGGATCCACCCCGAGGAAGGTAATGCTCGTCTCGCGGATGCCCGGCAGACGCTGCATGATCGTGTCCGCGCCCAGATGGCGCAGATCCAGCAGCACATGGTCCGCGTTGCGCCCGCAGCCGCGGCCCTCGCGCACCTCGGTGGCGATGGAGCGGCTGACCACGTCGCGCGAGGCCAGGTCCTTGGCCCGCGGGGCGTAGCGCTCCATAAAGCGCTCGCCCTCGGAGTTGATCAGGAACCCGCCCTCGCCGCGCGCGCCCTCGGTAATCAGCATGCCGCGCCCGGCGATCCCGGTCGGGTGGAACTGCACGAACTCCATGTCCTCCAGCGGCACCCCGGCGCGCAGGGCCATCGCCATGCCGTCGCCGGTATTGATCAGGGCGTTGGTGGTGGTGCGGAACAACTGCCCCGCCCCGCCGGTGGCGATCAGCGTGGTCTTCGCCTCGATCACGATCGGCTCGCCGGTCAGGATCTCGAAGGCCAGCACACCGAGCACGAAGCCCTGCTCGTCGCGCAGCAGGTCCACCGCGAAGTACTCGTCAAAAAAGTGCGTACGCGCGCGCAGGTTCTGCTGGTACAGCGAGTGCAGAATGGCGTGCCCGGTACGGTCGGCCGCCGCACAGGTGCGCGCCGCCTGGTCCTGACCGAAGTTCTGGCTCTGCCCGCCGAAGGCACGCTGGTAGATATTGCCGTTGTCCAGGCGCGAGAACGGCACGCCGAAGTGGTCCAGCTCGTAGACCACCTTGGGCGCGGCGCGGCACATGTATTCGATTGCGTCCTGATCGCCCAGGTAGTCCGACCCCTTCACGGTGTCGAACATGTGCCAGTGCCAGGAGTCCGGCAGCACGTTGGCCAGCGCGGCGTTCACCCCGCCCTGCGCGGCCACCGTGTGCGAGCGTGTGGGAAACACCTTGGAGACCACCGCGACCTGGGCATCGCCGTTGGACAGCTGCAGCGCGGCGCGCAGGCCCGCGCCGCCGGCGCCGATGATCAGGGCGTCGAATTTGCGCCGTGCCACGTTCATGCCAGTCCCTTCATGCAAGCCCCGCTCGAATCAGAATGAATAACGCCCACAGGCCCGTCAGGAGCAACCCGCCGCCACCGAGCACGAACACCACAAGCCGTGCACCGGGGGCGTGCACGTAGTCCATCGCCACGTCGCGCAGGCCGATCCACGCATGCAGCCAGAGCAGCAACACGAACACGGCTGTCAGCAGCCCCACCACCGGGTGTCCCATCACCGCCAGCCAGGCCGCATGGTCCGCCGGCGCGGCCAGCACGAAGAATCCCAGGGCGAGAATTACGTACACGCCCACATAGACCGCCGTGATGCGCTGCAGCAGCCAGGCGCGCTGTCCGCTCAACAACTTCACAGCACCAGCCCCAGCCAAACCAGCGCGGTGGCCAGAAGGCCGGCGTACAGCGCATCACGCGCCGTGCGCAGCGAGCCCTCGCGATCCTCCCCGATGCCGAATTCCATCAGCAGGTAGCGAATGCCGGCGAACAGGTGATGCAGCAGCCACCACAGCCCGAGCGCCAGCGCCGCCAGGCCGAGCGGATGGTGGATGATCGCGATCACCTGTGCGAAGCCCGCGGGGCTGGCCAGGGAGCGGTCCAGCAGCCAAAGCAGCACGGGAATCGACAGAATCAGGAAGACGCCGGTAATCCGGTGCAGAATGGAGACCACGGCATTCAGCGGCAGTCGGATCTTGCGCAAATCCAGAAAGACGGGACGTCCCTGCCGAGTCATGCCACCCCCTAGAACAAAGATAAAGAATCCAGGGCTGACACCCTGTGAAAGGTTCGTCTACTATCGAGCCGCTTGGTTCAGCTTACCACCTCAATCCAGTGCAGCGCTGCCTTTCCGGGCGTCCCGGCCACCGATGGCGAATCGGTCCGGCGGCGCGCGGCGACGAGCACTGCCACAGGAGAATCCCGATGCGCGAAGACTGGAAACACCACTTGATCGACGCCGGCGCCGAGTTCGAGGAGGACGACCTCCTGCACTACGGCAACCCGGAGCGCGAGCGCCGCATGGCCGTCAACGGCGAGGTGATCTGCGACCTCTCCCACCGCGGTCTGCTGGAGGTGCGCGGCGACGACGCCACCGACTTCCTGCAGGGGCAGTTCGGCAACGACATCCACGCGGTGGACGCCCAGCACAGCCAGCTCTCCAGCTACTCCAGCCCCAAGGGGCGGGCCTATGCCGTGTTCCGCGTGCTGCGCACGAAGGACGGCTACCTGCTCGAGATGCCGGCGGACCGGATCGAGCCGGTCGCCAAGCGCCTGCAGATGTTCGTGCTGCGCGCGAACGTGATCATCGAGCACGCCGGGGACTCCCGCATCCACTTCGGCTTTTCCGGACCGGATGCCGAGAAGGAGCTGACCAACGCTCTGGGCGTGTGTCCCGGCGCACCGGAAGAGGTGATCGAGAAGAATGGCGTGACCGTCGTCCGGGTACCCGGACTGCACCCGCGCTTCGAACTGTTCGGCGAGATCGACGCCATGCGCCGCGCCTGGGACAGCCTGAACGTCCACGCGGCCCCGGTGGGCCCGCGTGACTGGGCACTGCTGGACATCCTTGCCGGCGTCCCGACGGTGGTGGAGGAAACCACCGAGATGTTCGTCCCGCAGATGCTGAACCTGCACGCCCTCGGCGCGATCAGTTTCGAGAAGGGCTGCTACCCGGGGCAGGAGGTGGTGGCGCGCATGCACTACCTGGGCAAGCTCAAGCGGCGCATGTTCCGCCTGGCCATCCATACCCAGACCCCGCCGCAACCCGGCTCGCCGGTCTTTCGCGCGGACGGCAAGCCGGAGCAGTCGGATGGCGAGATCGTCGCGGCCGAACTCCACCCGGACGGGCTCTACTCCGCCCTTGCGGTCGTGCAGGTGGCCGCCGCGGAAGGCGAGCTGCGCTGGGGTGCCCCGGATGGTGCAACGGCCGAGGTGGTCGATCTCCCCTACGCCGTCCCGGAAGGAGCCTGACGCATGCGCTTCCTGTTCTTCTTTTTCGTCCTCATCCTGCTGGCGCTGTGGGCGGCCTTCTTCAGCCGCCCCAACAACCCCACGCTGTCCAACTGGCTCTACGTGCTGGCCGGTGTACTGGCCGTGCTGTTCCTGATCGGCTACCTGCGGCTCGACGGGGTCATATGAGCCCGCTTCGGGCCGGCCACGCCGGCCCGGTAGCGCATCACGACGCCAGGCGCGCCCGGGGATCCGCCACTGGTTTGCCCAGGCAGGTCTCCAGTTCGCGCGCCCGCCGCGCGTGCCGCCCCGACAGGGCGAAGCCGGCGAGCCGTCCGTCGGCGTGATATTCCAGGTGGCGCCCGTCCCCATCGGCGCTGATCTCCACCCATTCCCCGGTATCCACCGGCGGCGGGCAGACATTCAACGGCAGGCTCCCCGTCTTGACCTGCACGACACCGGCATCCGGTCGGTAGACCGTCGCCTCGCCCGACAGGGTCCGCGCCAGCGCCGTCGCCTGGCCACGCAGGGTCTCCACGTACGGGCGCAGCCGCCCCTCGAACTCGCAGCCATCACCCAGGGCGAAGATCGCCGGATCGGTCGTGCGCAACAGCGCATCCACCTCGATCCCGCGGTGACACGCCAGGCCCACGCGTTCGGCCAGCTCGCGCTGGGGCTCCAGGCCCAGCGCGGTGATCACCACCTCGGCCTCCAGTGTCGCTCCGTCATCCAGCACGAGGCGCCGTGTTGCATCCGTTACCGGTTCGATGCGCTCGACGGTGGCCTCGGTGTGCCACTGCACGCCATGATTCGCGAGTGCCTGCTGCAGGTCATCCCCCAGCGATTGGGGCAACAGCCCGGCCAGCGGCTGCGACGCACATTCGACGAGGTGCACGGGGTGGCCACCGGCCGCCAGGTCGTCCGCCAGTTCGCAGCCCACCAGACCTGCCCCGATGATGGCCACCCGGGTATGGGCAGGCGCGCCGCCACCGGCCTCCAGCGCCCCGCGCAGGGCCCGATAGTCCTCCAGCGTGTTCACGGCCAGGGGGGGCGCGGCGCCGCCCGGGAACGCCATCCTGCGCGGCCGGGCGCCAGTGGCCAGCACCAGCTGGCCGTACGGCACACCCCCGCGCGCTGTGATAAGGCGCTGCTGCGCACGGTGAATATCCAGCACCCGCACGAAGGGCATCAGGTCGATCCCGAGCCGCGCCGCCCGCGCCGATCCGGTCTCTTCGACCAGGTCCTCGACCGTGGTACCGCGCGCGAAGGCGTTGGAGATCCGCGGCTTGGTGTAGTAATCGCCCGAGTCGGCCGTCAGCAGGCGGATGGTCCGCCGCGGATCCCGCTCGCGCAGGGCCTCGGCCAGGGCCCAGCCGGCCATGCCGCCACCGACGATCACCACCGCATCCGGGTCGGCCATACCGCTCCCGGCACTCCAGGCCATCGCGGCGGCGCCCGCGTCCGCCGTTTCGGCGCGCGGTTCCAGCGCGGTGAAGTCGGCCTTGGTCACGTTGCAGTCGGGGCAGTACCAGTCGTCGGGGATATCCTCGAAGCGGGTCCCCGGCGCCAGGCCGGAATCCGGATCGCCCTTGGCCTCGTCGTAGATATAGCCGCAGACCTTGCAGATATAGCGCTTGAATGCGTCGGTTTCGGTACTCATCACGCGGCCTCCACGGCGTCGAGAATGGCCTGCAGTTTCGGGTCCAGTTCGGATCCGATGGCCTCCAGGTCGGGGTTGGCCCACGGCGCGAACACCTCCCGCGCGGAACGCGTGCTGATACGCAGGATGTCGCCATTACCGGACACATGGATACGCAACGGGATGTCGATGCCCGCAGGCTTGCAGGCCTCCCAGACACGCACCGCGTAGCTCGGGTGAAAGACCTCTAGGATCTGATCGGTCGGCACTTCGACCCCGATCTTCGCGGCGTTGGCCTGACCATTGATATGCGAGACCAGCTTCAGGCCCTGGGCATCGATCGCCGCCTTCAGGGTGTCGACGGCCGCCTCGGGATCCATTCGGGTAGTGATTTCCAGCATGGCGATTCCTTGATTCGGCCCGGGGCCCGGGGGCCCCGACCGTGGGTGGTGGTTTCAGTGCGCGTGGATGCGCGCAAGCTCCTTGCGCAGGTGCTTGATGGCCGGTGTCACGATGGCCACAAAGTACGACTCGCGCAGCTTGCGCTGGGCCGCCGCATCCGCCTTGTATCCGCGCGCCCCGCAGTGCAGCAGGGCCGACTGCGACGCGCGCAGGGACAGCTCGGACCCGGTCAGGCGCATCTGCAGCACGTCCGCGAAGAACCGCTCGGATTCGTCGAACGGCGTCTCGGCCAGCGCATAACAGGCCGCGCGCCCGTCCTCCAGGGCCTCTTCCAGTTCGCCGACCTGGTCGTCGAGATAGCCGTTTACGTGCGCCAGGGTCTCGTTGGCCTCGCGCATCGTGCGAAGGCAGCCGTCGATGAGCCCCAGCCCCATGCCCATCTGCAGCAGCACGAAGCCCGGACGGATCCGGCGGATGTACTCGGGGAGCGACTCGGCCAGCACGTGCGCATCGGGCACGAATACGCGGTCGAA
Source organism: Thioalkalivibrio sp. ALE25 (assembly GCF_000377285.1). Taxonomy (NCBI): domain Bacteria; kingdom Pseudomonadati; phylum Pseudomonadota; class Gammaproteobacteria; order Chromatiales; family Ectothiorhodospiraceae; genus Thioalkalivibrio; species Thioalkalivibrio sp. ALE25. The sequence continues at coordinate 44,325 of NZ_KB897934.1, read as the reverse complement.
GTGGCAACCGAAGGTGCGCGACCCCTCCAGGGCCGTGAACTCGGGGCAGGCCGTCAGGCTGAAACCGGGGTCGGCGCAGTTGATCAGTGCCATCACCGGGCGCGGGTTCGCGTCGGTGGTCCGGAAGATCGCGCCGAAGTAGTGATCCTCGCCCAGGTTGGACACCCAGGGCAGCGACCCGGAGACCACATAGCCCCCGTCCACGCGTTCGGCGGAGAGTTTCAGGTCCTCGATGTTGGCGAACCATTTCATCGGGTTGGACAGCGCGGTGGCGCCCAGCGCCTCGGCATTGGCCAGCTTCGGCAGCGCCTCGCGCTTGAGTGTGTCCGAGCTGCTGTTCTCCACGTACCAGGCGCAGGCGTTCTGGCACCAGGCCACGAACCCGGTGGTCATGCACTCGGCCGAGATCACCTCGGTGGCGCGGATCGCGCTGGCAATGTCGGTGGTGCCACTGGCGTTCTGGCTGGCCAGATGGCGATTGAAGGCGCCGAGGCGGCCAGCCTCGCGCAGAAAATCCTCGGGGTACAGGCCTTCGCGGTCGATACGGGCGGTCAGTGGCGCGAGGTCGCGTTCCACCAGCGCCTGCAGCGCGGCGTCGGCATCCGCCGGCCCTGCGGCCGGCGACACCCCCGTCACGTCTTGAGTGCGGGTTTCGAGCATTGGGTTTTACTCCCGTAAAGATCCAGTAACCGGTTCAGGCCAGCTCGACGCTGACGTTGACCGGGTTGCGCATGGTGTTGGCGACCGGCGACCAGAAGTCGGCATGCGCCACCAGGTCCTTGAGCTGCTCCTCGCTGGCATCGCCTTCCAGGTGCGCCTTCACGCGGATGTCGGAGAAACCGAGGTGCTTGTTGACGTCGGTGTCGCCCACGCCCCATACGGCGGTCACGTTGATATCCCCTTCCAGAGTGAGTTCGAGCTTGGTCAGCGTGATGCCGCGGTCGATCGCGTTGGCGTGCATGCCCACCGACAGGCAGGCGCCCAGGCTGGCGAGAACGGCCTCGGAGGGATTCGGCGCGGTGTCGTCACCGAGCAGGTGCGGCGGCTCGTCGATTACGTGGGCATCCAGATCGCGCACGTAGGTCAGGTTGCGGAACTTGCCCTCGCAGACCGTGGTGGCCTTCAGGGTCACGATGCTTTCGGGGTTGGCCTTGCCCTTGGCGGCCAGGCCGTTCAGGCCGTCCTGGTCGATCGGCTCCAGGCCGTTGACGGTCAGGGAGGTGGTGGCTTCGGCTACGGACATGGTGATACTCCTCGCAGTTGGGATTCGTGGTTCCCCGGCGTTCGACCGGGTCGCCCATCCCGGTGCAGAAGCCGTGCCAACATCGCGCACACCGCACCACAAGGCCGTTTTCGGGACGTCGCTCCGGAATCGCCCCGTCACCCGACGACCATTTAGTCCACTTTGTCCACCCGGAATCGGCCGCTTTGTCCGGATTGTCCATTGCGCATGCCCCGCGCCGGATCGCCCCGGCTTGCCGGCGCACCCACCCTGCCTCCCGGTATTTCGCGTCAGCACGCCGTTTCGAACCCGCCAACGATGAAAATCCCGGGGATCAGGACGGGTTTGGCACGTCCCTTGTAAGGAACCTTCGTGAACGCGCCGCCGAGGCGATCCGCCCGGCGGCTCATGAACGAAGGATCAAGAGGGACACGCCATGGGCGCCGCCATCTCCATCGACTACATCACCCATCACTATCCCGGGCAGGAAGCCCCCACGCTGAAGGACATCCAGGTCAACATCGCGCCGGGCGAGACCGTGGCCCTGATCGGCCAGAGTGGCTGCGGCAAGTCCACCCTGCTGCACATGCTCGCGGGGTTGCTGATGCCCAGCGATGGCTGCGTGCGCATCAACGGCCACCAGGTGATCAAGCCGAGTCCGCGCTGGAACATGATGTTTCAGAAGCCCTCGCTCTACCCCTGGATGACCGTGCGCAAGAACGCCTCGCTGGGCCTGATCTTCCAGGGCCGCAAGCGCGACATGCGCGAGCGCATCGACCAACTGCTGGAGACCGTCGGCCTGACCGACAAGGCCGAGGTCAACGTGCAGTCGCTCTCCGGCGGCCAGCAACAGCGTGTCGCCCTGGCGCGCAGCCTGGCCACCGACCCCGAGTTGCTGCTGCTCGATGAACCGTTCTCGGCTCTGGATGCCTTCACCCGGGTCGCCCTGCAGGACGAGGTCACCCGCCTGGCCCGCGAACGCGGCATCTCCGTGGTGTTCGTCACCCACGACATCGAGGAGGCCGTGGCCATGGCCGACCGCGTGCTGGTCATGGGCTCCAACCCCGGCACGATCACCGCCGAGCTGAGCATCGAAATCGACCACCCCCGCGACCGCAACAGCCAGGCCTTCGTCGACCGCAAGGCCGAACTGATGGGCTACTTCGGAGCCACTCGAAGCCCCAGCACCGCTCCGGAAGCCGCCGAGTCCGAGACCGCTTCGCCTGACACGGAAGACGAAAGCCAGGCGACCGAACCGACCACATCCGAATCCCGGGCACGCGTACGCGCTGCCTGATCCACCGCCGCCACTGCCCGACCCTGACCGAGGAACCACCACCATGTGCAACTGCGACAATCACCATGACATCGACCGCGAGCTGGACAGCCTGCTGGACCGCAGCTTTTCCCGTCGCAACTTCCTGCGCACCGCCGCCGTCGGCGGCCTGGCCGGCACCGGGCTGGCCCTGCCCGGCTCGCTGTTCGGTGCCGAACCGGGCAGCCTGGAGGAACCCGAGGGCGTCGTCCGTGACTTCGACGGCGTCGTGCGTATCGGTTACATCCCGATCACCGATGCCGCCGCGCTGCTGGTCGCCCACTCCGAGGGCTATTTCGAGGACGAAGGCCTGGAGGTCGCCGACCCGACCCTGATCCGCGGCTGGTCGCCGCTGATCGAGTCCTTCGCCGCCAACCGTTTCAACCTGGTGCATCTGCTCAAGCCGATCCCGCTGTGGATGCGCTACCAGAACGACTTTCCGGTCAAGATCATGTCCTGGGCCCACACCAACGGCTCTGCCGTGGTCACCGGGCGCCACGTCGACGTGCAGTCGTTCTCCGACCTGGGCGGCAAGAGCGTGGCCGTCCCCTACTGGTATTCGATGCACAACGTGGTCATGCAGATGGCCCTGCGCGACGCCGGCCTGACGCCGGTGATCCGCGACCAGGGCTCGGCGCTGGAGGCGCACGAGGTCAATCTGATGATCATGCCGCCGCCGGACATGCCGCCGGCCCTCGCCGCGCGCTCCATCGATGCCTACATCGTCGCCGAGCCGTTCAACGCGGCCGGCGAATTGCTGGCCCGCGGCAACGTGCTGCGCTTTACCGGCGACATCTGGAAGAACCATCCCTGCTGCGTGGTCTGCATGAATGAGCGCCTGACCGACCGCGAGCCGGAGTGGACGCAGAAGGTCATGAATGCCGTGGTCCGCGCCCAGGGCACCATCCAGGAGGACAAGAAGAGCATCGCCACAATGCTCTCGCGTGACGGCAAGGGCTACCTGCCTATGCCCGCCAACGTGGTGGAACGCGCGATGACGAACTACCACGACGACAGCACCTACGCCGACAGCGGCGCGATCCGTCACCCCGAATGGGAGAACGGCCGCATCGACTTCTCGCCCTGGCCGTATCCGTCCGCGACGAAAATGCTGGTGGGCGCGATGAACGAGACCCTGGTCGGTGGCGACACCACCTTCCTTGAAGGCCTGGACCCGGACTTCGTGAAGGATGACCTGGTGAACTACGACTTCGTGCGCAAGGCGATGGAGACCCACACCGCGTGGCAGGGTGCCCCGGGTGTGGACATGGATTCGCCGTTCGCCCGCGAGGAGGTGGTGGTCCTATGAACCGCGAAGCCACGCTCTCCGTCGACCCCACAACCGTGGAACGGCTGATGCCGCTTCTGCGGTTCGCCGACCGCGCCCGCCGGGCCCTGCAATACCCGGCACTTGGGATCGCCGGCCTGTTCGCCCTGTGGTACTGGGGCGGCTGGGCCATCGCCAACAACGAGGACACGATGGCCTTTGCCAGCTTCGCCCCCGGGCCGACGCTGGCGGCGTTCTGGGACCTTGTCGTCTCCGGCAACGTCTGGAAGCCGATCGAGTCCAGCCTGTACCGCGTGGGCTGGGGTCTGGCCTATGCGATCGCCATCGGCGTCCCGCTGGGGGTAATGATCGGCTACTTCCTGACCCTGAAGCAGGTCACCCATGTGCCGTTCCAGTTCCTGCGCATGATCTCGCCGCTGGCCTGGATGCCGATCGCGGTGCTGGCCTTCGCCACCTGGGACGCGGCCATCATCTTCCTGATCGCCATTGCCGCCGTCTGGCCCATCACCTATGCCACCGCGCACGGGGTACAGCGCATCGACCCGATGTGGCTGAAGGTGGGCAACAACCTGGGGGCCAACCCGTACCACACCCTGCGCTACATCGTGATGCCCGCGATCGCCCAGGATGTGTTTGCCGGGATCCGCCTGGCCGTGGGGGTCGCCTGGATCGTGCTGGTCCCGGCGGAGTACCTCGGCGTCACCTCGGGGCTGGGCTACGCGATCAACGATGCCCGCGACACCCTGGAGTACGACAAACTGGCCGCCTTCGTGCTGGTCATCGGCATCATCGGCTACATGCTGGACGCCATCTGCGTGCGCCTGATCAAGCGCAGCAGCTACCACGCCGAGGGATAATCCCCACAAGCGGGACCCCATGGGCCCGGCCACCCCGGCCGGGCTCTTTCCCCCATCGGGCTAGGCGCGTGCAAGCCAACGGTGCGCCGCCCCGCCCCGTCACGAGGCACCGGCACCAAAACGGACCACCCCGCTACTGCGCCAACCCTTTACAAGCCGCCATGGGCGCACTGGCAGGGTTTCTGCATATCCCCACCCATGGCCTCGCAACACGCATCCGATTCGACCCCGCCCGACCTCGCCACGCGGGAGCAGGAGATCACCCTGCTGCTGGAGGTCGCCAAGCTCATGGGCCGCTCCGGCGACCCGGACGCCGCGATCTACCGCATCCTCGGGATGATGTCGCAGCTGCTGGGCCTCAACCGCGGCCGTGTGCTGCTGCCGGACCCGAACAGCGGACAGCTACGCATCCGCCACGCCTACGGCCTGACCGACGCCGAGCGCGACCGCGGCAGCTACAGCCTGGGCGAAGGCGTCACCGGGCGCGTGATGAAGACCGGCCAGATCGCCCTGATCCAGGACATCGACAACGAGCCCGAATATCTCGCGCGCGCCATCGACCGCTCCACCCTGCCGCAGGAGACCGTCGCCTATATCGCCGTCCCCATCGTGCAGGACGAACACGCCATCGGCGTCCTCGGAGTGCATCGCCTGCGCCGCCGCTCGCGCCAGTTCCAGGACGACCTGAACCTGCTGCGGGTGGTCGCCAGCATGATCGGCCAGGTCCTGCGTATCCATCAGCTCATCGCCGAACGCACCGCCGAACTGGTGTCCGAGAATCGCTACCTGAAGAGTGCCCTGGACACCCAGGGCGGGCAGTACGGCATCCTCGGCGAGAGCCCGGCCCTGCGCCATGTCCTGAAACAGGTCCACCGCATCGCGGACACCCAGGCCACCGTGCTCGTCACCGGGGCCTCCGGCACCGGGAAGGAAAAGATCGCGCGCATGATCCACCGGATCAGCCAGCGCAGCGCCAAGCCATTCATCTCCATCAACTGCGCCGCGATCCCGGCCGATCTGCTGGAATCCGAACTGTTCGGCCACGAAAAGGGCGCCTTCACCGGTGCCTCCAGCGCCAAGACCGGCAAGATCGCCCTGGCCGACGGCGGCACGCTGTTCCTGGACGAGATCGGCGACATGCCGGAGGCATTGCAATCGAAGATCCTGCGTGTGCTGCAGGAGCGCGTGGTCCAGCCGATCGGCGGTTCGCGCGATATCCCGGTGGACGTGCGCATCATCGCCGCGACCCACCAGAACCTGCAGGCCGCGGTGAATGCCGGGGAGTTCCGGCTCGACCTGTTCTACCGCCTGAACGTGATCCCGCTGCACATGCCGGCGCTGCGCGACCGCGCCAGCGACATCCGCCTGCTCACCCGTCATTTCCTCGACCGCTACACCCACCTGCACGGCTGGAACGTGGTCGTGGATGACGGCGTCCTGGAGCGTCTGGAGGCCTTCGACTGGCCGGGCAATATCCGGCAACTGGAAAACGTACTCGAGCGGGCCGTGCTGCTGTCCACCGACGGCCGCATCGGCACACCGCTGATTGACGAGATCCTCCACGAGGAGTCCCGCATCAGTCCGTTCGAGCGTGAGCCCCTGGGCTCGCACACCGAGCCCTCGTCGGCAGCGCCCCGCGAAGCCGCGCCGGCGCCCCCTTACGGCGCAGACTGCACCAGCGCGGTGCGCCCCTACCAGCGTGTGCACGCCTCCGAGGCAGAGCGCCTGGCGCGGGCGATCGAGCGGGCGCGCGGGAACAAGACCCGCGCCGCCCTGGAACTCGGGCTGACCCCGCGTCAGCTGCGCTACCGCCTGAAAAAGCTCGGCATCGAAACGACTTAGCGCCGCCCCCGGCGCCAATGGACGATTCGTCGGCATTGCCCGAAATGACGTCAAAGTGTCGGCCGGTCGCGCCCCTGCGGGGGCCCCGCGGCAACCGTTTCCAGCCGTTGGCATGGCACCTGCAAAGACTCTCGACATGCGCGGCAAAGATGCCCGCATCGATTCGAGCCACGAGGAGAGCCGACCATGCCGACCAAGAGTCTTCACGATCCCTTTGACGCCAATGCCGACCTGCGCCATGGCTCCAGCTGCCGCCACGGCCATACCAGCCCCGGGAGCTGCAGTTGCTTCGACACCGCGTCCCCGGACCTGGAAGAAAAACTGGAGCACCGCGCCACCCATGACCCCGTGCAGGCCGACGCCCACCAGACTGGCGAGGACCTGAGCGACGAGGGCATGATCGACCGCGCCGTGGAAAGCGCCATCGTCCGCGGCATGTTCGGCCACAACGAGATCAACCGTCGCCGCTTCCTGCAGATGCTGGGCGGCGGCACCGTGGCCGCGGCCCTGGGTTCCATCCTGCCGCTGGAGAAGGTGAAGGCCGCGATCAAGGACGGCGGGCCGCTGGAGAAGACCAAACTGCGCGTCGGCTTCGTGCCGATCACCTGCGCCACCCCGATCATCATGGCCCACCCGATGGGCTTCTACGAGCGCCACGGCCTCGACGTGGACGTGATCAAGACCGCCGGCTGGGCCGTCGCCCGCGACATGTCGCTGTCGGGTGAATACGACGCCTCGCACATGCTCTCGCCGATGCCGCTGTCCATGACGCTGGGCTCGGGCTCCTCGCGCGAGCACTACATCATGCCGGCGGTCGAGAACATCAACGGCCAGGCCATCACCCTGCACAACAAGCACAAGGACAAGCGTGACCCGAAGGACTGGAAGGGCTTCACCTTCGCCGTGCCCTTCGAGTACTCCATGCACAACTTCCTGCTGCGCTACCTGGTCGCCGAGCACGGGCTGGACCCGGATCGCGATATCAGCATCCGCGTCGTCCCGCCGCCGGAGATGGTGGCCAACCTGCGCGCCGAGAACGTCGACGGCTACCTGGCCCCCGACCCGTTCAACCAGCGCGCGGTCTGGGACGGCATCGGCTTCATTCACATGCTGACCAAGGATATCTGGGATGGGCACCCGTGCTGCGCGTTCGCCTGCTCCGCGGCCTGGGCCGACGAGCATCCCAACACCTTCGGGGCCCTGTTCCGCTCGCTGATCGAGGCCACCCAGTACAGCTCGGACATCAACAACCGCGCCGAGATCGCCGAGGCCATCTCCCCGCGCGCTTACCTCAACCAGCCGCAATCGGTGGTCGAACAGGTGCTCACCGGTCGCTACGCCGACGGCCTGGGCAACGTGCAGAACGACCCGCACCGGATCGACTTCGACCCCTTTCCCTGGCACTCGATGGCGACCTGGATCCTCACCCAGATGAAGCGCTGGGGGTACGTGGATCGAGACTTCGACTACAACCGCCTGGCCGAAGACGTCTTCCTGGCCAGCGAATGTGCCGAGGTGATGACCGAGCTGGGCTACGAGGCCCCCAGCGACACGTACAAGAACTTCGAGATCATGGGCAAGGTGTTCGACTACACCGACCCGGAAGGCTATCTCGACAGCTTCGAAATCCGCAGGAGCTAAGCCATGTTGAGCAATCTCAACTTCCGGGCGACCGTCCTGTCGCTGGTGATGCTCGTGGTCTTCCTGGGTGTGTGGCAGCTCGCCACCGCCCCGGAGGTCCTCGCGCCTCAGCAGGGCGAGCTGAGCGAATACGAACGTCTGACCGGTGGCGGTGCTCAGCAGAGTTCGGGCAGCGGCATTCCGGCCCCAACGCAGGTGTTCAGCCACGCCTTCAGCGAACTGAGCAACCCGTTCTACGACGCGGGCCCGAACGACAAGGGCATCGGGATCCAGCTGGCCTACTCGATCTACCGGGTCCTGCTGGGCTTTGCGCTGGCCGCGCTGATCGCCATCCCGCTCGGCTTCGTGATCGGCATGTCGCCACTATTGAACAAGGCGTTCGATCCCTACATCCAGATCCTCAAGCCGATCTCGCCGCTCGCCTGGATGCCGCTCGCCCTGTTCGTGATCCGCGATTCCAACATGTCGGCGATCTTCGTGATCTTCATCTGCTCGATCTGGCCGATGCTGGTCAACACGGCCTACGGCGTCGCCTCGGTGCGCAATGACTGGCTGAACGTGGCGAAGACCCACGAGCTATCCAACCTGCGGACGGCCTTCACGGTGATCCTGCCCGCCGCGGCCCCGACCATCCTGACCGGCATGCGCATCTCCATCGGCATTGCCTGGCTGGTCATCGTCGCCGCCGAGATGCTCGTGGGCGGCACCGGCATCGGCTACTACATCTGGAACGAGTGGAACAACCTCGATCTCGCCAGCGTGATCTTCGCGATCATCATGATCGGCATTGTCGGCTTCCTGCTGGATGCCTCCCTCGCCCAGGCCACCAAACTCGTGCGCTACGCCGACTGAGTCGGCGCAGCCCAACCAGGAGTACAACCATGAGCAAGGGATTCCTCGAAATCGAGAACCTGAGCCAGCGTTTCCCGCAGCCCGACTCGAACGACCTGATGACGGTGTTCGAGGGGGTCGACCTGGACATCGAAAAGGGCGAATTCGTCTGCCTGATCGGTCACTCCGGCTGCGGCAAGTCCACCATCCTCAACGTGCTCGCCGGCCTGGCCACCCCCACCGACGGCAACGTGATCATGGACAACAAGGAGATCAAGGGCCCGAGCCTCGACCAGGGCGTGATCTTCCAGAACCACAGCCTGCTGCCCTGGCTGTCGGCCCGCGACAACGTGATGTTCGCGGTGCGCGCCCGCTGGCCGCACTGGAGCAAGGCCAAGCGCCGCGAACACGCGGAGAAGTATCTGCACATGGTGGGCCTGGATCATGCGATGGACCGCAAGCCCGCTCAGCTCTCCGGGGGCATGCGCCAGCGCGTCGGGATTGCCCGCGCCTTTGCCATTGAACCCAAGCTGCTGCTGATGGACGAGCCGTTCGGGGCCCTGGACGCCCTGACCCGCGGCGTCATCCAGGAAGAACTCCTGAAGATCTGGTCGGAGACCCACCAGACCGTGTTCATGATCACCCACGACGTGGACGAGGCGATCCTGCTGGCCGACCGCGTGCTGCTGATGACCAACGGTCCGCATGCCCAGGTCGCCGAGTCGGTCAAGATCGACATCCCGCGCCCGCGGAAACGGGCCACCCTGCATCAGGAGGAGGCCTACTACCCGATCCGCAACCACCTGGTGGACTTCCTGGTGGACGGCGCCAAGGCGATGTCCGCGAAGGCGCAGGAGGCGGCCGCCCGCGGCGAAAATCCGCGCCACCGTCCGCGCATCGTCAACCCGGCCCGGCCCGAGGCCGATCCCGAACCCGGCCCGCGCATGGTCCGCGCGGTCTGAACCCTTTCCTCTATCCCTTTCAAGGAGCACACGATGAGTCTCAGCAAGAGCGCCATGACCACCACCATCCTCGAGGCGAAAGAGAACCGCGGCACCACCTGGGCCGCGATCGCCGAGGCCACCGGGTTGCACGAGGTCTATGTGACCTCCGCCTGCTACGGCATGAATCACCTGGAGAGCGACCAGGCCGACAAACTGGCCACTTTCCTGGGGCTTGGCCCGGAAGTCGCCCAGGCCCTGCAGGTCTTCCCGCACAAGGACTGGGACAAGACCATCCCGACCGACCCGGTGCTCTACCGCTTCTACGAGGCCATCAACGTCTACGGCGACACCATGAAGGCCCTGATCCACGAGAAGTTCGGCGACGGCATCATGAGCGCGATCGACTTCACCATGGACATCGACAAGGTCGAGGACCCCAAGGGCGACCGCGTCAAAATCACCTGGAACGGCAAGTTCCTGCCCTACAAGAGCTGGTAGTCCACCCCTCCGGTCACGCGGCGGCGACCTTGCTTGCCGCGTGACCGCCCCTCATCCACAGGCCGGTCAAGTACGGCCCTCCAGCCGGGAGCGTGTACGGCAAGTCCCTTCTCATAGTAGGCTCTTGCCGATGCGCCTCCGGTCCCCCCTCGTCCGTCTGCTGATCCTGCTGTCCGCGCTGTCCTGCGCCGCGCCGGCGATGGCCGGAGATCATGACGGTGCCGAGGTGTACACCATTGGCGTGCTGGCCTTCCTCGACGCCGGCCAGACCGCTGCCCAGTGGCAGCCCACCGCCGACTACCTGAGCGCGCAGATCGACTCGGCCGAATTCCGTATCCAGGCCCTGAACTACCCGGAGCTGAATCGGGCCGTCGCCGCGCGCGACATCGATTTCGTCCTGACCAACACCGGACATTACGTACGCCTGGAGGCCGGACAGGGCATTACCCGCCTGGCCACCCTGATCGCCGAGGAACAGGGCCAGCCTATCCGCCAGTTCGGCGGGACCATCCTGGTGCGTGACGACCGCGCGGATCTTCAGTCCCTGGACGACCTGAGAGGCCAGCGACTGCTCGCCGTGGACGCGGACTCGCTGGGCGGCTGGCTGGCGGGCCACGAGGCGCTGCGTAACGCGGGCGTGGAGCCACAGGACGATCTCGCCGCCCTTGAATTCACCGGCATGCCACACCACCGCGTGATCGAGGGGCTGCTCGCCGGAGACGCCGATGCCGGCATCGTGCGCACCGGCGTACTGGAGGGCCAGCTCCGGGCCGACACCCTCGCCCCGGGGGCACTGCGCGTCCTGGAACCCCGGGAGACCGCGGAGTTCCCGTTCGCCCACTCCACCCGCCTGTATCCGGAATGGCCCTTCTCGCGCCTGGAACACACGCCGGATCCGCTAGCGGAGGCGGTGAGCATCGCCCTGCTGAGCCTGCCGTCCGACCATCCCGCGGTGCGCGCCGGCGGCTACCACGGCTGGTCGGCGCCGTTGTCCTATGCCTCGGTTCACACCCTGCTGGAAGAACTCGGCCGTCCGCCCTACGACCGTCCGGTGGTGGTCGACCTGCGCGCCTACTGGGAGGCCCGACCCGAGGTCCTGCTGGGGTTCCTGGCGGGCCTGTTGCTGCTGAGCGGCCTCGCCGCGCTTTATTACCGGCGTCTCACCACCCGGCTGTCGCTGGAGGTCGAGCAGCGCCGGGCGGCCGAAGCGCGCCTGCGCACGCACGAGGCGGAACTGGCCTACCAGGCCGGACACGATCCGCTCACCGGCCTGCCCAACCGCACGCTGCTGCAGGAGTGCCTGCACGATGCCATGCAGCAGGCCCGTGAGGCGAACGGATGCCTGGCCATCCTGTTCGTCGATCTCGACCGCTTCAAGACCGTCAACGACAGCCTGGGTCACCGGGTCGGCGATGCCCTGCTGCAAATCCTCGGCGAGCGCCTGAAGACGCGTTTCGAAGCGCGCACCATCGCGCGCATCGGCGGCGACGAGTTCGTTGTGATCATCGAAGACGCGGCCGATCACCGGGAACTCGAGGCGCGCGCCCGCCAGTTGCTGGCGCTGATCGCGGAACCCTTCGCCGTCGGGGGCTGGAGCGACCTCCAGGTGGGCGCAAGCATTGGCATCGCCCTGTATCCCGACGACGCCACCGAGGCCGGCGAACTGATCACTCAGGCCGACGCCGCGATGTACGAGGCCAAGGACGCGGGACGCAATACCTTCCGCTTCTACCGCACCGCCCTAACCGATGCGGCCAGCCAGCGCCTGGAGATCGAGAACCGCCTGCGCCGCGCGCTGGCACAGGGCGAACTGGAGGTGTACTACCAGCCCCAGATCCAGATGACATCCGGCGTGATCACCGGCATCGAGGCCCTGGTTCGCTGGCGCGACCCGGAACACGGCCTGGTCACGCCGGACGTGTTCATCCCACTGGCCGAGGAGACCGGGCTCATTGTGGATGTCGGCGCGTTCGTCCTGCGCGAGGCGTGTCGTCAGGTCGTTGACTGGGACCGGGCCGGACTGCCGCCGCTGGAGATCTCGGTCAACCTGTCGGCCCGCCAGGTCGCCGCACCGGGCCTGCTTCACCAGGTCCGACAGGTCCTGCAGGAAACCGGTCTCCCGGCCCGACGCCTGACCCTCGAGCTGACCGAAAGCACGCTGATGGAACAGGCCGAGACGACCCGCGGCACCCTGCAACAGCTCAAGCAACTGGGCGTGGCACTGGCCATCGACGATTTCGGCACGGGCTATTCGTCGCTGGCCTACCTGAAGGAATTCGCCATCGACATCCTGAAGATCGACCAGACCTTCGTGCGCGACCTGCCCGAGGATCGCAGCGACGCCGAACTGGCCGTGACCATCATCGGCATGGCGCACAACCTCGGGCTGGATGTTCTCGCCGAGGGGGTGGAAAACGCCGCGCAACTCGGCTTTCTCGCCACCCAGGGCTGCGATGCCTGGCAGGGCTACCTGTGCAGCCACCCCCTGCCGGCCGATGCCCTCGCCGCACTCGTGCGCCAGCACGAGCCCGAGCCCTTCGCCCGCCGGACCGCACCGCGCAGACGAACATTGCCCCGGCGCCACGCGGGCCCGTAACCCGCCCAAAAAGAAAAAGGCCTGCGAAAGCAGGCCTTTTTCAGGTGTTTGGTGGAGCGGAGGAGGATCGAACTCCCGACCTTCGCATTGCGAACGCGACGCTCTCCCAGCTGAGCTACCGCCCCAAACAGGACGCGCATTCTAGCAACTCCACCGGGTGGCGGGAAGACCCGTCGGTGCAACTTTCCTTTGCGCATATCGCCCGCGAAATCGCCTTTTCGAGCGACACGTCACGGAAGCCGGGGCTGGACTGGGTCTAGCATTGAGGCATGTCCGTCAGCCACCTCCAGCACCCAGGGAAACACGGATCCATGTACACGCTCGCGTTGGCACCCCAGGTTTTCCGAGACAAGGCGCGGTGCGCAGCCGGTAATGGTTCTACCGGCCCGTTTTTGATGGATGCGGGCCGCAACGCAGGATCGGGGAACCTGGGGTGCCAACCCCGAAGGGGCTCGGCCGCCCGTTGTGACCAAAAACGGGCGCGCGCACGGCGTTGCGGCGCCCTTGTGCAGAATGACTGCACGGCAGTCACCGCGCCTTGTTCGCACGCAAAAGCGACTCGAGCGCGTGCCTGTACATGGATCCGTGTTTCCCTAGGGGCGTCCGGCCTCGGCTCGCACTCCCCCAATCCAGCCGCGGGACGTCCCGCCGCCGGCTGGATATACTACCTCGCATGAGCTTGACCGTTCGCATCCTGGGCGCCAGTGGCGGGATCGGCCCGGGCCGGCGCACCACGTCGATCCTTATCGATGACGATGTCCTGATCGATGCCGGCAGCGGCGTTGGGGACCTGAGCCTGGACGAACTCCGCCGCATTCGCCACGTGTTCCTGACCCACTCGCATCTGGACCACATCGCCTTCCTCCCGATGCTGGCCGACATGGTCTACGGCCCGGATGCCGCACCCATTCATGTGCATGGACTGCCCGCCACGCTGAAGGCCCTGTGCGACCACGTGTTCAACTGGGTGATCTGGCCGGACTTCACCCGACTGCCCCGGCCCGACCAGCCCCTGATCCGGCTGGAGACCGTGCAGCCGGGGCAAACCGTCGCGGTGGAACAGCGCGAGATTTGCGTGCTGCCGGCGCGTCACACCGTTCCCGCGGTTGGCTACAGCGTCACCAATCACGACGGCGCGGCCTTCGCCTTCAGCGGCGACACCACCTCCTCGCACCAGCTCTGGCCGGCCCTGAATGCCCTGCCCAACCTCGACCTGCTGATGATCGAGACCGGTCTCCCGGACGAGATGGAGGGCATGGCCGACCTGGCCAAGCACTACACCCCGCAGCATCTGGGCGAGGATCTGGCCATGCTGGAACACCGCCCGCGTATCGCCATCACCCACCTCAAGCCCGGCCATGAGCAGGCGATCCGCAAGCAACTGGCCCGCTCCCCTCACCACGACGGCATGATCTTCCTGCACGGCGACGAGCGCTTCGTACTCGGCACCTGAAGGCGTGGCCACCAGTGCGCAGGCCAACGGGCCTCCAAACCCGCACCTTCGGGACCATCCACTATCCGCAGGTTCACATGTCTGTAACATCGCTGTTATCTAATGCCGACCAGGCAATCACGAGACGGGGCCATGGCCACTCGAATTCTGCTGGTGGAGGATGACACCGCCATTCGCGAAATGCTGCAGCTGCCGTTCCAGAAGGCGGGCTACGAGGTGCGCGAGGCCGGCGACGTGCGCAGCGCCAAGTCCCTGCTGCTGGAGGACCCGCCGGACCTGATCCTGCTGGACTGGATGCTGCCCGACATCAGCGGCATCGACTGGGCGCGCACCCTGAAGGCCAGCCCGGTCACCAAGGACATCCCGCTGATCATGCTGACCGCGCGCGGCGAAGAGGAAGACCGCGTGCGCGGCCTGGACGTCGGCGCCGACGACTACGTGACCAAGCCGTTCTCGCCGCGCGAGCTGGTCGCGCGCATGAAGGCGGTGCTGCGACGCACCTCGCCCACTACCAGCGAGGAACCGGTCGAGATCGAGGGCCTGCGCCTGGATCCGGTCTCGCACCGCATCACCGGCAATGGCGAACCCATCAGCATGGGCCCCACGGAATACAACCTTCTGCACTTCTTCATGACCCACCAGGACCGCGTGTTCAGCCGCGAACAGCTTCTGGACAAAGTCTGGGGCACCAACGTGTACGTCGAGGAACGCACGGTAGACGTACACATCCGCCGCCTGCGCAAGGCGCTGGCCGACACCGGCCATGATCACCTGGTGCAGACCGTGCGCGGTTCGGGGTACCGTTTCTCGCAACACCCCTGACCTTCGGCGGTCCCCGTGCAGCCCCGCAAGACCTGGCCCGACATCCTCATTACCAGCCTGCTGATCGCGCTGCCGATCCTGGCGCTTGGCTGGGCAACCGGCCAGTTCTGGCCCACGGTGGCCTTCCTGCTGGGCGCGGCCCTGGCCTGGAATATCGCCAACCTGCTGTGGCTGGAGACCTGGCTGCGCCGTGGCGGGCGCGCCGAGCCCCCCGATGTGCGTGGGCTCTGGGGCGTGATCTTCGATCAGCTCTACCGCCGCCGCAAACGCCACGAGAATCGGGTGCATCGGCTGCGCCAGCTCCTGGAACGCTACCGCGACTCGGCCCGCGCGATGCCCGACGCGGTCGTGGTCCTCAACGACGACCTGCGCATCGAGTGGATCAACGATATGGCTTGCCAGCTGCTCGGGCTCGAGTGGCCGCGTGACGAGGGCCAGCGCATCACCCACCTGCTGCGCCACCCGGAATTCCTCACCTTCATGGAACGCGCCCGCGAGTCGCTGGCGCGGGTCACCGTGCCGTCGCCGCTGGATGACGAGCGCCAGCTGGAGATGCGCATGCTCCCCTACGGCGATGCGCAGTACCTCCTCCTGGCGCGCGACACCACTCACCTGCACCGGCTGGAGGTGATGCGCCGCGACTTCATCGCGAATGTCTCGCACGAGCTGCGCACGCCGCTGACCGTGCTCTACGGCGTTACCGAGACACTGGAAGACGCACTGGAGGACCAGCCGGAACTGACCCGCTCGGTGCAGATGCTGCGCGAACAGTCGGAACGCATGAAGCTGCTGGTGGACGACCTGCTACTGCTCTCGCGCCTGGAAACCGGCGAAACCACCGGCCCGCAGGACTGGTTCAACCCGCTACCGATGCTGCAGAAACTGACCGAGGAGGCACGGCTGCTGTCGGGCACGGAGGCCCATCGGATCGTCCTTGACGCCGACCCCACGCTGGAATTCCGGGGGAATTCGGACGAGCTGCGTTCCGCCTGCGCGAACCTGATGTTCAATGCGGTCAAGTACACCCCCGGCGGGACCACAATCACCCTGAAATGGCGAGCCGATCCTGACGGTGCGCGCCTGATCGTCGACGACACCGGCCCCGGCATTGCCAGCCATCACCTCGGTCGGCTGACCGAACGCTTCTACCGGGTCGACGCCGGACGCACTCAGTCCCGCGGCGGCACCGGACTGGGGCTTGCCATCGTCAAGCACGTCCTTGCCCGCCACGACGGCCACCTCGCGATCGAGAGCCAGGTCGGCCAGGGCAGCCGCTTCACCTGCCTGTTCCCCCTGAGCCGCATTCGCCACGCCGAAGCCGCCGACCGATCCAGCCAGGAAGACCCGGCGGGGGCCTGACGAGCATCCACAAGGTTCCCGGTCCCGGGCCATCCGGACCGATTGCCGCGTCGCTGCGCTCCTCGCAATGACTGCTACAGCAACCCGTCATTGCGAGCGCAGCGAAGCAATCTACCGGGCATAGCCCGGGTCTGGCCGGACCCACATCCCCGATCGCCGCGCTGCCGCAGTGGCCCGCCACATGTCACACCGCTGTCATGTTGCCGTCACGCAACTGCAAGCAAGCCTCCCGATAATCCCGCATCAAGGACCGACCGATCGGCTCCGAACAAACCTCAAAGCAAGCACCAGGGAGTACACCCATGCTGTTCAAGCGCACGATTCTCGCCGCCGCCGCGGCTGCCGCCCTCGCCATTACCCCGGCGATGGCCGATGTCGACCCCAACCTGCCGGCCTATCAGGCAGTCAGCGGGATCTCCGGTAACCTGTCCAGCGAAGGCTCGGACACCCTGAACAACCTGATGGCGCTGTGGGCCGAGGAGTTCCAGGACTTCTACCCGAACGTCAACATCCAGATCCAGGGCGCCGGCACCTCCACTGCCCCGCCCGCCCTGACCGAAGGCACCGCCGACTTCGGCCCGATGTCCCGCCAGCCGCGCGACAGCGAGCAGGCCGCGTTCGAAGAGCGTCACGGCTACGAGATGACCCTGGTGCCGGTCGCCATCGACTCCATCGCGGTCTACGTCAACCGTGACAACCCGATCGAGGGCATGTCCATCGCCGACGTGGATGCGGTGTTCTCCTCGACTCGCCGCTGCGGCGGTGCCGAGGACATCACCCGCTGGGGCCAGCTGGGTCTGGAAGGCTCCTGGGCCAACCGCGACATCACCATCTACGGTCGTAACGCGGTCTCCGGTACCTACGGCTACTTCCGTCAGCACGCCCTGTGTGACGGCGACTTCAAGAACGCCGTGAACGAGCAGCCCGGTTCCGCCTCCGTGGTCCAGGGTGTCGCCGAGTCGCTGAACGGCATCGGCTACTCCGGCATTGGCTACCTGACCTCCGGCGTGCGCACCGTTGCCCTGGGCGAGAACGAAGGCGAATACTTCGAGCCGACCGCCGAGAACGCCGCCTCCGGTGACTACCCGCTGTCCCGCTTCCTGTACGTCGCGGTCAACAAGCACCCGGAAGACGGCCTCGCCCCGCGCCAGGCCGAGTTCCTGAAGATGGTGCTGTCCAAGGAGGGCCAGGAAGTGGTCGTGCGTGACGGCTTCGTGCCGCTGCCCGAGACCGTCGCCCAGCGCCAGCGCGAAGCCCTCGGCCTCGAGTAAACACCACCACAGGAGCCTGCCGGCGGGGCTTCACCCCCATGGCCGCTCCAACGCGATCATCGGCCGCGGCCGAGACCGCACAAGGCCCGGACACCGTCCGGGCCTTTTTTTTGTGCCGCCAACCCTTCCCATTGGCGTTCAAGCGGCTGTCACGTCGCTGTCACCTTTCTGTCACGAAGCGCCCGTAGCATGCACGCCAACTCAAGCCTTCCGCCTGCCGACCCTCAGGGGAATCCCGAATGTCCGGACCTCATGCGATCTCCACCCTTGGCCGCTTCCAGCGCTGGCGCCGCGCCAAGGACACCTCGGCGCGCTACCTGATCGGCTTTTTCGGCGTCGCGGTGGTCGGCGCGCTGACCCTGATGTTCGTCTACCTGCTGAGCGAAACGCTGCCCATGTTCCTGGGCGCCGAGCTCGAGGAACAGACCCAGTACAGCGCCCCCGGCGGCGCCGACACCGGGACCGTCCACCTGGCGGTGAACCGCCACCGGGAGATGGCCGTGCGCCTGACCGAGGACCGGCGTGCGATTTTCTTCCGTCCGGAAAGCGGCGAGATCATCCAGGAACAGTCGCTGCCAATCCCCGACGATGCCCGGGTCACCAGCTTCACCGCCGCCGAACCGCGCACCCGACTGGTCGCCATCGGACTGGACAATGGTCAGGTCCTCGCCATCGAGTACGAGTACAACGAAAGCTTCACCCCCGAAGGCCGCACCTACGAGCCCGGCCTGGTCTACCCACTGGGGGACGAGAGTTCCTCGCTGCTGGACGTCGATGGCGAAGGCCAGGCCATCGAGGTCGTCGGCATTCAGCGCGGCTCCAGCGGCGTCCGCGTCGCCGCGGCCACAGCCGATGGCCGCCTGCGCCTGGTGAATTTCGAGGAACGCACCTCGATGATGACCGGCGAGGTCGAAGTGCGCCGCTCCGCCCACGACATGCCGTCCCTGCCGGAAGGCGCCACTCCGTCGCGCATCCTGCTGGACATCACCGGGCGCAACATGCTGGTGGGCGACGACCAGGGGCGCCTCCACTTTTACGACATCTCCAACCCCCGCAATGCCCAGCGTATCGATACCCGTCGCGTGGTCGAGGGCGAGGACGCCGAGGTCACCTCGCTGGAGTATCTGCTGGGTACGGTCTCGGTGATGGTTGGCGGGTCGGACGGCTCCGTGACGCAGTACATGCTGGTGCGTGACGACGATAACGTGAACCGGATTACCCGGGTACGCGAGTTTCCCCGTCACGCGGCTGCCGTGACCAACACCCAGCCGGAATATATCCGCAAAGGCTTCGCCACCGCGGACGCCAGTGGCGCCCTGGCCATCCACTACCCCACCTCGCAGCGCACGCTGGTCCAGTATCAGGTCGGCACCAAGCCCCTGCATCGGGTCTACATGGACCCGCGCAACCGGCTCCTGATCGCGATCGACACCGACGAGACCTGGACCCTGCACCGCCTGTCGAACCCGCACCCGGAGGTCTCGCTCCACGTGCTGTGGCAGAAGGTCTGGTACGAGGGCCGCTCCAGTGGTGACTACGTCTGGCAGTCGTCCTCCGCGACCGACGAGTTCGAACCCAAGTTCTCGCTGGTGCCGCTGACCCTGGGCACGGTCAAGGCCGCGTTCTACGCCATGCTGTTCGCCACCCCGCTGGCGATCATGGGGGCGATCTACAGCGCCTACTTCATGTCCAGCCGCATGCGCAGCCTGACCAAGCCCAGCATCGAGCTGATGGAGGCCCTGCCGACCGTCATCCTCGGCTTCCTCGCCGGGCTCTGGCTGGCCCCGTACATCGAATCCAACCTGCCGGCGGTCGCCAGTATCCTGATCCTGATGCCCCTGATGATGCTGGTGGTCGCCTTCGTCTGGACGCGGCTGCTGCCGGAGGGCGTGCGCCGCGTGATCCCAGCCGGCTGGGAGGCCGCCGTGCTGATCCCGGTGGTGATCCTGGTGGGCTGGTTCTCCGCGTCGATGAGCCCCCTGATCGAGGTCTGGCTGTTCAACGGCGACGCCCGCCAGTGGCTGACCGACGCCGGCTACACCTACGACCAGCGCAACGCCCTGGTCATCGGCATCGCCATGGGCTTCGCGGTGATCCCGACCATCTACTCGATCTCCGAGGACGCGGTCTTCAACGTGCCCAAGCACCTGACCCAGGGCTCGCTGGCGCTGGGCGCTACCCCATGGCAGACCGTGGTACGCGTGGTGCTGCTGACCGCCAGCCCGGGGATCTTCTCCGCGGTGATGATCGGCTTCGGCCGCGCCGTGGGCGAGACCATGATCGTGCTGATGGCCACCGGCAACTCTCCGGTCGTGAACTTCAACATCTTCGAGGGCATGCGCACGCTCTCCGCCAACATCGCGGTGGAGATGCCCGAAACTGCGGTGGGTGGCACGCACTACCGCATCCTGTTCCTCGCCGCACTGGTGCTGTTCGCGCTGACCTTCTTCGTGAACACGGTCGCCGAGATCGTGCGCCAGCGCCTGCGCAACAAGTACAGCTCCCTCTAAACCGCATCGACGACAGGCTCCGATCCGATGAATAAATGGTTCAAAACGGGCACCCCCTGGATCTGGCTCAACGCGGGCGCCGTGGCGGTGTCGCTGACGATGGTCTTCGGGCTGATCATGATGATCGCGGTCAACGGCCTGTCGTTCTTCTGGCCCTCGGACATCATCGAGTTCGAGTACCAGACCACCGAGCAGAGCGAGCCCGTCCGGGTGATGGGCGAGCTGTCGCGCTCCGAGACCATGACCGCCCAGGCCATGCGCGAGACCGGCTTCGATGTCCCGGAAGGCCAGGAGATCGTGGTCCGCCACCTGATCAAGCGCGGCAACCGCGACCTCGATTCGCGCGACTTCCGCTGGTACGTAGAGGACTTCATGTCCGAGTGGGAACGCCCGCGGGACGCCGTGGCCCTGGAACGCCTGCAATGGGGCAACTTCTACGGCTACATCCGCGAGTTCCGGGTGGATGACGAGGTGGTGGCCGAGGGCAGCGCGGCCCGCGAGGCCTTCGAGGCGCGCATCCCGGAAACCCGCTCCCTGGTGCAGAAGATCGAGCGCATCGAGCGCATCGAGATCGGCCGTATCAACCACGCGCTGGAACAGGTCCGCCTGGCCGAACGCGGCCTGGAGCGCGACACCGCGCTTTCCGACGCGGAACGTTCCGAACGCCATGAGGCCCTGCAGGCCGAGCGCGAGGCACTGGATGCGGAGTACAGCGAACTTGAGGCCGAGCGCAACCGCCTGCGCCAGGAGGTCGCCCGCTACGCGCTCACCCTGCAGACCGCCGATGGCCAGCGTTCCAGCATCAGCCTGTCCCAGATCGTGAACGCCTGGTGGCCGAACGACATGGGCACCGTGCAGAAGCTCGGCCACTACGTGGTCAACTTCTGGGACTTCATGACCGGCTTCCCGCGCGAGGCCAACACCGAGGGCGGCATCCTGCCGGCGATCTTCGGCACCGTGCTGATGGTGCTGCTGATGTCCATCGTGGTGACCCCGTTCGGCGTGCTGGCCGCCATCTACCTGCGCGAATACGCCAAGCAGGGGCCGCTGGTGCGCACCATCCGCATCTCGGTGAACAACCTCGCCGGGGTCCCCTCCATCGTGTTCGGCGTGTTTGGCCTGGGCTTCTTCGTCTACCTGATCGGCGGCAACATCGACCAGGTCTTCTTCCAGGATGCCCTGCCCTCACCGACCTTCGGCTCGCCGGCGATCATCTGGGCCTCGCTGACCCTCGCCCTGCTGACCTTGCCCGTGGTGATCGTGTCCACCGAGGAAGGCCTGACCCGCATCGGCAGCAGCATCCGCCATGGCTCGCTGGCCCTCGGGGCCACCAAGGCCGAGACGCTATGGCGGCTGATCGTGCCGCTGTCCGCCCCCGCCATGATGACCGGCCTGATCCTGGCGGTGGCGCGTGCCGCCGGCGAGGTGGCCCCCCTGATGCTGGTTGGCGTGGTCAAGCTGGCGCCCAACCTCCCGGTGGACGGCAACTTCCCGTATCTCCACCTGGACCGCGCCTTCATGCACCTCGGCTACCACATCTACGACGTCGGCTTCAAAAGTCCGAATGTCGAGGCCGGCCGGCCACTGGTCTACGCGACCGCGCTGGTCCTGGTGCTGCTGATCATCGTGCTCAACCTCACGGCGATCTCCATCCGCAACCACCTGCGCGAAAAGTACCGCGCCGACAGCGACTGAGACGCGCCATGCACAACGTCTCTCTCAGGCACGGTCATTGCGAGGCCCCGCAGGGGCCGCGGCAACCTCGCGACGCAACCCCGACGTTCGCTCCAGTCGCCTGCGGCGTCCGTCACAGAGATCGCCACGGCCCTGCGCGCCTCCCCATGACGCCTGGCTTCTCCCGTCATTGCGAGGGTCCGCAGGACCCGTGGCAACCTCCGGACGCAACCCCGGACGTCCGTCGGGCCCAGCGCCCGGGCCACCCACGGAGATCGCCACGGCGCTGCGCGCCTCGCGATGACGGTGCTTTTCCGTACCGTCGCGATAACGGGCTGCGTCGAACCCTATTCCCCATGGAGTACCCGAAATGAGTGACACCCAGACCCACGCCGTCAACGTGGCCCAGAACAACCAGGCCCCGCGCGGCCTGAACCTCGACCGCGAGGACATCTGCCTGACCGCGGAGGACCTCAAGCTCTATTACGGCGAGGACCAGGCACTCAAGGGGATCGACATCCGCATCCCGAAAAACCGCATCACCGCGTTCATCGGACCGTCCGGCTGCGGCAAGTCCACGTTCCTGCGCTGCTTCAACCGCATGAACGACCTGATCGACGCAGCCCGCATCGAGGGCACCATCCGGCTCGACGGCGCGGACATCTACGACAAGACCGTGGACATCCCCGAGCTGCGCCGACGCGTCGGCATGGTGTTCCAGAAGCCGAACCCGTTCCCCAAGTCGATCTACGAGAACGTGGCCTACGGCCTGCGCCTGCAGGGGGTCAAGAACCGGCGCCGGCTGGACGAGGTAGTCGAGAAATCGCTCAAGCGCGCGGCGCTGTGGGACGAGGTCAAGGATCGCCTGCACGAGAACGCCTTCGGCCTGTCCGGCGGCCAGCAGCAGCGCCTGGTGATCGCCCGCGCGATCGCGATCGACCCCGAGGTCCTGCTGCTGGACGAGCCCTGCTCCGCGCTGGACCCACTGGCCACGCTGAAGATCGAAGAACTGATGATCGAGCTGAAGAAGGACTACACGCTGGTCATCGTCACCCACAACATGCAGCAGGCCGCGCGCGTATCCGACTACACCGCCTTCATGTACATGGGCGAACTGATCGAATACGCCGACACCGACACCCTGTTCACCTCGCCCGCGAAAAAGCAGACCGAGGACTACATCACCGGCCGCTTCGGCTGACGTCGCGACCGCAAGGGGATACCACAATGGACAAGAGCTTCTTCAAACAGCACATCTCGCAGCAGTTCAACGCCGAGCTGGAGGACATCATCAAGCAGGTGATGGCCATGGGCGGCCTGGTCGAACAGCAGCTCGCCGATGCTGTCCACGCGATGGTCGAGGGGGATGTCGAACTCGCCGAAAAAGTGATGACCTCGGACTACCAGATCAACGCCAAGGAGGTCGAGATCGACGAGGAATGCACCCACATCCTCGCGCGGCGCCAGCCGACCGCCTCGGACCTGCGCCTGGTGATCGCGGTGATCAAGACCATCACCGACCTGGAACGCATGGGCGACGAGGCCGAGCGCGTCGGCCGCATGGGCCTGCACCTGCTGGACGCGGACCGCAACAGCGCCCCGATGGCGGACATCGCCAGCATGGGCGAGCACGCCCGCGAGATGACGCGCGGCGCTCTCGATGCCTTCGCCCGTATGGATGTTGAACAGGCCGTGCGTGTGGCGCAGCAGGACATCCAGATCGACAGCCTGTACGAGATCATCACCCAGAAGCTGATGAAACAGATGACCGCCTCGCCGGATTCGGTCCCGCGCCTGATGGACATCATCTGGGCTACCCGTTCGCTGGAACGCATCGGCGACCGCGCCCGCAACATCTGCGAATACGTCGTCTACTTCGTCAAGGGCAAGGACGTGCGCCACACCAGCTACGACCAGATGGCCGAAGAGGCCACCGGCGACCGCCACTGAGGCAGGTCCCGTCGCACCCGGGACACGGTCGTTTGCGTCCCGGTCCGGTGCCCGCTTCAATGGGGGCATGCGCAGCTACAGCCTCCTCAAGTCGTTCGCGTCCCGCTCCGGGGGGCTCGTCGCCATGTGCCTGTGCATCCTGAGCGCGATGCCGGCGCTGGCCGCGAACCCGCTCGGCGCACCCGAAGAGGCGCCCGCGGGAGAACCCTCGGCCGCCGTACTCGAGATGCTGGAGCGCGACGAACGCCCCGCCGGCGTGGTCTTCGAGATCATCGAGAATGACCGCGCGGCACTCGCCGCGCTGCTTCCCGAGATCCGCGCGAACATCGCCCGGCTGCGCGAAGACGACCCGGATTTCCCGGTGGCCATCGTCGCCCACGGCGCGGAGCAGTTCACCCTCACCCGCGGCGAGGCCGGCCAGCACCCCGGCCTGCACGCCGAGGTCGAGGCACTGGTGCGCGACGAAGACGTAAGCGTCGCCGTCTGTGGCACCTTCGCAGACTGGCGCGGCATCGAGGCCGACGCCTTCGCCGACTTCGTGGAGGTCGCCGATCTGGCCCCGGATCGCCTCGACGACTACCGCGCGCTCGGCTTCGAGATCATCCGCCTGCGCCCCTCCCTGCTCGACGCCCCCGAACAGGACCCCTGGCAGTTCGACTTCGGCAATCCCTGACCTACTGATTGAAAGACCTTTTTCACCACGAAGCGCACGAAGGCACGAAGAAGGGCCAGGTCAAAGTCAAAGGCAGTTCACAGGAAGGCTGGAAGATGCGAAGGATGGATCGGCCAGAACCGGCCGGAACCCGGCAAACGCACCGGGCAACCCCCTGTGGGAGCGGGCTTGCCCGCGAAGCCCCCGCCCGCGCCCACTCAGCCACCGGCCTTCAAAACACCCCTCCCCGCCGGGCCCTGCCAGACCCATTACCCGATCCATATCTCTTCCAATCTTCCCCTCTTCCTGTAAATCGATTCTCCGCCCTTGACCCGCCCCTTCTTCGTGCCTTCGTGCGCTTCGTGGTGAATCCGCCCTTAAACCGCCCTTGCAGCAGCATGACTAACACTCTGGCCGTCGGGATGCTGTAACGCCGTCGGGCTCCTGTGGCATGCTTTCCGCATGCGATTCCTGATCCGAACCTTCTTCCGTGGCGTGCGCCTGATCCTGACCCCGTTCATGCTGATCGGGGAGCGCGTCTCGCGCCCGCGCGGCATCGAGCGCGACCCGGCCGAACAGGCCCGGGTCGACGAGCAAACCCGCCATCTGGCCCTCTATCACTTCCCGGCCTGCCCGTTCTGCATCAAGGCCCGACGCGCCATGCAGCGGCTTTCGCTGGACATCGAACTGCGCAACGCCCAGGCCGCCGGGCCATGGCGCGAGGAGCTGCAGAATGAGGGCGGCCGCCTCCAGGTGCCCTGCCTGCGCATCGAGGAAGACGACCACTCGGTGCGCTGGCTGTACGAATCCGACGCGATCATCCGTTACCTGCGCGAGCGCTTCGATCCGCAACAGGCCGCGCCGGCCGCCGCCACCGACGCCCCGCCGCGTTCCTGACCCGGAGCGACAGCCGAAGACCATGTATCACTCCATCCGTCGTTCCCTGCTCGCGCTCCTGCTGACCCTGCCATTCGCGGCGGCCAGCGCCGCTTCGCCGATCTTTGACGCCCACCTGCACTACCGGCCGGCCGAGGCCGCACACTTCGGCATTAGCGACGTCGCGCGTACCCTGGCCGCCAACGAGGTGCGCAGCGCCATCGTCATGGCCCCCGAAGACGATCTGATCCGCCGCCTCAAGGCCGGGTCCGATACGCGCATCGTGCCGTTCCTGGAGGTTTCGCAGCGGCTGGGCAAGAAGATGGACTGGATGCATGTCGAGGATCTCGGCGACCGCGTCGCCCGCATGCTCGATGAATCCGACGTGAAATGGCGCGGCCTGGGCGAGTTCCATATCCTGGCGGATGACCGCTTCGCCCCCGGTTTCGAGCAGCTGCTGGACCTGGCCGTGGCGCGCGACCTCACCATCATGATCCACGGCGACCCCGCCGTAATCGACCACGCCTACGCGACCCATCCCGAGGTCCGCATCCTCTGGGCCCATGCCGGCAGCTACGCGTACCCGCCGCTGGTGCAGGACTACCTCGAACGCCACCCGCGCATGAACATGGACCTGTCCATGCGCAACCCGCGCATCAATCCCGGCGGCCAGATCGACGACGCCTGGTTCGAGCTCTTCCTGGCCCACCCCGACCGCTTCATGATCGGCGTGGACACCTTCACGCGCACCCGCTGGGAACAGTACACGCGCCTGAAGGACGAGACCCGCGCCTGGCTGGAACAACTCCCCGAGGACGTCGCCCGCGCGATCGCATGGGAGAACGGCGAAAGGCTCTTTCCCGCCCAGTAAGGGCCTGGATTCACCACGAAGCGCACGAAGGCACGAAGAAGGGCCAGGTCAAGGGCGATTCACAGGAAGGCCGAAAGATTCGAAGGATGAATCGGCTAAAACCGCCCGGGGCCTGGCCGACGCCGTGACCCGTCCAGCCCGCCGGCCGAGCCCCCTGTGGGAGCGGGCTCGCCCGCGAAGCCCCCGCCCGCGTCCGCTCGAGCACCAGGCCTCCAACCAACCCTCCCCGTCAGACCGTGCCCGATCCACTACCCCATCAATCTCGCTTCCAATCTTCTCCTCTTCCTGTAGACCGGTTTTCGCCCTCGACCCAGCCCTTCTTCGTGCCTTCGTGCACTTCGTGGTGAACCAAGCCGTTCAACCACACACGCATGAAAAAGCCCGCCACCCCAAAAGGATGGCGGGCTCGGCTCCCGGCACCTGATCGTGATCAGACCTTGAACTGACCCACGCGCTGCTGCTGCTCGGAGGCCAGCTTGGACAGCTCCTCGGACGCATTGCGGATCTGCTCCGAACCCGACGCGGTCTGATCCAGCACCTCGGTGATGTTGGCCACGTTGCGGTTGATCTCCTCGGCCACCGTGGACTGTTCCTCGGCGGCGCTGGCGATCTGCGTGTTCATGTCGCTGATGCGGGTGACGGATTGCGTAATCGCGACCAGCGACTCGCCGGCCAGGTTCACCTGCTCCACGCTCTCGTGGGCCTTGGCACGGCCGTCTTCCATCGCCTGCACCGCCTCGCGCGTGCCGGTCTGGACCCGCTCGATCATCTGCTGGATCTCGTGGGTCGAGTCCTGAGTGCGGCTGGCCAGCGTGCGCACCTCGTCCGCCACCACCGCGAAGCCACGGCCCTGCTCGCCGGCGCGGGCGGCCTCGATCGCCGCGTTCAGCGCCAGCAGGTTGGTCTGATCGGCAATGTCGCCGATCACCTCGAGGACCTTGTTGATCTCCTCGGCGTCCTGCGACAGACGACTGACCACCTCGGCGGCGCTGTCCACCTGAGTGGACAGGCCATTGATCGCGGTGACCGTCTTCTGCACCACCTGCTGGCCGGCGTTCGCATCCTGATCGGTGGTCTGCGCGGCGGCGGCGGCGTCCGCCGCATTCCGGGCCACTTCCTGCACGGTGGCCGTCATCTCGTTCATCGCGGTGGCGACCTGGTCGGTCTCCGCCTTCTGGCGGCGGACCTGCTCGTTGGTCTCCTCGCTGGTCGCGGACAGCTCGTTGGCCGCGGCCGCTACCTGGTCGGAACCGGCCGCCACCTGCTGGATCAGCACCCGGATCTTCTCCACGAAGTTATTGAAAGCGATGGAGAGATCCCCCAGCTCGTTCTTGCCGGATACCTTCAGCTGACGCGTCAGGTCCCCTTCGCCACTAGCGATGTCGTTCAGACGGTCCACGGTCTGGCACAACGGCCGCACGATGCTGCGCGTCAGGAACCAGGCCAGCAGCGCGCCCAGGACCACAGCAATCACGCCGACCATCACCACGGTACCTGTGGCATTGCGCGCCATGTCGACATAGGCACTGCGATCGACCATCAGCTCGAGGACGCCCACCGCGTCCCCGGAGAAGTCCATCACCGGCCGCGCGATCACCGCCATCGGCTTGCCCTGGTAGGTCACGTTGCGCACGTGTCGCTCGCCGCCGAGCACCTCGCGCATCTCGGCGGCGCTGAAGGTGGCCTCGCCATCGATGGTGCCGCCAAAGCGGCTGAAACGTCCGTCGTCCCGCAGGTACAGCGCGACCGGCGCCCCCAGCTCCTCGGTAAACTGCTCGAAGAAGGGATCACCGAAGGACAGGCCAAACTCCACCGAGCCCACGTGTTCGCCATCATGGGCGATCGGCACGACACCTCGAATCCCGAGGCCCGCCACACCCTCTTCCAGACCGGAGATCGGCGCCTGATTGTTGTTGGTATCGACCACGGTCTGGCGGAAGCCGGACAGGTCGTCATCGTAGCGGTCCGGACGATGCACGCGCAGGAAGGATGTCGCCGGCGGCGTATGGAACTGGTACTGGCGCACTCCGTAGTCCGTGCTCAGCGACTCGAAGGTCGGCACGGTCATCGCGGCCAGGCGCTCGCGATCACCCGTGGCCAGTGCCTCCTGGACATCCGGGATGCGGGCGACCGTCTCGGCCATCGCCGTGGCCCGCGCCGCCTCCTGGTCCAGCCGATCCAGCAACTGTCCGGCCAGGTCGTTCAGCTCGCGCTGTTCGGCGCGATCCGCCATCGTGCCCAGGGCGTTCATCACCACCACCAGCGTCAGCACCACGGCGAGTACGACCACGCCGATGATGCCCACCATGAGCCGTACACCAATCCGGATATTCTCAAACATGTCTGCGCGTCCTTTCCTAGACCGGTCACGGCCGGCTTCAGAATCAAGATTCAGGT
Source organism: Thioalkalivibrio sp. ALE25 (assembly GCF_000377285.1). Taxonomy (NCBI): domain Bacteria; kingdom Pseudomonadati; phylum Pseudomonadota; class Gammaproteobacteria; order Chromatiales; family Ectothiorhodospiraceae; genus Thioalkalivibrio; species Thioalkalivibrio sp. ALE25. The sequence continues at coordinate 15,456 of NZ_KB897934.1, read as the reverse complement.
CAGTCGTCCTTCCTAGCGGCGGCGAATCCTAAAACTTGAATACGAAGGTACTTTCTTCCCCACAGGTTCTCAGGGGACAAGATTGCTTCGGTGGGCCGCTTCCGAGCTCCGCGCTCAGACGGGCTACAACAACAGAATCTCGGCAAACGCGTAGACCACCAGGCTGATCAGCACCAGCGCCAGCACCGAGAGCAATGCCCCGCCACGCACCATGTCCAGCACCCGCAGCCGGTTGCTGGCGAACACGATGGCGTTGGGTGGCGTCGCCACCGGCAGCATGAAGGCCACCGACGCGGCAAACGCCACCGGCAGGGCCAGCAACAGCACGGGCACGTCCATGCTCAGCGCGAACGCGGTCACCAGCGGCAACAGCGTGGCCGCTGTCGCGGTATTGCTCGTCACATGACTCAGGGTCATGGTCAGGAGCGCCACCCCGGCCATGATCAGGATCAGCGGCCAGGCCTGGGCGATCACCAGGGCGTCCGCCGCCAGCTCCGCCAGCCCGCTGGACTCGATCGCCGCACCCAGGCTCAAGCCCCCGCCTACCAGCAACAGCACGCCCCAGGGGAGCTCGCGCGTGTTGTCCCAGCTCAGCAGTCGGCGCTGTTCGCGCGACCCCGACGGCACCAAGAACAGCAACCCGGCCCCGAGGATCGCGATGCCGGCATCGGTCAGCGAGATCGGCAGCCAGCCCTCGAGCAGCGGCCGTGTCAGCCAGGCCAGCGCAACCAGCAGAAACACCCCGGCCACCCGCTTTTCCGCGACCGACCAGGGGCCCACGGTCGCGCGCTGTTCGTCCAGCAGCGCGCGCAGACCGTTCAGCTCCACCCGGTGCACCGGAAACACCCAGCGAGTCAGCGACCACCACGCAAGGGCCAGCAACACCGCCGCCAGCGGCAGCCCCAAGGTCATCCATTCCAGGAACCCGATCTCCATCCCGTGGCGATCGCCGAGGTACGCGGCCGTCAGGGCATTCGGCGGCGAACCGATGATGGTCGCCATGCCCCCGATGTTCGCGGCGAACGCGATGCCCAGCAGGAGCGCCAGGGCCGGGCGTCGCGACTCCATGTCCTGCCCCTGTGGCGGCGCGCCGCGCTCGATCAGCCCCAGCACCGAGAGCGCGATCGGCAGCATCAGGGCCGCCGTCGCGGTATTGCTGACCCACATGGACAACCCCGCCGTGGCCAGCATGAAGGCCCCCACCAGCACATGCAGGCGATTGCCGGCGCGCGCCACGATCGCCAGCGCCATGCGCCGGTGGAGATCCCAGCGCTGCACGGCCAGGGCAATGGCGAAGCCGCCCATGAACAGGAAAATGATCGGATTCGCGTACGGCGCGGTGGCCTCGTCCATGGGCACGATGTCGAGCACCGGCAGGACCGCGATCGGCAGGAGCGCCGTCACCGGCAGCGGCAGGGCCTCGCTGATCCACCAGGTCGCCATGAACAGCGTCAGGCCCAGAACCCGCCAGGCCGCCGGATCGAACCCCGCCGGGGCCGGCACCAGCAGGAAGATGACGAAGATCGCCGGCCCCAGCAACAGACCGATGCGCCCGCGCCAGTTCACCGGAGGGGTCTTTTCCGGTTGGGTGTCGCGTTGCCCTGCCGTGTCCTCGGTCGCTGCCATGGGCCTCTTTCGTCGGTGAAGCATCAGGGTATACGGCCCGGGCCAAAACCAACCCGTACCATCGGAAATTGCATCGTCCGGGCAACGTGACTATCGTTGTCCCGTTATGCGGCGTCCCCGTTTCGGGACGCTGCCACAGCAGTTTCTCACGACACTGTCCAAGGAGTCTTTCATGGCCTACGAACTGCCCGATCTGCCCTACGCCAAGAACGCGCTGGAGCCGCACATCTCCGCCGAGACGCTGGAATACCATCACGACAAGCACCACGCGACCTACGTGACCAAGCTGAACGGCCTGCTGCCGGGCTCCGAGTTCGAAAACGCCACGCTGGAAGACATCATCAAGAAGGCCCCGGCCGGCGGCATCTTCAACAACGGCGCCCAGGTCTGGAACCACACCTTCTACTTCAACTGCATGGCCCCGAACGCCGGCGGCGAGCCCTCGGGCAAGCTGGCCGATGCCATCAACAGCGCCTTCGGCTCCTTCGACGCCTTCAAGGAGAAGTTCAACGAGTCCGCCGTTGGCAACTTCGGCTCCGGCTGGACCTGGCTGGTGCAGAACAATGATGGCTCGGTGGAGATCGTCAACACCTCCAACGCCGCGAACCCGCTGCGCGACGGCAAGACCCCGCTGCTGACCTGCGACGTCTGGGAACACGCCTACTACATCGACTACCGCAACGCCCGCCCGAAGTACCTCGAGAACTTCTGGGCCGTGGTGAACTGGGACTTTGTGGCCCAGCAGATGAAGTAAAGTCCCAAGCGGACTAAACTAGGCGCCTTTGGCCGCATGACGCGGCCGCGCCTTTCATCGAGCCGGCGGCCCTCCGCCGGCTCTTTGGTTTCGGAGAACCCCATGAGCGACGCCCTGCAGAACACCTACAAGCGCCTGCCCGTTGCCTTCGAGCGCGGCGAAGGCGCCTGGCTGTGGGATACCGACGGCAAGCGCTATCTCGACGCCCTGTCGGGGATCGCGGTGTGTGGCCTTGGCCACGCCCATCCCAAGGTCGCCCAGGCCGTCTGCGACCAGGCCAGCACCCTGGTGCACACATCCAACCTCTACCGCATCCCGCTGCAGGAACAGCTGGCGCGGCGCCTGTGCGCACTGTCCGGCATGGATCGCGCCTTCTTCTGCAACTCGGGGGCCGAGGCCAACGAGGCGGCGATCAAGCTCGCCCGCCTGCATGGCCGTGCCCGCGGGATCGCCGAGCCGAAGATCGTGGTGATGGAAGGCAGCTTCCATGGCCGCACCATGGCCACCCTGTCCGCCACCGGCAACGCGAAGGTCCGGGCCGGATTCGAGCCGCTGGTATCGGGCTTTGTGCATGTGCCCCACGGCGACGCCGAGGCCGTCGAAGCCCTGGCGGCCGACCCGGACGTCGTCGCGATCCTGGTGGAGCCGGTCACCGGCGAGGGCGGCATACATGTCCCGCCGCCCGGCTACCTGCGCCGCCTGCGCGAACTGGCCGACCAGCACGGCTGGCTGCTGATGCTGGACGAGATCCAGGCCGGCATCGGCCGTACCGGGCACTGGTTCGCCTTCCAGCACGAGGGCATCACCCCGGATGTGGTCAGCCTGGCCAAGGGTCTCGGCAACGGCATCCCCATTGGCGCCAATCTGGTGGCCGGTGCCGCCCGCGAGCTCTTCAGCCCGGGCATGCACGGCACCACGTTTGGCGGCAACCCGCTGGTGTGCCGGGCGGCGCTGGCCGTACTCGATGTGATGCAGGACGAGGCCCTGTGCGAACAGGCGTCCCGTCAGGGCGAGCTCCTGCTGAACCGACTGCGCGACCGCCTCGCGGACCATGCGGGCGTCGTCGCCGTGCGTGGCCGCGGTCTGATGATCGGGGTCGAACTGGACCGCCCGGCCGGCGAGCTGGTCATGGCGGCGCTGGAGCGGGGGCTGATCCTGAACGTGACCGCGGATCGGGTCATTCGCCTGTTGCCGCCGCTGATCATCGACGACGACCAGGTGGAACAGATCGCCGTAACCGTAGCCGACCTGGTGGACGCGTTCCTGGCGTCGCCCCAAGCCAACGAGGTCTCCGCATGAACCCACGCCACTACCTCTCGTTCCTGGATCTCTCCGGCGACGAAACCCGGGCCCTGCTGCAGCGCGCCATCGAGCTCAAGCAGCAACTGAAGGCCGGCGAGCACCACGATGACCTGCTGCGCGGCAAGACGCTCGGCATGATCTTCGAGAAGTCCTCCACCCGCACCCGCGTGTCGTTCGAAGTGGGCATGCAGCAGCTGGGCGGCAACGCCCTGTTCCTGTCCCCGCGCGACACCCAGCTGGGGCGCGGCGAGCCGATCGAGGACACCGCCCGCGTGCTCTCGCGCATGGTCGACTGCGTGATGATCCGCACCTACGAACACGAAAAGATCGAGCTGTTCGCCAAGCACGCCACGGTGCCGGTGATCAACGGCCTGACCGATCTCGAGCATCCGGCCCAGCTGCTGGCCGACCTGCAGACCTACTTCGAGCATCGCGGCGACATCCGCGGCAAGCGCGTCGCCTGGATCGGCGACGGCAACAACATGTGCCACAGCTACATGTACGCCGCGCGCCTGCTGGGCTTCCAGCTGGTGGCCGCCTGCCCCGAGGGCTACGACCCGGAGCCCAGTGTGGTCGATACCACGCGCGAACACTTCGAGCTGACCCGCGATGCCCGCGCCGCCGCCGAGGGTGCGGATCTGGTCGTCACCGACGTCTGGGCCAGCATGGGGCAGGAACAGGAAAAGAGCGCCCGGCGCCGGGCCTTCTCCGGCTTTTTCGTCGATGCCGACCTGATGCAGCTCGCCAACGACGACGCCCTGTTCATGCACTGCCTGCCGGCGCACCGCGAGGAAGAGGTCTCCACCGACGTCCTGGAAGGCCCACAAAGCGTCGTCTGGGACGAGGCCGAAAACCGCCTCCACGCCCAGAAGGCCCTGCTCGAATTCCTCATCACCCTCAACGCCGACCAGCGCGCTCCGTAAGGGCGAAAAGCGTTAACAGGAAGATGGGAAGTTAGGAAGGGTTATTGGTGAGGTGGCATCCCCGGCGCGGCGGCTAGCATCGCGCGGTGGGCGAAATCTCGGCCCCCACAATCAAAACCTCCCTGTCTTCCCATCTTCCTGTGAAACGCCCTTGACCTGAACCTTCAGGCGGGCGCGCGGCGGCGGGCATGGAGGCGCCGGCGGGTCTGCCAGCGGTAGACGACGCGCCAGCCGAGCAGGAAGGCCAGGATGGCCGCGTACAGCGCGACCTCGGCATAGTCGGCCCGCGCGAGCCACAGGAAATGCAGGATAGCCAGTACGCCGGCCACGTACACACCGCGGTGCAGCCAGACCCACCCCTTCTTCAGCCAGCGCTGGGCACCATCGGTGGAGGTGACCGCCAGCGCCAGCAGGATCACCCAGGCGGCGAAACCGACCATCACGAACGGGCGCTCGGTCAGGTCGTAGAGCACCAGTTCCCAGTCGAAGAACAGGTCCACCCCCAGCCAGATCAGGGCGTGCGCGGTCACGTAACCGAACGCGACCAGCCCCAGCATCCGCCGCAACCGGGTGAGCCACGCCAGCCCGGTCATCTGCCGCAACGGGGTCACCGCCAACGCCACCAGCAGCGCGATCATCGCGTGCGTGCCGGATAGCTCCAGCAGCTTCTCGATCGGGTTCACACCCAACCCGCCGAACCAGCCAAGCGTACGCAAGCCGATCCACATGGCCGGCAGAAGCGCCACCAACAGGACGGCCCACCACACACCGGTGGGCGGACGGGACCGGGCTCGACGGGTTGTGGCGGTCATGCCCCCATCCCGTCAGAAGTGCTCGCGCAGGTCCATGCCCTCGTACAGCGACGCCACCTCGTCCCCGTAACCGTTGAACATCTCCGTGCGCCGGCGCCGGAACTCGCCGATGCGGCGCTCGGTGCGCTGCGACCAGCGCGGATGATCCACGTCCGGATTCACGTTGCTGTAAAAGCCGTACTCGTCAGGCTGCGCCTGGTTCCACAGGGTCGGTGGCTGGTCCTCGACGAAGCGGATGTGCTGAATGGACTTGATGCTCTTGAAGCCGTACTTCCACGGTACCACCAGCCGGATCGGCGCCCCGTTCTGGTTGGGCAGCACCTCGTCGTACAGACCCACAGCGAGGATGGTCAGCGGGTGCATCGCCTCGTCCAGGCGCAGGCCCTCGGTATAGGGCCACTGCAGCCCACCGGAACTGGCCCGGCGCCGGGGCCGCTGCCCCCGCAGGTTTTCGGGGTCGTGAATACTCTCGAACGCCACGTAGCGCGCACCCCCGCGCGGCTGCGCCTGCTCGATGATGCGGTTCAACTCGAAGCCGATCCAGGGGATCACCATCGACCAGCCTTCCACACAGCGCATGCGATAGATGCGCTCCTCCAGCGACCAGGGGCTGATGAAGTCCTCCACCGCGTACTCACCCGGGTTGTCGCACAGCCCGTCCACGGTGATCGTCCAGGGATCGGTCTTCAGCTGATCGGCGTAGGTCTTCGGATCCCCCTTCCCCGGGCCCATCTCGAAGAAGTTGTTGTAACTGGTGATCTCGTCGTACGAGGTCTTCGACTCGTCGGTCGAGAAATCGCTGGGTTCGAATTCCAGCGGATACCCCCGCAGGGCGGCGGAGGCCGGCAGCGCCGCGCCCAGCCCACCGAGCGCCAGACCAGCGCCCAGCCCGATCCCCGTTCGCAGGAAATCGCGCCGCCGCGCGTAGATCTCCGGCGGCGTAATCTCGCTACGGGAACACTCGGAACGACGTCGGGTGCGGATCAGCATGGCCTGCCCTCGCAACTGTTCGGCGGCGACGGGAAACGCCGCCACTCGTGCACCATGGACCAGCAGCGCCCGCTCGAGTTCGGATCGCGTACTCCATAAGGGAAAACGAGGAACAATAAGAATTTTCTGCTTGCGGGCCGGCCTAAACGATATATAAGGCTTTTCTGATACCGCAGTCCGGGGTGGCCCGGCCGGCTTGTTAGGAGACCCGACAATGGACCCGACGATCGATGATGCGGCCGATGGCGCCGACGAGATCGCCAGCCTGTTCGACACTCAGCTCGTGAACGACCGCGGCCCGGCGCGTCACGCCGCCCGCCGCACCCTGGAACGCCTGATGGAAGAACGCGCCCTGCGCGCCCATCTTCAGGACGACTTCGACCTCGACATCCCGCACGAGGCGATGGACTGGTGACCCCCGGGGTGGCCTCGCGCCACCCTTCTCCTGCAAGCAGCCCTGTTGCACCACAGAGGGCACAGACGACACGGAGAGAGGCCGGGTCGAAAGCGATTAACAGGAAGATTGGAAGGTAGGAAGGCTTGTTGTGGGGCGCCCGGGCACCCCCAGCGCGCGAGGGCTGATCCTGCCTCCGACGCAGCACTGCCGGACCCAAAAAACCTTCCGATCTTCCAATCTTCCTGTGAAAGCTTTTCGCTTTTGACCTGGCTGTTCTCTGTGTCCTCTGTGCGCTCTGTGGTCGAAACGCCCTAGTCCTCGTACCCCGTCAGCTCCACAAAGCCTCGCCCGATCGCCTCTCCGTCCGGATCGAGGATATCCACGGCGCCCTCCCAGTAGCGGATCACGGTATCCATCTCCTGTTCGTCGCGGATGGCGCGCACGGTGAATTCGCGTGACGCCGAGCCGTCCGGCGGCGCGATGCGCATGGCCCACTCCACCGGATAGCGATTGCCGGAGGGCTGTGTGGCCCAGCGCCGGGGCTCCAGTTCGACCTGATCGGGCTCCAGAAGCCGATCTTCGGCGTCCGCCGGCATCCAGCGGCCCTTGGACAGCGGATGCGGCTCGCCTCCCTCCTTGCGCAGCTGGTAGTACATGACGTCCAGCCCGTCGTCGAACTGCAACGCGAACCAGTCCCAGCCCACCTGATCCTCGGACAGCGCACTGGTGCTCCACTCGCGGTCCATCCAGGCCTGACCGGTCACCGCCAGGCGCCCGAGCTCCGCGCGCTCGACCTCCCCGCGCACCGCGATACGGGGCATGGAGTAGTAGTAGGAGGCATTGCCCGGCTCCGGGCCCTTCTGGCTGAGCCCCGCCTCGCCCTGGAGCACCGGGCCACGCAGGGGCTCCAGTTCCAGCGCCAGCCGGTAGTCATCCACGCTGAAGTCGAGCGTCCAGCGGTCCTGGTCCATATCCGCGAGCTGCCAGTCCTCGGCCCACACGCGGCCGACCGGCTCCGTGGCCCCCGCCAGCCCCGCCCCGTCGCGCACGAAGCGCTCCTCGGAGGCATGGTGCCCGGCCTCGCGGTCGATCACCGCCGTATGCGCCATCCAGATATCCGGGCTGGCCCAGGCCGAGTCGTGCCAGCGCGCATCCCCCGCCAGCTCCGGCGCCAGCCCGACGCGGAAGAAGGTGATGTGAAAGCCCAGCCGCTCGCCCTCCGGCCCGTCGAGATTGCCGGTCACATACCACCACTCGTTGCGAAACCCCGGGTGCGGCCCGTGATCACGCGGAAACTCGAACACCCGCGGCGCATCCGCACGCCGGAACCCGTCCGTCTCCTCCCCGCCCAGGGCCTCGCCCACCCGCAATCCGGTCACCCCCGGATCATCGGTCTCGGGCGGATCCACACCCCCGCAGGCGCCCAACACCCCCACCATCATCAGCACCATAACCACCCGCAGGCGCAGGCGCAGCCCCAGTGGGAGCCTGCTTGCAGGCGAAGCCCCTGCCCGCGCTGGACCCTGCCAAACCCCATTCGCGGGCAAGCCCGCTCCCACATGTCCCAACCAACGCCTCATCCAGTCCATCACGGCACCTCTCTAAGGGCCGGCACCAGCCGCATGCGCGCCATTCGCCACGCCGGGATGGCCGAGGCCAGCAATGCCGCTCCGATGCCCAGCAGCACGGTCTCGACCACCTCGTCCCAGGGCAGACGCAGGTCCATCCCCCAGCCGAAGGCCTCGCGGTTGATCACCTCGATCAGCAGCCAGCCCATGCCCAGCCCCAGCGGGATCGCCGCCAGCGCGGCAAACGTGCCGAGTACCCCGCCCTGCAGCACGACCAGACTACGCACGCCCCCGGGCAACAGCCCGAGGCTGCGCAGCGTGGCGAACTCGCGCGCCCGCTCCATCTGCAACGCCATGAGCGCGCCCAGGATCGCGATGAAGGCCACCACCAGCGTGATCACCCGCAGCAAATGGGTAATGGCAAACGTCCGGTCGAAGATCGCCATCGACTCCTGCTCGATATCGCCCGGGCGCGTCACCAGGGCTGGGCGGTCCTGCTCTGCCAGCCAGGCTTCCAGGCGTTCCACGACCGCTTCCACATCCACTCCCGCCGGCAGCCGCAGCCCGAACGACCCCACTCCATCGGGTGGCATGCCCGCCCGGACAAAGGCCGCCTGGGTCATCAGCACAGTACCGCTCGGGTTGCCGTAATCACGGTAGATCCCGAGGACTTCGAAGGGGCGCTGGCCGCCGGGCACCGCCAGCGACAGCCGATCCCCCGGCCGAACGTCGTGGTGCGCCGCAAACGGCTCGGTCACCAGCACCGCATCCTCTGTCGCGAGCCGCTCCCCCAGCGCTTCACGCGCCACCGTGCTCTCCAAAAGCGGCAGATAATCCAGCCAGTTGGCATGCGGTCGCACCACATAGAGATCGACCAGGCCGCGCTCGCTGACGACCTCCTGACTGGACCCGCTACTGACCGACACGGCTCCCGAGCGCGCCACCAGGCCGGCCATCCAGTCCTCGGGCAGACGCGCACCACCGCGCGCCGAAGCCGGCGCCGCGGGCACCACGTAAAGATCCGACGTCAGCGCCTGGCCCAGCCACTGCTCCACACTGCCGCGAAAGCTGCCGACCATCACCGCCACGCCGATCGCTGCCGCCAGCGCCAGGGTCAGCGCCGAGGTAGCAGGCGCGCTGCGCGACAGGCTGCGCTCCAGGCTGCGCACCGCGATGCGCGGCAGGGTCACCCCGCGAACCAGCGCCGCCAGCCCGCGCAGCGTCCACACCAGTACCCAGGGCAGCAGCAACACCAATCCGGCAATCAACAGGAACAACGCCACGAAGCCGCCCACCAGCGCCCCCGCACCGGTGACGATCAAACCACCCCCCGCGAGCAACAGCGCCATGGACAGCACAGCCAGCCATGCCGCCCAGCGACGGGCACGGCGCTCCAGCCCCCCGCGCCCCGTGCTGCCCGCACCGGCCGCGCGCGCCGCCTCCCAGGCAGGGGCCAGCGCCGCCGCCAGCGACAGCCCCACTCCCAGCAGGAATACCGCCCCCAGGGCCAGTGGGCGTGGCGTCACCCCGGTTACTGCCACCGCGAAGAAGTGATCCGTGACGGTCTGCGCCACCTGCGCCACCAGCACCTGCGCCAGCGCAATGCCCAGTAGCGCGCCCAGCAGCGTCCCGATCACGCCGACCAGCAACGCCTCCAGCAACACCACGCCGAAGATCGCCCGCCGGCCCACACCGACCAGGCGCAGACTCGCGATCACCTCGCGGCGCCGGAGCACGGCAAAGGTCTGCGTGTTGTAGATCAAGAACGCCGCGATCAGCAGTGCCAGCAGGCTCATCGCCGTCAGGTTGGTGCGAAATGCCTGCGCCAGCTCGCGCGCGGCCTGCCCACGACTCTCCACCGGCACCAGCTCCAGTTCGGCGGGCAGAGCCTCGGCCAGCACATCGACCTCGGCATCCGTCAGCCGCACATCGATCCGATCCAGCCGCCCCAGCCGGTCGAGCAGCCCCTGCGCCGTGGCGATATCCGTCACCCACAGCGAGCCACCACCCTCATCGGTCGCGGCGTCCGCCTGGTCGCGCTCGGCCGCGCGATCAATGACCGTCACCTCGCGCGCACCCCCCGCCGCCTCCAGCGTCACACGCGACCCATGAGCCCGGCCCGAATCGCGGAACCAGCCCACCGGCGGCAGAATCGTCCCCGGCTCGGTCACCAGCCGCTGCACCGGGGCATCCCCGATATCCGAAGCCGCGCCGCGAAACGGCCCCTCGGCCAGCGGATCGACGCCCAGCACATAGATCGTGCTGCCGTCCGGCAAACGGGCCGGCCCCTCCACGATGGGAGCGGTATCGCGCCACCCGGCCATGCGTAGCTCGCGGTAGAAGGCCTCGTCGAACCCGCTTGCCGGCCCGAGTAGCTGGTGCGTCGCAGCGCCTGCAACCTCATCCATGGAGCGGTCAAACGCCCGCTGGGCCGACTGGTTCGCCAGGTCCACCGCGAGCACCACGGCCACGCCAATGATCACCCCCACCAGCGTCAGCAACCGCTGCAGCGGCCGCCGGCGCCAGTCGCGCAGCCAGGCTCGCAGGACCAGAAGGCTCATGCGGGAGCGGCTTCCGTGGAACCGGCCGACTGCAGAAGCCCGTCGCGCATGGTCAGAACCCGGTCCAGCCGACCCGCCAGTTCATGACTGTGGGTCACCAGCAGCAACGAACAACCGGTGGCCCGAACCTGCTCCAGCAACAGGGCAAACACCGTCTCGCCGGTGCGCGAGTCGAGGTTGCCGGTGGGCTCGTCCGCCAGGATCAGCGCGGGTTCGTGGACCAGCGCCCGCGCGATCGCGACGCGTTGTTGCTCGCCCCCGGACAGGGTCTCCGGATACCGCCCGCTCTTGTCACCCAGCCCCACCGCCTCCAGCTGCACCGCGGCGCGCTCGCGGCGTTCGCCGGCAGACAAGTCTGTCGCCAGCTCCAGTGGCAGCATCACATTCTCCAGCACGGTCAGCGTCGGAATCAGGTGAAACGACTGGAACACGATCCCCACGCGGCCCCGCCGCAGGCGCGTGCGCGCCGCCTCGTCCAGCCCCGCCAGCGCCTGCCCCGTCAGGTACACCTGGCCGCGCGCCGCCGCCTCCAGCCCGGCCGCGAGATGCAGCAGGGTGGACTTGCCGCTGCCGCTTTCGCCGACGATCGCCACCCGCTCCCCGGCGCGAAGCGCGAAATCCACCCCATGCAGCACCTCCCCCTCGCCGGGGTAGGCAAACGCCACATCGGTCAGCGACAGCACCGCGCCTTCTACCGAGCCTTGTTGCTCCATCGCACACCTTCTCAATCACACGAATCTTCGCCTGCGAGCAGGCTCCTACCCGGCAGGGGAAGCCCCCCGTAGGAGCCTGCTCGCAGGCGAACAATCCTCATTGAACACCCCACACCCTCTGCCCCCCTGCAGACCATGAAGAGTAGATGAATGTTTCAAAACCCCGCACAAGCGGTTGATTGAGGCCCGTCATCCGTTAGAATAAGCAGCATCTTCACACGCGGGAACACGCCTTGAAACGTCGATCACGAAGTCGATCTATCCGCGCCTAGCGGCAAGCGCCCGTTCCCCGACCGGTCGCTTCCGTCAGGCCTCTTTGATCAAAGAGCCGGGAGCGGCCGGGCCCAGCCCGACCCGAACCTGGACCATCCACCGCATCCGTGCGGCGCCTCGCCGGTCTGTGCCCGAGCACAGTCCACTCCGAGCGCCCCGATGCCGCCGGGAGAAGGGCATGGAGCTTCACCTCGAACAGTCCATCATCGAGCTGAAGGAGCTGTTGCGTCTGGACGACCGCGACGGGCTCCACGAACTGCTCGACTACATGCGCGTGCAGGATATCGCCCACGCGCTGATGGAGCTGGGCGACGACGACCTCTGCGCCGTGTTCAACCTGCTGCCGCCCGGGCGCAAGGCGGACGTCTTCGCCTACCTCGACACGGCACATCAGATCCGCCTGCTGGAGGCCTCCCCGCGCGAGGATGCCCGCTTCATCCTCTCCGAGATGGAGGCGGACGACCTCACCGCCCTCCTGCAGACCCTGGACCCGGACACGCTGCGCGGCTACCTGCGCCTGCTGCCGTTCCGCGCCATCCGCCGGGCGCTCAAGCAGCTCAACTATCCGGAGGACTCGGTCGGCCGCGTGATGTCGCCGGACGTGGTCGCGGTGGACCCCGACTGGACCCTCAAGCGCGCCCTGGCCTTCATCCGCCGCAACGCCGACGAGCACTCCAACAACGTGATCTTCGTGGTCGACCAGGACCGCGTCCTCCTGGCCGCCGTGCCCATCCGCCACTTCCTGCGCGCCGGTGCCGACAGCCCGGTGCGCGACCTGCTGGACGAGGCCGAGCCGATTACCATCGCGGTCTCCGAGGACGCGGTCGAAGCCGCTCGCAGGATCCAGCACTACGACCTGGAGACCCTCCCGGTGGTGGGCGAGACCGGCGAGCTGCTGGGCGTGGTCACGGTGGACGACGTAATGGACCTGATCGAGGCCGAATCCACCGAGGACTTCCACAAGCTGGGCTCGGTGGGCACCCTGCCCCTGTCGCCGCAGGAGGCGAGCCCGTTCCTGCTCTATCGCAAGCGGATCGGCTGGCTGCTGGGCCTGGTGGCCTTCAATACCATCGGCGCCATGATGATCTCCCAGTACGAAGAGATCATCGAAGCGGTGGTGGTACTCGTGTTCTTCCTCCCGCTGCTGATCGCCTCCGGTGGTAACGCAGGCGCGCAAAGCTCCACGCTGATGGTGCGTGCCATGGCCACTGGCGAGGTCACCGCCCGCGACTGGCTCAAGCTGTGGGCCAAGGAGATGGGTGTCTCCGTGACCCTGGGCGTCAGCATGGGCGTGGCGGTCTCGCTGGTCGGCCTCTGGCGCGGCGGCCCGGAGATCGCACTGCTGGTCGCCCTGGCCATGACCGTCATCGTCACCGTGGCCAGCATCCTCGGCATGCTCCTGCCGGTGGTCTTGAACAAGCTCCGCCTCGATCCGGCCACGGCCAGCGTCCCGCTGGTCACCTCGCTCGCCGACATCGGCGGTATCCTGATCTACTTCTCGCTGGCCGTAGCCCTGCTCGGCCTGGCGACTCCGTAAGAGAACCCGCGCATGAGCGCCACCGAACCCGATCTCGAGACCCTGCCGCAGGTTATCGCCGACGCTCTGGACGAACCGGAGGCGGACGTCCTGCAGGCAATCTGCGGCTCCTACGCCGCACCGGACCTCTCCGACGCGCTGGAGGCCCTGCCGGCCGAGCGGATGGAGGCCTTCTTCCAGCGCCTGGACGTCGAGTGCACGGCGGATATCTACGCCCACCTGGAACCGGACCATCAGTCACGGGTGTTCCAGGCCCTGGACGACGCGCACGCCAGCCGCCTGGTTGCCGCGCTGTCCTACGACGACGCCGTATCCGTCATCGACGGCCTGGAGGACAAAGAGGCCGAATCCCTGCTCGAGACCCTCCCGGACGACGACCAGGAGGCCCTGGAGACCCTGCTCGGCTACCCGGAGGAGAGCGCCGGGCGCCTGATGACGCCCGAGTTCGCGACCGTCCAGCCGGACTGGTCCGTGGCCGAGGCCATGGATCACCTGCGGGAACACAGCGATCTGGCCGAGACCGTCAACACCATCTTCGTGATCACCCCCAATGGCGAGCTGCTGGGCTGGGTCCGCCTGAAAGAACTGCTGCTGTCGCGTCCCTCCACCAGCGTGCGCGAACGCATGCACACAGATGTCGTCAGCATCGCGGCGGAGGAAGACCGCGAAGAGGCCGCCCACCGCATCTCCCACTACGACCTGGACGTGCTCCCGGTCGTGAACGACGACGGCCACCTCCTCGGCATCATCACCGTCGACGACGTAATGGACGTGCTGCGCGCGGAGACCACCGAGGACTTCCACCGCATGGCCGCGGTCGGCGACGTCGTGCTCTCTCTGCGCGACGCCAGCATGCAGCTCCTCTACCGCAAGCGCATCGGCTGGCTGGTGATCCTGGTCGCCGTGAACATCCTCTCCGGCATGGCCATCGCCCACTTCGAGGCCGCCATCGAGACCGTGGTCGCGCTGATCTTCTTCCTGCCCATGGTCATCGCCACCGGGGGCAACGCCGGCGCGCAGGCCTCCACGCTCGTCGTGCGCTCACTGGCCACCAACGACATCAAACTCCAGGACTGGTGGCGCCTCGGCGGCAAGGAGATCCTCGTCGCCTCCGCGCTGGGCGCCACCCTCGCCGGCGCCATCTGGCTCTCCGGCAACTGGCTCGGCAGCCTCGAGGTCGCCAACGCCATCGCGCTGGGCATGTTCCTGGTCGTCCTGTTCGGCTCCATGTTCGGCCTGCTACTCCCCTTCACCCTCACCCGCTTCGGGGTCGACCCGGCCGTCGCCAGCGCCCCGCTCATCACCTCCGTCGTCGACGTCGTCGGCATCACCATCTACTTCGCCACCGCCGTCACCATCCTCGGCCTCTAGCTCCGCAGCCCCCGTCCTCCCTGTAGGAGCGTGCTCGCACGCGAAGCCCCTGCCAACGCCAGGCCGGCACCGAAACACCACCCTCCCCGCGGGCGCCCCCCTTCTGGCAACGCCCTTCGTGGGAGCGGGCTCGCCCGCGAAGCCCCTGCCAAAAGAAACCCGTCATTGCGAGGAGCAGAGCGACGAAGCAATCGGCCTGAGATCCCGGAGCGCTTCTCGTAGACCCGCGCCCAGTAACCCGAAGAGCCGGGATCTCCACCGATGAGCGAAACCCACCGCATCCCGCACCACCACCGAGGACCACCCAGAACAACGACGAAATCGGCAACAGCCCAGTAGTGTGCTGAGTTGTGTGCAGAAGCTGGCAGGAGGTGAGCGGCCATGGTATTCGGGTTGGTTAGCGACCACCTGAACCCCTCAAGGAGGGCGAGACCATGACCACTCACAAGAGCCAGGCTACTGCGGATCGCACGTCACTGCGA
Organism: Thioalkalivibrio sp. ALE25; assembly: GCF_000377285.1. Lineage (NCBI taxonomy): Bacteria > Pseudomonadati > Pseudomonadota > Gammaproteobacteria > Chromatiales > Ectothiorhodospiraceae > Thioalkalivibrio > Thioalkalivibrio sp. ALE25. The sequence goes on along the minus strand of NZ_KB897934.1, from coordinate 147 downwards.
GCGCTTTTGGGGACAGACGAGGAACTGATGCGCACGCTGGTGCGCGAGGCGGTCCAGCAGGTCCTGGAGGCCGAGATGAGCGACCAGCTCCAGGCGGCGCCGGGCGAGCGCACCGAGGGCCGCCTGGGTTACCGGGCCGGGTACTAC
>NZ_KB897933.1:0-180754 GCF_000377285.1 Thioalkalivibrio sp. ALE25 | reverse complement strand
ACCAACCTGGTCGGCTTCGGCAACATCCTGGAGGGCTGCCGCCACAACGGCGTGGAGCACCTGGTCTACGCCAGCTCCAGTTCGGTCTATGGCGCCAACACCACCATGCCGTTCTCGGTGCACGACAACGTCGATCACCCGCTGAGCCTCTACGCCGCGAGCAAGAAGGCCAACGAGCTGATGGCGCACACCTACAGCCACCTCTACGACCTGCCGGTGACGGGCCTGCGCTTCTTCACCGTCTACGGCCCCTGGGGCCGCCCGGACATGGCGCTGTTCCTGTTCACGAAGAAGATCCTGGCGGGCGAGCCGATCGACGTCTTCAACTACGGGCACCACCGGCGCGACTTCACCTATATCGACGACATCGTCGAGGGCGTGATCCGCACCCTGGATCACGTGGCGCCGCGCAACCCCGAGTGGAGCGGGGCCGAGCCGGATTCCGCCACCAGTGCCGCGCCCTATCGGCTCTACAACATCGGCAACCACGAGCCGGTGGAGCTGATGCGCTACATCGAGGTGCTGGAGGACTGTCTGGGCCGGAAGGCCGAAAAGAACCTCCTGCCGCTGCAGCCGGGGGACGTGCCGGACACCTATGCCGATGTCGAGGCCCTGCGCGTGGATGTGGGCTATGCCCCGGCCACCCGCGTGGAAGACGGTATCGCCCGGTTCGTGGACTGGTATCTGGGGTATTACCGGGCGGCCGCCTGATGGGCGTCTACCGCAAGACCCTGCAACTGCTCACGCCGGCAGAGAAACGCCGCGGGGCACTGGTGCTCGGCATGATGATGGTCATGGCGATGCTGGAAACCGCCGGCGTCGCCTCCGTGATGCCGTTTCTGTCCGTGCTCGGCAACCCGGAGCTGGTCGACACCAACCCGGTGCTCAACCTGCTCTACACCCGCCTGGGTTTCACCTCGGTGGATGCCTTCATCTTTGCCCTGGGGGCTGCCGCGTTCGGGCTGATCCTGTTCTCGGCGATCTTTCGCACCCTGACGCACTTCGCGATGAACCGCTTCATCGAGATGCGCCGCCACAGCCTGGGGAAGCGCCTGCTGGAGACCTACTTGCGTCAGCCGTATGCGTTCTTCCTCAACCGCCACAGCGGCGACATGGCCAAGAGCATCCTGTCGGAGGTCGACCAGCTGGTGCTGAACGTCTTCCGCCCCGGGATCACGATGATCGCCTACCTGGTCGTGACCTTCGCTATCGTGACCCTGCTGGTCATCGTGGACCCCTGGCTGGCGCTGGGCGTCGCCGTGGTGATCGGTGGCGTTTACGGCACGATCTTTCTCTTGGTGCGGGGACTGCTGGGGCGCATCGGGCGCGACCGTTCGCGCGCCAACAAGGAACGCTTCACCGCCGCCGGCGAGGCCCTGGGCGGCATCAAGGACATCAAGCTGCTGGGTCGCGAACACGCCTACCTGGCACGCTTCGACGCGCCCTCCAGGCGCCAGGCCCGGCATCAGGCCACCAACCAGACCATCGCCCAGGTCCCGAAATTCCTCATCGAGGCGATCGGCTTCGGTGGCATCATCGCGCTGACCCTGATCCTGCTGCACACCCAGGGCGGGACCGGAACCGACTCGCTCGGCGAGATCCTGCCGATCCTCGGCCTGTATGCCTTTGCCGGCTACCGCCTGCTGCCCGCCGCGCAGCACATCTACGCGGGCCTCGCCAAGCTGCGCTTCGGCGCCGCCGCCGTGGAGAGCGTCACCGACGACCTGCGCGAGCGCGAGGCGCTGGCGGAACTGCATCGCCAAGCCCCGCAACCCCTGTCCCCGCGCGAGTCGATTCAGCTCAAGGGCATCGACTACACCTACCCCGGTGGCCACCGCCCGGCGCTGCAGGCCATCGACCTGGAGATCCCGGTCGGCAGTTCGGTCGGGATCATCGGCACCACCGGATCCGGCAAGACCACGCTGGTCGACGTGCTGCTGGGACTGCTGCGGCCGACACAAGGCGACATCCTGGTGGATGGCCAGCCAGTCACGGATGCCAACCTCCGTGCCTGGCAGCAGTCCCTGGGCTACGTGCCCCAGGACATCTTCCTCACCGACTCGACCGTCGCCGAAAACATCGCGCTGGGGATCCCCGCCGCACGGATCGACCATGACCAGGTCGAGCGCTGCGCGCGCATGGCGCAGGTCCACGAGTTCATCGTCCACGACATGCCGGAGCAATACGCGACCATGGTCGGCGAGCGCGGCGTGCGCCTGTCCGGCGGCCAGCGCCAGCGCATCGGCATCGCCCGGGCGCTCTATCACGATCCCGACGTCCTGGTCTTCGACGAGGCGACCAGCGCCCTCGACAACGCCACCGAGCGCGCCGTGATGGAGGCGATCGAGTCCCTGGCCCGGAGCAAGACCATCATCCTGATTGCGCATCGCCTCAGCACGGTTCGCGCCTGCGATCAGGTCGCCCTTCTGGAGCGCGGGTCGTTTACTGCCGTGGGCCGCTTCGACGACCTCGTCACCGACTCGGACTCCGAGTCCGAGTCCGAAACCGGCACGGCGCCGGCCCGATCCATTCCCACTCCCGCCGCCTCCGGCACGCATGGCTAGACCCATGGCATCGCGGCGAATCGAGGAACAGCCTGTGACACACATCCAGTCCCAGCCCCTGCAGATCAAGAACAGCGGGCGCATCGCGCAGACCATCGCGCGGGCGGTCCACCTGCGCCACCTGCAGAAGTCACGCAAGATCGCGACCCAGTGGCGCGAGAAACTGATCCGGGCACACGGCGAGTCCGTGGTAACCCGAACGGTCCTGCAACGGATCAAGCGCTACGCCGCCCGGACCTACGGCCACGAGTCCTGGTGGCCATGGCTGGCGGCCTATACCGAAGTCCGCCGCGAGTTCGTCGAGGGCTGGATCGGCGACGACTACTACACCGAGCACCTCAATCCGCTCTGGAACCGCCAGGACATCCGTCGCCTGAGCGGGCTCAAGACCATGGACTCGCGCCTGTTTCCGGACAGCGTCGTGCCGCCGGTCTTCGTACGCGTGGGGGGGCAGTACCTGGATGCCCGGGGTACACCGGAATCACTGGCAGCGGCCCTGGACCGACTCGAAGCCGGCAGGACCTACGTGCTCAAGCCGGACGAGGGACGCCAGGGCCTTGGCGTGACCTTTGCGCCCGCCAACCGAGTCGGCGAGGAACTCGCGCAGATCCCCGGCAACTGCATCGTGCAGCCCCTGATCGAGCAGCACCCGGACATCGCGCGCATCAATGCCAGTTCGGTCAACACCCTGCGGGTGCTGACCTTTCTCGATCCGGAGTCCGGCGAACTGCGCATCCTCAACCAGTTCCTCCGCCTCGGGCGCGAGGGACAGCGCACCGACAACGTCTCCACCGGAGGCTATTTCGTCGGCGTCGACGGCGATGGCTGGCTGGACGGCCACCTGCGGGATCCGGTCTGCGTCAGCATCGGCTCGGTCCACCCCGACAGCGGGGTGGATGTGAAGGGCCTGCGAATCCCGGACTTTGCCGCCGTGCGCGAGCTGTGCCTGAACGCCCATCGCCGCATCCCCTATCTGCGCTTCATTGGCTGGGATGTCTGCATCCAGGCCAGTGGTGAACCCGTGATCCTCGAATGGAACGCGGAACAGGTGGCCTGGTCGCGCAACGAGTCCTGCTTCGGGCCGCTGTTGCCCTCGGTCCCGCGCGGCTATCCGCGCTGATCCGCCACCGCCATCAGGAGAGCGACATGAACCCGACCAAACTGCTGTGGACCGGCGGCTGGGACTCCAGCTACCGCCTGCTGGATCTGGCCCTGTATCAGGGCCGGAGGGTACAACCCGTCTATGTGCTGGATCCGCGCCGGAAGTCCTATGTCTACGAGCTGCGGGCAATGGCGAAGATTCGCGCGGGCATCGAAGCCCGCACCGAGACCCGCGGACGCGTCGCGCCGGTGCGGGTCTACCTGCGCAGTGACATCCTCGAGGACCCGGAGATCACCGGGCTCTATCACCGCCTGGCCAGCGAGGTGCATGTCGGTACGCAGTACGACTGGCTGGCGCGGCTGTGCGCCCAGGAAGACCTGCGAGACCTGGAGCTGTCGCTGACCGGACACGAGGCCGGAACCGAGTTGCAGGAACGTTTGTTCCGCAACCCGCAATACGGGGACTTCCGCTTCCGCGAGGACGACTTCGCCTGGGAGCTGTTCCAGTACTACCGCTTTCCCCTGCTGTCGGTCACCAAGGAGGCGATGAAGTTCGACGCCGAGGCCAAGGGCTTCCTGCCCCTGCTCGAACAATCCTGGTTCTGCCACTCGCCGATCCTGGGTCGCCCCTGTGGCCACTGCCAGCCCTGTCGCTTCTCGCGCGAGTCGCGGCGCAGGATCCAGTATTCGCGTCTGGGCCCGATCCTGGACCTTGCCCGCCGAGCCCGCTCCGGCCTGCGCTCGATGCGCGCGGCCGGCGCCTGAGACGCGAACATCATGTCCCTCGCCTTTGGTGCCCTTCTCCCCTGGCTGTCCGGGCCGCGCGAGTTTGCCGCGCTGCGCCGGGCCGAGCGGCTGTCCCTGCCCGCCCTGCAGCGCCTGCAGGCCGAGCGGCTTGCACGCCTGCTGCTCCAGGCACGCGACGACGTGCCGTACTACCGCGAAATCCTGCCGGATGCGGACACCATTGCGGCCGATCCGGTGGCCAGCCTGCTGTCGCTCCCCATCCTGGACAAGGACACGATCCGCCGCGAAGGCGCGCGCCTGCATTCGCAGCGGCCGCGGCCCGGGCTGCGGCGCAACACCTCGGGGGGATCGACCGGCGAGCCCGCCACGTTCTATCAGGACACCGCCTATCGCCGCTGGGGTCGCGCCACCAAGGCCCTGTTCGACGGCTGGACTGGCTACCGCCCGGGACAGCACAAGGCCGTGCTGTGGGCCGCTTCGCGTGATCTGGGCGCGGGGGGCGGCGCGCGCCGCCTGGCCGAACGCCTGAAAAACCGGACCCTGCTCAACGCCTACCGCATGGATCCGGCGACGCTGGACGCGCACCTCGAGGCGCTGCGCGCGGCGCCGCCTGCCCAGCTCCAGATCTATGCGGAGAGTGGCCACGAACTGGCGCGGCATGCCCTGCATCGGGGTATCCGTGTCCAGGGGATCGGTAGCGTACTGAGTTCGGCCGGCACGCTGTTCCCCGATATGCGCGAGACCATCGAGAGGGCCTTCGAGGCCCCGGTGTTCAACCGTTACGGCTCGCGCGAGGTCGGTGACATGGCCTGCGAATGCGAGCGTCACCGGGGCCTGCACGTGAACCCCCTGACACAGTACCTCGAGATCCTGGACGACCAGGGCCGCCCGGTGCCACCCGGCACCCCGGGGCGGGTTGTCGTGACCTCACTCACCAACCACAGCATGCCCCTGCTGCGCTACGCGATCGGCGATCTGGCGAGCTGGGCCGGCGAGCCCTGCGACTGCGGCCGGGAGTGGCCCTTGCTCGAGGGCGTATGGGGGCGCGTGACCGACCACATTTGCGGCGCCAATGGCGCGGTGGTCTTCGGCGGGTGGCTGCGCCAGTTGCTGTACCCGGAAGACTGGATCGGGCAGTACCAGTGGGTCCAGCACGCCGAGGACCACATCCGGCTGCGCCTCGTCCCGGTCGACAGCGCCACCGATAGCACGCGCGAACGGGCCCTGCACCGGCGCCTGGAACCCGTGATCCGCGAACACCTCGGCGCACAGACGCGACTCGCCATCGACCGCGTCGACACGATCCCGCCATCCCCCAGCGGGAAACACCTGCATGTGGTCAGCGAGCTGTCGGAGAACCGGCCGTGAGGATCCTGCATGTGATCAACGGGCTCGGTCAGGGCGGCGCGGAACGCCAGCTGGGGAACCTGCTGCGGGCCGCGCCGGAGTCCGGCGCGGTGTTCGCGCTCAAGGAGCCCGGCGTGATGGCCGGCGATATCCGCGCGCACGGTGTTCCGGTATATACCGGCGGCCTGCGCAATCCCCTGTCCCCGGGATGGATCGCGGCGCTGCGCCGGGCACTGGCCGCCTATCAGCCCGATGGCGTGATGGGCTGGATGTACCACGGCAATCTGGCCGCGTCGCTGACCCGGCGTCTGGGCCACCGGGGCCCGGTGTTGTGGAACGTGCGCCACTCGATCCACGACCTGGCACACGAGAAACGCGGGACCCGCTGGGTCATCCGTACCGGCGCATGGCTATCGCGGTATCCGGCACGCATCGTCTACAACAGCGCGACCGCGGCCGCGCAGCACGAGGCCCTGGGGTTTTCCGCGGCGCGGCGCGTGGTGCTGCCGAATGGCTTTGATCTGGAACGTTTCCGTCCGGACCCGGAGGCCCCCGGGGGGCTGCGCGCGCAACTGGGTATCGGCGCGCAGCCCTGGCTGCTGGGCATGGTGGGGCGCGCCCATCCGATGAAGAACCATGTCGGGCTGGTGGCGGCCCTGGCCCACCTGGTCCGGGCCGGAATGGACGTGCACTGCGTGATGGTCGGTACCCGCGTCTCCGCGGACGACCACCCCCTGACCCAGGCCATCCGCCAGCACGGGATGAACCGGCATATCACGCTGCTTCCGTCGACCCCCGAACCCGAGGCCCTCTACCCGGGCCTGGATCTGCTGGTGCTGCCCTCGCGCTGGGGCGAGGGATTCCCCAACGTCGTGGGCGAAGCCATGGCCTGCGGCGTACCCGCCGTGGTCACGGATATCGGCGATGCCGCCACGGTCGTCGGGGAAACCGGTTTTGTCTCCGCGAGCCCGGAGCCTGCGGATCTGGCCGCTGCCATTGGCCAGGCCGCAGATCAGGGGCGTGAGCGCCTGCGCGAACTGGGGGGCGCGGCGCGTGAACGCATGCAGGCGCATTACGCCCTGGATGCCGTGAGCGCGCGCTACCAGGACCTGTTTCTGGGGGCCCGGACGGATACCGCGCCCGTCTCGCCATGAGCTATACCTCGATCCCGTTCACCTTCATGGAGCTGCTGCTGGCGGGCAGCTTTCTCATGCTGGTGCTGGTCGCGGTGCTGTGGACCGGGCGCACCCGCGAGGGCTACCTGTGGCCGCTACTGGCGGCCTTCGGGGCGCGCATCGGCGCCGCCCTGGTGCAGCGCTTCCTGTCCCCCCTGCCCCAGGGTGGCGCCGATGCGATCAGCTTCGAGCGCCGGGCCTGGTTCTGGGCCCAGAGCGGCTGCGGGAATCTCGGCGATCATTTCAGCATGGGCAGCTCCTACCTGCACAGCTGGCTGATTGCGAACGTCTACGCCTGCGCCGATCGCGCGCCCCTGGCCTTCCAGGCCGTGAACATCGCCCTGGGCATGCTCACCGTCTACCTGATCGCGCGCATCGCCGAACAGCTCTGGGACCGCCAGGCCGCGGTGCGTGCCGCCTGGATTGCCGCCCTGTTCCCGATCCTGATCGTGAATGCCGCCGTGCCGCTGCGCGAGGTGTGGTTCACCGCCTTTTTCCTGCTCGGTGTGCTGTGGCTGGTGCGCTGGGTACAGAGCCAGCGCACCGGGTTCCTGGTGGCCGCCGTCGGGGTGCTGCTGGCCTCGGCGATCGTGCATGGCGCGGCGGTATTTGCGATCGCAGGCATCGCGGTGGTACTGGTCGGCTGGTCGATCAGGGAATTCCTGCGCGCCGCGGATCTGGGGCGCATCCGACCGGGCCTGCTGTTCGGCGGCGTCCTGCTCGGCTCGGCCGGCGTCATGGGTTTCCTGGTGATGGACGACATGCGGTTCTCGTCCATCGGCCAGCTGGGCGATGTGATGGAGCAGACGGAGACCCTCGACCAGCGCGCCGAACGCAGTGCGCGCGGTGGAGCCGCCTATCCGTCATTCCTTATCCCCTCCAACGACCTACAGGCGCTGGTCCTGACCCCGATCCGCATGGGCTATCTGCTGTTTGGCCCGCCGCTGTGGGAGGTGCGCTCGCCGGTCCATCTCGTTGGCATGCTGGAGGGCCTGTTCTACTTGTCCCTGGTCCTGCTGCTGGCGCTCTACCGCCACCACTGGTGGCAACGCCAGGACTTCCGCCTGCTGGTGGTGATCTTCGTCGTACTCACGATCATTTTTGCCTGGGGCACCAGCAACTTCGGCACCGCCGCCCGCCACCGGGCCAAGTTCCTCGGGATCCTCATCGCCCTGGCGGCGGGCCTGGCCGGGCGCCACCTGTGGCGCCGGGAACGGCTGCAACGGCTCACCGGCGGGCACCAGGCGGCCGAAGAGACGGCCCCCGACCCGCCGGAACCCTCCAGCGCGGGCCTCCCGCGCCCGCGCCGGGCCGGGCCCTGATTGCCCGCACGCGACCCGCGCGTACCCGCCCCGCTCGCGGGGCCCCAGCTACACACCTGCACAGGAGATTCGAAGATGGTGGAATTTGCGGCACCGGACGCCCCGCGTCTGGCCATTATTGGTCTGGGTTATGTCGGCCTGCCCCTGGCGGCCGAATTCGGCCGTGTCCTGCCCACCCTGGGCTTCGACATCGACACGGGCCGCGTCGAGGAATTGCGCGGCGGGCATGACCGGACGCGCGAAGTCTCGCGCGAGGAACTTGCCGGCGCCGAGCACCTGGACCTGACCGCGGACAAGGAGCGCCTGCGGGAATGCAACGTATTCATCGTGACGGTACCCACCCCGATCGATGCCCATCGGCGTCCCGACCTGGGCCCGCTGCTGGCCGCCAGCCGTACGGTGGGCCGCGCCCTGAAATCGGGGGACGTGGTGATCTACGAGTCCACGGTCTATCCCGGCGCCACCGAGGACGACTGCGCCCCGGTGCTGGCCGCGGAATCCGGCCTCGAGCTCAACCGGGACTTCTTCCTCGGTTACAGCCCGGAGCGGGTCAATCCCGGCGACAAGGAACACCGCATCCCGGACATCGTGAAGGTCACCTCCGGATCGACCCCGGAGGTCGCTGCCTTCGTCAACGCCCTGTACAGCCGCATCATCCGCGCCGGCACCCACCCGGCCGCCAGCATCCGCGTGGCCGAAGCGGCCAAGGTGATCGAGAACACCCAGCGCGATGTAAACATCGCCCTGATCAACGAACTCGCCATGCTGTTCGAACGCCTGAACCTGGATACCGAGGCGGTGCTCGCGGCGGCCGGCACCAAGTGGAACTTCCTGCCGTTCCGGCCCGGCCTGGTGGGCGGGCACTGCATCGGCGTCGACCCGTACTACCTGACCCACAAGGCCCAGGCCGCCGGCTACCACCCGGAGATGATCCTGGCGGGAAGGCGCACCAACGACGGCATGGGCGGCCATATCGCCGACCGCACCGTCAAGGCCATGATCCGCAAAGGCTTCCCGGTCGTGGGCTCGCGCATCCTGGTCCTGGGTCTGGCCTTCAAGGAGAACTGTCCGGATCTGCGCAACACCCGGGTGGTGGACATCATCCAGGACCTGCACGGCTATCACGCCGAGGTCGAGATCTGGGATCCGTGGGTGGACGCGGCCGAGGCCCGTCAGGAATACGGACTGGAACTCCTGCCCGACTCACCGGACCCGGGCCGTTACGACGCGATCATCCTCGCCGTCCCCCACCGCGAGTTCATCGACCTGGGCCCTCGGGGCCTGCAAAGGTTCGCCCGCGAGCGAGCCGTGATCTTCGACGTGAAATCGGTGCTCCCGCCGGAGGCGAGTGACCTGCGTCTATAAACGCTGAATCCCTTTCATCCGCCATTGTCTTTTCGGGGTGTCTCGCACACTTTAGGCGCCCCGAATCATGGCGCTAACCCATTGTCCTGTTTACCTTTTGTGCTCGTAAAAACGGGCTTCCGAGAGGCCCGGCCATCGCCCCCCGTCCACACGGCGATGCTCCCTCGAACCAGGAGCTCAACGCATGCAGGAAACCGAACACCGAAGGGTTGCAGCCTCGCTGCGCGAGCAGCGCCACGCTACGGCACAACCGGCCCCGGAAACCCGGGCTCGCGAACGCGGCGGCATCGATCTTTTGATCATAGCCGCCAATGCCCGCTCGTTGATCGCCAACCGGGGCGACCTGATCCGCGAGATCCGGGCTCGAGGGCACACCGTCGCGGCGGCCGTCCCGCGCAAGGACTACCTCCCGGAAGTCGAGGAGCTGGGCATCCCGATCTACCCCTTCGATCTGGGCCGAACCGGGATCAACCCGATCGCGGACCTGCGGACCACCATCGCGCTGGCTCGCCTGATCCGCCGGCTGAACCCGGAAGCGGTGTTCAGCTACACCGTCAAGCCGGTGGTGTACGGCTCCCTGGCCGCGCACTGGGCCGGGGTCCCGCGGGTGTACGCGATGATCACGGGCCTGGGGCATGCCTTCACGACCGAGTCGTGGCGCACACGGGTACTGCGCGCGATCAGTTCCCGCCTGTACCGGGCCGCGCTGGCGCGCTGCGACCGGGTGTTCTTCCAGAATCCGGACGACCTGCAGGACTTCCTCGACCGCCGGATCCTGCCCGATGCCGACCGGGTGGTCCGGATCAACGGCTCCGGGGTGGACGTGCAGCGCTTTGCGCGCCAGCCCCTGCCCGAGGGCGAGGCGCTGTTCCTGTTCGTCGGGCGCCTGCTGACCGAGAAGGGCATCGTCGAGTTCGTGGACGCGGCCCGGCAGGTGCACGCGCAATACCCCAACGCCCGGTTTGTCGTGGTCGGCCCCCACAACCCCGACCTGCCCCATTCGATCCCGGCCGAACAGGTCGAGGCCTGGAAGCGCGAGGGCATTGTCGAGTTCGCCGGCGGTGTTGCCGATGTCCGTCCCTGGCTCGAGCTGGCCTCGGTCTTCGTACTGCCCTCCTACCGCGAAGGCACGCCGCGCTCGGTGCTGGAGGCGATGAGCGTGGGCCGTCCGATCGTCACCACGGATGCCCCCGGCTGCCGCGAGACCGTCCTGGATGGCGAGAACGGCTTTCTTGTCCCGCCGCGAACCTCCGCGCCCCTGGCCGAGGCCATGCAGCGGTTTCTGGATGACCCGTCCCTGCTTGCCCGCATGGCCAGGGCCTCGCGCGAGCGGGTGGAAGCCAAGTACGAGGTGGGTCAGGTCAACCGCGTCATCCTTCGATCCATGGAGCTCTCATGAACGCGACCCTGAAACGGCTGTTCGACATCCTCGCCAGCCTGGGCGCCCTGCTCGCGCTGGCACCGCTTCTGTTGCTGATCGCAACCGCGATCCGGCTGGACAGTCCCGGACCGGTGCTGTTTCGCCAGCGGCGCATTGGCCTGCACGGCCAGCCGTTCCGGGTGCTCAAGTTCCGCACCATGGTCGATCGCGACCCGGACGCGATCGACCAGCACCAGGAGCAGGTGGTCAGTGCCGGCATCGATCCGCGCATCACCCGCGTGGGTCGCCTGCTGCGCGCCACCAGTCTCGACGAGGTGCCGCAACTGTGGAACATCCTGCGCGGCGACATGAGCGTGGTCGGCCCGCGCCCCATCCTGCCGGAGCAGGTGGAGGTCGTCCCGCCCTCCTACGTCTCGCGATTTGATGTACGTCCCGGCCTGACCGGCCTGGCCCAGGTCCGGGGCCGGCGCACCCTGGGCTGGATCCAGCAGCTGGAGGCCGATACCGAGTACGCCGCGCGTCACCACCTGCTGTACGACCTGGGCCTGATCCTGAAGACGGTCCACGTGGTCCTGACCGGCCAGGGGATCTATGGCGAGGCCGGCGTCAACTGGCGCACGTATCGCGATTCGTTGCGTAACCGACAACAAGGGGACACGAAATGACTTCGACCCTGAAACACATGTTCATCACCGCCTCCGCCGACGCCGCCCGTCAGGCCGAGGCGGCCGGGATCGCACGGATCTTTGTCGACATGGAGACCCGGGGGAAGGCCGAGCGCCAGGGCCACCTGGACACCCACAAGGCCCGCCATACGCTGGACGATGTCCGCCGACTCTCCGACGCGTTAACAAGGGCGGAGCTGATGGTTCGTATCAATCCGCCGGCACCGCAAACGCCCTCGGAGGTCCGCCAGGCCATCGAGGCCGGCGCGGACCGGCTGATGCTGCCGATGTTTACCCATCTCGACGAGGTCGCCCGCTTCCTCGATGCGGTGGGCCAGCGCGTGCCGGTCACCCTGCTGGTGGAGACGCCGCAGGCCCTGATTCGTCTCCCTTCCTACCTGCCGCTGCTGGGGCCGCGCGACCAGATTCATGTGGGCCTGAACGACCTCAGCCTGGCTTCCGGTCTCGACTTCCTGTTCGAACCGCTGGCCGGCGGCATGCTCGAGACCCCCGCTGCCCAGTGCCGCGAGGCCGGCGTCGCTTTCGGCTTTGGGGGCGTCGGGGCTGTGGGCAAGGGGGAGATCCCGGCGGAATCCATCCTCGGGGAGCATGTGCGCCTCGGGTCCGAGTGGGTGATCCTCTCGCGGGCGTTCCGCGAGGGGGTCAGTCAGGACGACCCGGCCAAGGGGGCCGCGCGGCTGCGCCACGAACTGGAACGCCTGCGGGCGGCGGAACAGCGCTTTCGCGCGGCAAGCCCGGAACAGCTGCGCAACAACCGCGACGCGGTGCGCGAGCGGATCTTCCGGCTCGCGGCCCGGCTGCACAACCGGAGTCGCGCATGCGCCTGAGCCAGATCCTGTTCCTGCAGAAACCGGAGGTACTGCGGGAACAACAGGCCGCCATCGAGGCTCACCTGCACAAGGCACTGCCCGGCACCACCCTGACCTTCGCTGCCGCGCCGGAATCCGTCCCCAAAGGACTCGCGGTGGACGCCGTGATCGCCCCCACGCTTCCCTGGCTGCCCGAGGCCCTGGAGCGCCTGGCGCGTTATCGCTGGATTCATTTCCTGTCGGCCGGAGTGGAACGCATCTGGGACATGCCCTTTCCGAAGGAGGACCTGCTGCTGACCAAGAGCAGTGGCGTACATGGCCCCCCGATGAGCGAGTACGCAATCGGCGCGATGCTCTACTTTGCCAAGTCCTTCGACCGCTTCAACGCACAAAGCCGGGAAAGCCGCTGGGAACGCTGCTGGCTCGGAGAACTGACCGGCCGCACGGCGATGGTGCTCGGCATGGGGCACATCGGTGCGCAGGTCGCCCGACGCGCCCGGGCCTTCGACATGCGCGTGATCGGCGTGCAGCGCAACCCGCGGCCCCACGAGGACGCCGACGAGGTCATCGCGCTGGACGCGGTGGACGAACACCTGCCCGAGGTGGACTACCTGGTCGTATGCCTGCCGCTGACACCCGATACCCGGCACCAGGTCGGCCCGTCCCAGTTCCAGTACCTCAAGCGCGGCGCAGTCCTGGTGGACATCTCGCGCGGGGGCGTTGTCGATCAGCAGGCCCTGACCCGGGCGCTGGATGCGGAACAGCTGCGCGGGGCCGCCGTGGATGTCTTCGAGCAACAGCCCTTGCCGGCCGAATCGCCGCTGTGGAACCGTGCGAATGTCCTCGTCACGCCCCACGTCTCGGGCACCTCGCCGCACTACATGGACCGCGCCCTGGAGATCTTCGTCCGCAACGCCCGCGCGCTGGTACAGGGCATGGACCCGGCCACCCCGGTCGATCGCAGCGCCGGTTACTGACGCCTGCACGCCCCCGGGGTTGGCAACCGGCGCGGGGGCAAAGCCCAGCGCGGCCAGGCCGGCCTTACCGGGAGACCGGCTCCACCGTTCGTGCGTAGGCCACTGCGGCGGGGCGCGCCGGGGTCGGGGCGACCGGGCGGGGGGCGTATGCCGGTGCCGGCGCCCGGTGGCTGGCTTGTTCCTCGGTTCCCGGCCGGTACCCATCCACCACACGGCACACGGTCTCGAACGCGGCCCGGGCATCCCGCTCGCGGTCGGCCCGCTCAAGCGCTGCGAGCGCCTGGGCCAGCACCTCGCTCGCCACGCAGGTCTCGCGCGCGCGCATGATCTTGGCGTGATCCGTCGCCTCCACGTTCTCTCCGATCAGAAGCTCCTCATAAAGCTTTTCGCCGGGACGCAGACCGGTACAGGTGATGGCCACGCCCTCACCCCCCGGGGCCCCGTCCTCGCGGACCTGGTGGCCATGCAGGCGAATCATGCGCCGTGCCAGATCGATAATTCGGACCGGTTCGCCCATATCGAGCACATAGACCTCGCCCCCCTCGGCCATGGCCCCGGCCTGAATCACCAGTTCCGCCGCCTCGGGGATGGACATGAAGTAGCGGGTGATCTCGGGATGGGTCACGGTCACCGGCCCCCCTTCGCGGATCTGGCGGTGAAACAGCGGGACCACCGAGCCGGAAGAACCGAGGACATTGCCAAACCGCACCATGGAGAACACGGTCTCGTTCTGGTGCCGGGCACGATCCTGCAGCACCAGCTCGGCCAGGCGCTTGCTCGCACCCATAATATTGGTCGGACGCACGGCCTTGTCGGTACTGATCAGGATGAAGCGTTCCACCCCTGCGGCGATCGCGGCATCCGCGACCGTGGCGGTCCCCAGCGTGTTGTTGCGAAGGCCCTCGAGTATGTTGCCCTCGACCAGCGGCACATGCTTGTAGGCAGCGGCGTGATAAAGGGTCTGCACACCGTGGGCGCGCAGGACCTCGTCCACTCGCGCCCGGTTGGCAACCGACCCGAGCGCGGCATGGACCGCCACCTTCGTCGGCATCCTGGAACCGCGCTCCGCAAGTTCCTGCTCGATCCGGTACAGCGCAAACTCGTTGCGCTCGAAGAGCACCAGCGCCGCCGGCTCCAGACTCAGGATCCGCCGGCACAGTTCGGAGCCGATCGACCCCCCCGCGCCGGTCACCATGACCACTCGACCCCGGATACTCCGGGCCAGCAGGGCCTCGTCGGGCGGGACCGGGTCACGCCCGAGGAGATCCGCGATATCGAGGTCCTCGAGCTGATCCAGTGGCGCCTGCCCCGACACGACGGCCTCCAGCGAAGGAACCGACTGGACATGCAGGGGATAGGGTTCCAGCCATTCGAGGATGCGGCGACGGTCGGCACGACTCGCCGAGGGCACGGCCAGCAAGGCCCGGCCGACCCCGCACTGGTCCACGAGCGTCTCCAGGGCCGCGGGCCCGCATACCGGGATATCGTCGATCGCACGCCCCTGCACGGCCGGATCCTCGTCAATGAACGCCACCACCCGGAAGCGCCCACTGGACTGCAGCCCCGACGCCAGCTGTATACCCGCCTCGCCGGCACCAAAGACCACTACACGTTCGCTACCCGAACGCCCGTCGGAGACCGCCTGGTACCAGCTACGCACCAGAAACCGCCCCGCGGCCACCAGGGCGAAGGCGAGCAGGAAAAAATTCACCGATACGGCCCCGAAAAACCCCGGGGTCTGCGTCAGCTCGGTGGACGCCCAGACCATCACCGCGAGCGCCAGCACGCCGGTGATGATGGCCCGAAACGCCCGGGCCCCCATGAAGCGCACGACGGTGCGGTAGAGCCCCAGCCGGGCAAACACCAGGATCCCCACCGCCGAAACCAGCGGGAACAGCCACCAGGCCTCGACCATCATCGCCGGCAGCGGCTGACCCGTGCGAATCACGAAGGCCAGCCACAGGGCGAGAGGCAGCATGGCGGCATCCGCCACAACCATCAGTCCCTGCTTCGCGCCACGCGGCAGCTGCAGCAGGTTGTCAAGACTACGATCCAGTATCGCCATCTCGTGGCCTCCCTCTGATCATCCATCGGATCGCGGCCCGAACACCGGCTCCTTGATGCCGCTGTTCACCGCAAGCGAGAAGGGAGGCTACCAGCGCACTCACGGACCATCTGGGGGGAGAATCACGCTGTCCGGGATCCGACTGAGGGCAGCGTCACGCTATGGAGACAACCCCGGGGAAACGGGCCGGCACAGCGCCGGTTTCGAACCGCTACACCGCGGGAGACGGACGTTTCAGGCAGGTGCCCCGCGACTGAAAAAGGGAGAACGATGTCCCGACACGCACCCACACGGGCTCGAGACCGCTTTCTCAAGCAGCACCGACGACAAGGATACGAGGAAGAAATGGTGGGCCGTGTAGGAATCGAACCTACAACCAATGGATTAAGAGTCCACTGCTCTACCAATTGAGCTAACGGCCCCCGGAACAAAAGGGGATGGGGTGACCGATGGGACTCGAACCCACGACAACCGGAGTCACAATCCGGGACTCTACCAACTGAGCTACGGTCACCACCGTGTCACTGTACAGCTACTTTCGCGAAGGCGGCCCTGGCGCGCCCGGCAGGACTCGAACCTGCAACCGTCGGCTTAGAAGGCCGATGCTCTATCCGGTTGAGCTACGAGCGCGTTACCGCCGAGCATTGGGGCCATGGCGCCTGATTCGAACCTGCCTGCAAGCCTTGGCCGGGAGCCATGGTCGGGGTAGAGGGATTCGAACCCCCGACATCCTGCTCCCAAAGCAGGCGCGCTACCAGACTGCGCTATACCCCGTCGAGCCGTCCCCGCAAAAAGGGCCTACACAGCGAGCGCAGGATGGTAGCGCCGGAAGAGGGGACCGGTCAAGGAAAAAGGGGGAAATTTCGACCTGGCTCGCCCCCGGCAGCCGCCTGTCGTGGTAACGTCAAACCGAATCGTACGCAAGGCCGCGTCGCAGGGAGAAACGGATGCTCGACTGGGTAGCCAGTACGGCCATTGTGCTGGGGGCGGCAGGCCTTCTGTACGCCCAGTGGAAGCTCGCCCAGCTCCTGCGCCAACTGCCGCAAAGCCGCGTGCGTACGGGCTGGAAGATGATGGCCTTCCTGGTCCCGGTGTTCACCCTGGGCTATTTCGGCTACATCCCGTTGAACTGGGGCCTCTACCAGGGCCTGCCGGACCTGCTGGTCCCGGTGATCTTCCTGCTGGGCGGCTGTTTCGTCTGCACCGTGGTCGGCCTGACCTACAGCTCGGTGGAAAAGATCCGCCGCGTCACGCGGCTGGAGCATGAATCCATCACCGACCCGCTGACCGGTCTGTTCAACCGGCGGCACATGGATCGCCGGCTGGAAGAGGAGGTCTCCCGCGCGCGGCGCTACGGCCAGCCTCTCTCCCTGGTGATGCTGGACATCGACCAGTTCAAGCCGATCAACGACCGCCTCGGTCACCTGATCGGCGACTACATCCTGACCACCCTCGCCGAACGCATGCGACTGGTACTGCGGCGCTCCGACCTGGCCGCGCGTTTCGGCGGGGAGGAATTCGTCGTGATCGCCCCGCATACCGACCTCGAGGCGGCCATGGCCCTGGGTGACAAGCTGCGCAACGCAATCGCCGGTACCCCGATCACCCTGACTGGGCACCAGGCGGCCCCGCCCTGCGCCCCGGACGAACTGACCGTCACCGTCAGCGTCGGCATCGCCAGCCTCGCCAGCGACCCACAAGCCAGCGAGACCGCCGAGACCCTGATCGCCCGTGCCGACGACGCGCTCTATCGCGCCAAGCAGGACGGACGCAACCGTTGCGAGGCCAGCCCCGCCACAACCAGCCTCTCCGCGGCGCTGTAACGGATTCTTCCGGCGTCCGCCGACAACACGGATTCCCGCCCGCGTCGGCTTGAGCGCCCGCCCCCGCCATGGGAAGATCGCGGGCATTCCTTCCAAGGCGAGACCCCATGACGGCCCAGCTCATCGACGGACGCGCGATCGGACAAAGCCACCGCGCACGGATCGCGACCGAGATCGAATCCATGACCGCCCGCGACCTGCGTCCGCCGGGTCTCGCCGTGGTCCTGGTCGGGACCAACCCGGCCTCCGAGGTGTACGTGCGCAACAAGCGCAAGGCCTGCGAACAGGTCGGCGTCGTCTCGCACTCCTACGACCTGCCGGCCGGCACCCCGCAAACCGACCTGCTGGCGCTGATCGACCAGCTTAACGCCGACCGCACCATCGACGGCATCCTGGTCCAGCTGCCCCTGCCCGACCACATCGACCCGGAAACGGTGATCGAGCGCATCTCTCCGGCCAAGGACGTGGACGGCTTCCACCCGTATAACGTCGGCCGCCTGGTGGCGCGCGTGCCGCGCCTGCGCCCGTGTACGCCCTGGGGCGTCATCCAGTTGCTGCGCCACATCGAGGAGCCGTTCAAGGGTCGCACCGCCTGCGTGATCGGTGCCTCCAACATCGTCGGGCGCCCGATGGCCCTGGAGCTGCTGCTGGCCGGCGCCACCCCGACCATCTGCCACCGCTTCACGCCGGACACCGCCGCCATCGCCCGCCAGTCCGACATCGTCGTCGCGGCCGTGGGCAAACCCGGCCTGGTCAAGGGCGACTGGATCAAGCCGGGGGCCACGGTCATCGATATCGGCATCAACCGCCGCGACGACGGGACGCTGACCGGGGACGTGGAATTCGATGCCGCCGCCGAGAAGGCCGCCTGGATCACGCCCGTGCCGGGCGGCGTCGGCCCGATGACCGTCGCGATGCTGCTGGACAACACCCTGCGCGCCCGCGCCTTCGGGACCCACGAAGCGGGCTGAGGACGCGCCCGGGCCCGCCCGGGACCCCGCTCAACCGGCCGCGGCAATCTCCTGCGCGGCCCGCAGCCGCGCCCGCACCCGCTCGCGCCCCAGATACTCCCAGATCCGCGGCAGCTCCGGGCCAAAGGTCTGCCCGGAGAGGGCTGCGCGCAGCGGCATGAACAGCTTGCGGCCCTTGGCACCCGTCGCGGCCCCCACGGCCTTGGCCAGCGCCGGGAAGTCCTCGGCCTCATCCAGCGCCGCCAGCGCGGCGCCATAGAACGCCGCCCCGGCCCCCGCCAGCTCCTCGCGGGCGCTGTCGCTGTACGGCATCGGGTCGTCCGCGAACGCCGCCACCCACACCGGGGCCTCGGCCGCCCGGCTGATGTTGTCCCGCAGCAGGCGCGCCAGGGCCGGTCGCTCTTCGGCGGCGACCCCCTCGAGCACACCGGCCGCTTCCAGATAGGCCTGCAGTGACTCGTCCGACAGCCCGCGCAGGGCCTCCGACTGCCAGTGTTCCAGCTGCTGCGGGTCGTGCCGGGCCGCGCTGTGCCCGATCCGCTCGCGGCTGAAGCCGGCCGCCAGCGCCTCGGCCGAGAGCAACTCGTCCGACTCGAAGCGATGCCCGAGCCGCGCCAGGTGGTTCAGGATCGCCAGCGGCAGATAGCCATCGGCGCGCAGCTCCTCGACGCTGGCGGAGCCGTTGCGCTTGGACAACGGCGCCCCGTCCTGCCCCATCACCAGCGGCAGGTGGTGATAGGCCGGCGCCACCAGCCCCAGCGCCTCCAGCAGCAGCATCTGGCGCGGGGTGTTGGCGATATGGTCCTCGCCGCGCACCACGTCGGTCACGCCCATCAGGGCATCGTCGATCGCATTGGAGAAGAAGAAGGCGGGCGTGCCGTCGGAGCGCCGGATCACGAAGTCGCCGATCTCGTCGGTCCGAAAGCTCACCGGCCCGCGTACCCCGTCCTCGAAACGGACCGTCCGGCCCAGCGGCACGCGAAAGCGCAGGGTCGGCTTCTGCCCCTCGGCCGCGCGCCGCTCGGCCTCCTCCGCGCTCAGGTGGGCGCAGGTCCCGGGATAGCGCGGCGGCTTGCCCTGGGCGCGCATGCGCTTGCGCCCGCGGTCCAGCTCGGCGGCCGAGCAGAAGCACGGATAGGCCAGCCCCTGATCGATCAACTGCCGGTAATAACCCGCGTAGAGTTCGCCGCGCTCGGATTGCGCGTAGGGACCGGCGTCACCCCCTGCGCCGAAGCCCTCGTCCCAGTCCAGGCCCAGCCAGCGGAGATCACGCTGCAGGGCCTCGACAAACTCCGGCCGCGAGCGCTCGGCATCGGTGTCCTCGATCCGCAGCAGGAAACGGCCGCCGCGCGACCGCGCCAGCAGCGCGCTGAACAGCGCGGTGCGGACGTTGCCCAGATGCAGCAGGCCGGTGGGACTGGGGGCGAAACGGGTTCGGGTCATGGTGTTCGTCATCGCGCGCATGGTAGCGGAGCGCCCGCGGCCTCACCAGCGCCGCGTCCACACATCCAACCGGCGTGCTGGCAGGCCCCGCCGGTGGCGGGTACCATGCCCCCCTCGAATTCCCCGGAGGTCAGAACCATGCAGCGCATCCGCACCCGGCTTGCCATTGTGCTGGCCACCGCCCTTCTTGCCCTACTGCTTTCAGGAGCCCCCATGGCCGATACCAATCCGCAGGTCGCGATCGAAACCAACCATGGCCGCATCGTGCTGGAACTCAACGCCGAAGCCGCCCCGGAGACGGTCGCCAACTTCATGTCCTACGTGGATGACGGCTTCTACGACGGTACGATCTTTCACCGCGTGATCCCGGGATTCATGGTCCAGGGCGGCGGCTTCGACAAGAACATGAGCCAGAAGTCCGCTGGCGAGCCGATCCGCAACGAGGCGGACAACGGCCTGAAGAACGAGGTGGGCGCGATCTCCATGGCCCGTACCCAGGATCCGCACTCGGCCACCGCGCAGTTCTTCATCAACGTGAACGACAACGACTTCCTCAACCACACGGCCCCGAATGCGCAGGGCTGGGGTTATGCGGTCTTCGGCAAGGTGACCGAGGGCATGGACGTCGTGCGTCAGATCGAGTCCGTGCCCACCGGGCGTTCCGGCATGCACCAGGATGTGCCGCAGGAGCCGGTCGTGATGGAAAGCGTGAAACGCGTCGAGGACTGAGCCACCCCGTGGCTTCGAGCGCGCCGGCCCTGGTCATCTCCGACCTGCACCTGGATCGCGAGCCCGGCCCCCTGCTGGAGGCCGTACTTGCCTTCCTGAAGGGGCCGGCGCGCAGCGCCTCGGCGCTGTACATCCTCGGCGACCTGTTCGAATACTGGGTCGGCGATGACGCCGGCTTCCCGGCGGCCGAACAGCTCGCCGAGGCCCTGCAGACACTCGAGATCCCGGTCGCCTTCATCCACGGCAACCGGGATTTTCTCGTGGGCCCGGACTACGCCAAACGGGCGGGGATGCAGCTGGCGCCCGAGCCATTGCATGCGGCCCTGCCCTGCGGGCCCGCCGTGCTGCTGCATGGCGATTCCCTGTGCACCGACGACACCGAGCACATGGCCTTTCGCCAGCAGGTGCGCGGCGGCGAATGGCAGCGGGCCTTTCTGGCCCATCCGCTGGAGGAACGCATCCGCCAGGCCGAGGCCATGCGCGCCACCAGCCGCGACAACAGCCGGATGAAGGCCGACGCCATCATGGACGTGAATGCGAACGCCGTGGCCGATACCTTCCGCGACGCCGATGTCCCGCTGATGATTCATGGCCATACCCACCGCCCCGCGATCCACGACCTGGCGGTCGATGGTCAGCCGCGCCAGCGCTGCGTGCTCCCGGCCTGGGACGAGCACCCGGGCTACCTGGAGGTCGCGGCGACCGGCCCTGTCCTGCGCGAGCTGGACGGCTCGCCCTACCCCGCGCACCTGCTGCACGCCTGAACCACACCCTTCGCGCTGTTGCACAGCTGGCCCTGGTTCGTCGTTGGTGTTTATGACGGCACCACCGCCTACCTTGTTGTGGCTGGGCCTGGTTCTGCATCCGGTGTTTACGGTGCCTTCGGTCCACATACTGCCGAGCGCTGACTCGCCAGCGCGCCCCGAGGTCCTTTCTTGCTTGCCCAAGAAAGGACCCAAAGAAGGGCACCCGGATTTCGCCCGGGAACCTTGCTCCAGGGCCCTCGGGCCGGCGGCGCTGAACTCGCTGCGCTGCGCTTCGCTCAGACATCCAGCGCCTTCTCCCGGCCCGAGAACCCTTCCGCAAGGGGCTCCATACGGGAGGCGAAGGTCAAAACAGAAGGTATTCCAACCCCACGGCACCACAACGGCCCTGCCGCCTGAAAGCCCCCGGCGCCCGCGCTGCGGGCGCGGCACGCTATGGCCGAAGGCCGAGCGTGCCCAAGATGTGCGAAGACCTAGCCTTCATCCACTGGCACGACCGTCGGGACGGCCGTTGTCTTGACCTTGACCCCCCGTTGTCGTCGCGCCGAGTGGAGAGGGTTTTCGCGGGAGACAAGGCGCTGGATGTCTGAGCGGAGCGCAGCGTAGCGAGTTCAGCGCCGCCCGCGAAAACCCTCGGAGCGAGGGAAACCCCGGCCCGCATAGCGGGCCGGGGTCGCGGCAGTCGGGCGTGTTTCTTGGTGACTTCTTTGCACGAGCAAAGAAGTCACTCGGGGCGCGCTGGCGAGTCAGCGCCTGGCAGGCGGCCGACCGAAGGCACGTAAACACCGGATGCAGAACCAGGACCAGCCACCACAAGGCAGGCGGTCGGGGCTATGGCGACGGTTCGGTGGTGGCCTGGGCCTCCAGTTGCGCCATCTCGGAGTCGGTGAAGCCGGCGGCGCGGCGGGCGGCGTGGGCGAAGGGCGGGCGTACGCGGCCCGGCATGTACTCTGCCAGCAGCTCGAGGAAGAGCGGCTCGGCATCAAGCCCGCGCGCGTGGGCCAACTCGCGGAACCAGCGCGTGCCGATCGCCACGTGGGCGACCTCCTCGCGCTGGATGATCTCGAGAAGCGCCACGGTCGCGTGATCGCCCGCTGCTGCCAGGCGCTCGATCATGCCCGGGGTCACGTCCAGCCCGCGCGCCTCCAGCACGCGCGGCACCAGGGCCATGCGGATCATCACGTCGTGGTCGGTCGCGAGTGCGGCCTCCCACAGCCCGTTGTGGGCCGGCAGGTCGCCGTAGTCCGCCCCCAGCTCGTTGAGCCGCGCACGCAACAGCCGGAAATGGCGCGCCTCCTCGGCCGCCACCTGCAGCCAGTCGCTGACGAACGGCGCCGGCATGTCGCGAAAGCGATAGACGGCATCCAGCGCCAGGTTGATCGCGTTGAACTCGATATGCGCGACCGCGTGCACCAGCGCCACCCGCCCGGCCGTCGTGTGCAATCCGCGCCGCGGCAGATCCTTCGGGTGCACCAGCACCGGCCGTTCCGGACGTCCGGGCACCTCCAACCGTTCCGGACCGGAGCTGGCGAGCGCCTCCAGCCCGTCGGACCACCAGGCCTGCATCAGCGCCAGCACGCGCTCGCACTTGGTCTCGGGATCGCACTCGCGCAGCGCCATTTCGGCCGCTCGGTAAAGATCCGGGCTCACGGGATGGGTGATCGGCTGACTCATGGCGGCCAAGGATACCCGTTCAGCGCTCGTCGGTCGGCATGCTGCGGCGCAGCAGGATGGAGTTGCCGATGACCGAGAGCGAGCTGGCGGTCATCGCGATCACGCCGATCATCGGGTGCAACAGGCCGACCGCGGCGATGGGGATCGCGGCGGTGTTGTAGCCCCAGGCCCAGAACAGGTTCTGCACGATCTTGCGGAAGGTCAGGCGCGAGAGCTGTACGGCCTCGACGACCTTGGTCAGCTCGCCGCGCACCAGAGTCACGTCGGCGGCCTCGATGGCCACGTCCGCGCCGGCCCCGATCGCGATGCCGAC
Source organism: Thioalkalivibrio sp. ALE25 (assembly GCF_000377285.1). Classification (NCBI taxonomy): domain Bacteria; kingdom Pseudomonadati; phylum Pseudomonadota; class Gammaproteobacteria; order Chromatiales; family Ectothiorhodospiraceae; genus Thioalkalivibrio; species Thioalkalivibrio sp. ALE25. The sequence continues at coordinate 157,498 of NZ_KB897933.1, read as the reverse complement.
ATTCGCCTGCTGCAGGGCCGGGGCGTCGTTGATGCCGTCGCCCACCATCGCCACGTGGTCGCCGTACTCCGCCTGCAGTTCGCGGATCGCCTCGACCTTGCCCTCCGGCAGCACGCCGGCTCGGACCTCGTCGATCCCCACCTGCGCGGCCACGGCCTTCGCGGTGCGCTCGTTGTCACCGGTGACCATCACGCAGCGGATGCCGAGGGCATGCAGCTGTTCGATGGCGCTCTGCGACTCTTCCTTGAGGGTGTCGGCGACCGCGACGATGCCGGCCGGTCGATCGCCGATGGCCACCAGCATCGCGGTCTTCCCGGCATCTTCGAACTGCCGCAGCGATTCCAGCAGGCCGGACGGATCCAGGCCCTGCTCCTCCAGCAGCCGCTGGCTGCCGACCAGGACGCGCTCCCCGTCGAGGCGGGCCTCCACCCCGCGCGCGGTGTGCGACTGGAACTGTTCGACCTCGGCGACCGCCAGCTCCCGATCGCGCGCACCCTGCACAATGGCCTCGGCCAGCGGATGCGCAGAACCAGCCTCCACGGCCGCGGCCGCGCGCAGCACACGAGCGTCATCGAAGCCCTCGGCGGCGACCACGTCGGTCAGTGCCGGCTGCCCGCGGGTGAGGGTCCCGGTCTTGTCGAGCACGATCACGCGGATGTCCTTCAGCGTCTGGATCGCGGAGCCCGAGCGGATCAGGACGCCGCGTTCGGCCCCCATGCCGGAACCGACCATCAGGGCGGTGGGTGTGGCCAGCCCCAGCGCGCAGGGGCAGGCGATGACCAGCACGGCGATCGCCGCGAGGATCGCCAGTACCAGCGGGGGACGTTCGGAATCCACCCACGGCAGAAACCCCTCGCCCCAGATCAGGATCGGCTGCAGCGCCCCGGAGAACGCCAGCCAGGCCGCAAACGCCGCCAGCGCAATCACCAGCACCGCCGGCACGAACCGCGCGGTGATGCTGTCCGCCAGCTCCTGCACCGGCACCCGCGAACCCTGCGCCTCGTTCACCAGACGGATCACCTGCGACAGGAAAGTGTCGGCCCCCACACGGGTCGCGCGCACCTTCAGCCGCCCCTGCTGGTTCAGGGTCGCACCGAGCACGGTATCGCCCTCAGCCTTGTCCACCGGCACCGACTCGCCGGTGGCGATGGATTCGTCCACGGTGCTCTCGCCGGCAACCACCTCGCCATCGGTGGGGATCTTCTCGCCCGGGCGCACGATCATCACCTCGCCCACCTGCAGCGATTTCACCGGCACCTCGATCTCTTCGCCGTCGCGTTCCACCCGGGCCGACTTCGCGCCCAGATCCAGCAGCTTGCGGATCGCAGAGGAGGCCTCGCCCTTGGCGCGGTACTCCAGGTAGCGCCCGAGCATGTGGAAGGCCATGATGGTCGCGGCCATCTCGATGAACGAGGTCATCGGGTAGACAAAGCCGATCAGCCCCAGCAGATAGGGCGGCAGCGAGCCCATGGAGATCAGCACGTCCATGTTCAGACTGCCGCTTTTCAGCGCGCGCCAGGACGAACGGTGGGTGGCCGCACCCCCGGCCATGAACACCACCGGGAACGCCAGCACGGCGATGATCAGCAGATAGCCGGGGATCTCCTGCCAGAACATGTGCGGCATCATCAGCACCATGATCGCGATGGTCGGGATCATCGCGATCCACAGCCGGCGCCAGGCCTGCTTCAGATAGGCCGCGTCAATCTCGGCATCGTCCGCCTCGCTGCCGGCCTCCTCGGTCTCCAACGCCGCCACGTCATAGCCGGCCCCCTCGACCGCGGCGCGCAGGGCCTCGGCGTCGGGGCCACCGGGACCGGGTTCTATGGTCACACGGTGATCACCGATGTTGGTGCGCACCGCCTGGATGCCCTCCAGCTTCTCGATCGCACCCCGCACGATCCCCGCGCAGTGGTCCGACCCCATGCCGGGTACCACCAGACGCACCGTACCGGCGGCGCCCGTTTCGCCCTCGACTTGGGCGACGTCGTAGCCAGCCCCCTCGACCGCGGCCCGCAACCCCTGCGGGCCCACCTGCTCGGGGTCGTATCCCACGGTCACCCGGTGGCGGGCGATATTGGTCCCCACCGAGGCCACGCCGGGGGTCTTCTCCAGCGCCGCGCGCACGATCCCCGCGCAGTGGTCCGACCCCATGCCGGGGACGATCACCACCGCCTCGCGGGTGTCCGCTGGCCTCGCTTCCGTCGTCATCGCGCGACTCCTCAGCGATTACTGAACAGGTACTTGATCAGGGCGGCGATCCCGAGGATCAGCAACACCAGGACGAGCAGCCCGATCAGGCCCCCGCCAAGACCCATACCGCCCATCCAGCCAAAACCTTGTTCATTCATCATGATGTAGTCCTCCCCGGGACAGAGTGAAAGACGCAAAGCGCGGTAATGCGCAGTGCGTGGGTGATGCGCGATCACCCGGGGCCGGGTGGAACCCCGGCCAGGGAGGAATCAGAGGGGTGGGCGCAGATCCGGTGCCGCGGGGGTACCGGGGCCCATGGCGACGGGAAGGGAAACCAAAACGGGCGCGGCCGCCGTGACCGGCGTGCCGGCGGGTGAAGGCAAACCAGAGACCCCGCAGACGCCGCAGACCGCACAGGGCATCTCGCAGGCCGAAGGCTCGGCCTGGATCTCGAAATCTGCCGATCCGGGTTCCAACGGCAATCCGGCACCCTGGTCCGGGCAGTGGGCCGCCGGGGTCACGCTGTCCGCGGCATCCCCGTGCATCATCCCGGCACCGGCGATCGGCGCCAGCAACAGGGCGACGACGATCAACAGGTTCAGCAGATGGTGCAGGGCTCGCGACACGGGCCGGCCTCGAAAAGGTATTCTGCCTGCAAGTCTAGCACTGGCGCTGCGCCTGCACATGACACAGATCAAGCCTGCCGGTCACTGCCTTGAAGCCTACAGCACCGGCGCCAGCAGATAGGCGGCCCGCGCGGCCACGCGGCGCCACAGCGGCAGGTCGTCCACGTCCTGCCGGGCCATCTCGCGCGAGCGGGCGAAATCGGCCTCGAACATGCGCGCGGTCTCGCGAGCGAAGGCCGGGTCCATCACCAGCGCGGTAACCTCGAAATTCAGCCGGAACGAGCGGTTGTCCAGGTTCACGGTCCCCACCGCCGCACCCATGTCGTCCACCACAAAGGCCTTGCCGTGCAGGAAGCCCTCCTGATAGCGGTAGACGCGCACGCCGGCATCCAGCAGCGGGCCCAGGAAGGCGTAGGCCGCGTGCGTGGTCAGCGGATTGTCGGTCACCTCGGGGATCAGCACGCGCACGTCGACACCGCTGAGCGCCGCCAGCTTGAGCATGCCCTGAACGCCCTCGTCCGGCACGAAGTACGGGCTGGCGATCCAGATACGCCGATCCGCCGCATGGATAACCTGTTGCATCATCAGGCTGGCGGTCTCGAATTCGTCCGCCGGGCCGGAGGGCAGGATCAGCACCGGGACGCCATCGTCCGCCATGATCGCCGGCTTCCATTCCAGCTCCGGGATCTCTTCGGTGGCCCAGTGCCAGTCCTCCAGGAACACCGACTGCAGGGCCAGGGCGGACGGCCCCTCGATGCGCAGGTGGGTGTCGCGCCAGGGCCCGATCCTCGGGTCCCGCCCGAGGTACTCGTCCCCCACGTTCAAGCCACCGAGCCAGCCCTGTTCGCCATCGGCCACCACGATCTTGCGGTGGTTGCGGAAGTTCAGCTGGAAGCGATTGCCGCGCCCGCGGGTGGAGTGAAAGTGCTGCACATGCACCCCCGCCTCGCGCAGGGTGTCCAGATAGCCGCCGGGCAGGCGGTAGCTGCCGATCTCGTCGTACAGGAAATAGACCTCGACCCCGTCCTGTGCCCGGTCGACCAGCCGCCGCTGGAGTTCGCGCCCGATCGCGTCGTCGCGCACGATATAGAACTGCACCAGCAGGTAGCGCTCGGCCTGTTCGATCCCCTGAAAGATACTGTCGAAGGTCGCCTCGCCATCCACCAGCAGCTCGACCTCGTTGCCGTGGAGGAACGGCCAGCGCGCCAGCCGCTGCACCCCGTCCAGGTGCTTGCTTGGCTCCTCGGCGATGTACTGGTGCGACCACAGCTCTTCGGTCTTCGGCTGCAGGGCCCGCGCCAGAGCGGAGTCCTCGTCGCGGCGCGCGACCACATAGCCGCGAAACTCGCTGGCGCCGAATACCCAGTAGGCCGGCACAGCCACATAGGGAACGGTGTTGAGCGACACGATCCACGCCACCGCGCCCTGCGGCGTGCGGGTGGACATCAGCGCATCCAGCGACGACAGGAACCCCAGCAGGTGGAAACCAATGACAATCGTCAGCAGTACACGCCAGCGCGGACGCCGACGCGGATTCGGATGGACATCACCGGCCCCGGGTCTGGACATATCCGCGCGGTCGACCCGGTGCCTGCGTCAGAGCGCGTCGAGCCCGCGGGCCAGGTCGCGCTGGATATCGGCGACCGCCTCCAGCCCCACCGCGACCCGCACCAGGGCCTCGGTGATGCCCTGGGCCTCGCGCTTGTCCGGGTCCACGCGACCGTGGGTGGTAGTCGCCGGGTGGGTGATGGTGGTCTTGGCATCGCCCAGGTTCGCGGTGATCGACAGGAACTTCGTTGCGTCGATCACCGACCAGGCGGCCTCGCGCCCGCCGGCGACCTCGAAGCTCAGCACGCCGCCAAAGCCGCTTTGCTGGCGCTTGGCGATCGCATGCTGCGGGTGGGATTCGAGCCCCGGGTAATGCACGGCGGTGACCTTCGGGTGGGCCTGCAGCCACTGCGCCAGGGCCAGGGCGTTGTCGCTGTGGGCGCGCATGCGCAGGGCCAGGGTCTCCAGCCCCTTCAGGAACACCCAGGCGTTGAACGGCGACAGCGTCGGCCCGGCGGTGCGCAGGAAACCGTAGACGTCCTTGCCCACGCGCTCGGCGTCGCCCACCACCGCGCCGCCCAGGCAGCGGCCCTGGCCGTCGAGGAACTTGGTCGCCGAGTGGATGATGATGTCGGCGCCCAGATCCAGCGGACGCTGCAGGATCGGCGTGCAGAAGCAGTTGTCCACCGCCAGCAACGCGTCATGGCGATGCGCGATTTCCGCCAGCGCGGCGATGTCCACCACCTCGCCCAGCGGGTTGGAGGGCGTCTCGCAGAAGTACAGCCGGGTATTCGGCTGGGTAGCGGCCTCCCAGGCCTCGAGGTTCGACAGCTCGACGTAGGTCACCTCGACACCGAAACGGCCGAGGTAGTTGTTGAACAGCACCGTGGTCGTGCCGAACACCGAACGCGAGCAGACCACGTGATCGCCGGCCTTCAGCAGGCCCATCATGGTCGCCAGGATCGCGGACATGCCGGAGGCGGTGGCCACACAGGCCTCGCCCCCCTCCAGCGCGGCCAGACGGTCCTGGAAGGTGCGCACGGTCGGATTGGTGAAGCGCGAGTAGATATTGCCGGGCGACTCGCCGCCAAAGCGCGCCGCGGCCTCCGCGGCCGAGCCGAACACGAAGCTGGAGGTGGGGAAGATCGCCTCGGAATGCTCCCCCTCCGGGGTGCGCTGGTAGCCATGCCGGATGGCTACGGTCTGCGGGTCGTAATCGGCAGGGTCGAAATCGGTCATCGGGGCATCCTTGGCTGCGGGATACCACAGTGTACCGGGCTCAGTGCGCCGGCTGCAGGCGATCCGCCACGCGGGTCAGCAGCTCGTAGCTGATGGTGCCAGCCGCGCGCGCGACCCGCTCCACCGGGAGCCCCTCGCCCCACAGTGTCACCTGGTCGCCAACCTGCGCGGCAGGCACCTCGGTCAGATCCACCGCCAGCATGTCCATGGACACGCGGCCGATCAGCGGGCAGATCCGGTCACCGACCCGCACCGGCGTGCCCGACGGGGCATGACGCGGATAGCCGTCGGCATAGCCCATCGCGACGATCCCGGCGCGACCCGGTCGATCGGCCGTCCAGGTGGCGCCATAACCCACGCGGCTGCCCGGCTCCAGCGGCTGGGTCGCGATGACCGGGGCCTGCACCGTCATCGCCGGGCGCAGCTCGCCCTCCGGCCCCTCGGGCGGACGATCCGCCGGCACGGAGGCCGGGTGTGCCCCGTAGAGCATGATGCCGGGCCGCGCCCAGTAGTCGCCGGGCGCGGCCCCCTCACCGCCCGAGCCCCAGCCGGCGAACAGCGCAGCGGAGTTGGCCACGCTGCGGTATCCCGGCCACGCCCCGACGGCGCCGGCAAAGCATTCCAGTTGATGGGCATTCTGCGGGTGACCGGGCGTGTCGGCGCAGGCCAGGTGTGTCATCCAGTGCAGCCCCTGCTGCCCGTGCCCAGCGGCTCGCAGGCGCTTCACCGCCTCGCCCGCCTGGCGCGGTTCGAAGCCCAGGCGGTTCATGCCGGTGTTCAGCTTGACCCAGACCTCGGGGAGGCGGATGGCAGAGGCCTCCAGATGATCGAGCTGGGCCGGGTCATGCAGGACCGGCTGCAGGGCGAACTCGGCACAGGCGCGTGCGTCGCTGGCATCGTGCGGCCCCTGCAGGACCAGCACTGGACCGTCGAAGCCGGCCGCGCGCAGCGCCCGGGCCTCGCCGACCTGGGAGACGGCGAGCCCGTCGCTGGCCGCCGCCAGGGCCTCGGCGGCCCATATCAGCCCATGGCCGTAGCCCTCGGCCTTGATCACCGACCACATCGGGACACCGGGCGCCAGGCGTCGCGCCACGGCCAAGTTGTGCCGCAGGGCCTCGGGGTCGAGCTGGATGGTCGCCGCTCGCTTCACGTCCCGGGTCAGGCCTCGTGGCCGATCTCGCCGTAGACGTCGGGGGCGTAGTTCTCGAAACGGGTGAACTGCCCGCGGAAAGTCAGGCGCACGGTGCCGATGGGGCCGTTACGCTGCTTGGCGATGATGATCTCCGCAGTACCCTTGTCCGGCGACTCGTCGTTGTAGACCTCGTCGCGATACACGAAGGCGATGATATCCGCGTCCTGCTCGATGGCCCCGGACTCGCGCAGGTCGGACATCACCGGGCGCTTGTTCGGGCGCTGTTCCAGCGAGCGGTTGAGCTGCGACAGCGCGATCATCGGGACACTCAGTTCCTTCGCCAGGGCCTTCAGCCCGCGCGAGATCTCGGAGATCTCGTGGGCCCGGCTCTCGCCACTGCCGGGAAACTGCATCAACTGCAGGTAGTCGACGACGATCAGACCCAGCCCCTTGTGTTCGCGCATCAGGCGGCGGGTGCGCGCCCGCAGTTCGGTGGGCGACAGCGCCGGTGTGTCGTCGATGAACAGGGGCGCCTCGGAGAGCATCTGCACCGCGCTCGTCAGACGCGGCCAGTCGCCGTCCTCCAGGCGCCCGGAGCGCAGCTTCTGCTGGTTAATCCGGCCCATGGAGGACAGCAGGCGCATGGCCAGCTGCTCGCCGGGCATCTCCATGGAGAAGATCGCGACCGGCTCGGAGTTCTTCATCGCCACGTACTCGGCGATGTTCATCGCGAACGAGGTCTTGCCCATGGACGGACGCCCGGCGACGATCACCAGATCGCCCGGGTTCAGTCCGGAGGTCAGGGCATCCAGATCCTGATAGCCGGTGGCCACCCCGGTAATCGGGTTCTGGCTTTCGTAGAGATACTCGATCTGGTCGACCGCCGCGGTCAGCAGCGGCTTCATCCCGCGAAAGCCCTGGGCCCCGCGCGCGCCCTGCTCGGCGATGCGGAACACCTTCTGCTCCGCCACGTCCAGCAGTTCCTTGGAGTCGCGGCCCTCGGGGGTATAGGCCGAATCGGCGATCTCGGTGCCCACCGAGATCAGCGACCGCAGGATGGAGCGCTCGCGGACGATATCGGCGTAGGCCACGATGTTCGCGGCACTGGGGGTTTCCGCTGCCAGGCGGCCGAGATAGGCCATGCCCCCCGCGGATTCCAGCTCCGCGGTACGGTCCAGCTGCTCCGACACGGTGACCATGTCGAACGGGGCATTGCGATCCGCCAGCGTGGACACCGCCCGGAAGATCAGGCGGTGGTCGTGGCGATAGAAGTCTTCTGCGGTAATGCGGTCCGCCACCCGGTCCCAGGCGGCGTTATCCAGCATCAGGCCTCCGAGGACTGCCTGTTCGGCCTCCTCGGAATGCGGGGGGACCCGCGGATTCGGGGTCATGGGCGAGTTCATGCGACGAACCCGCCCACCTGCCGGGTATCAGCGACCCGGTGGGGCCACCCTCCCGACATCCGACGGATCACTCTTCGCCGATCACAACGACGCGAATGTCCACATCCACGTCCGAGTGCAGGTGCAGCCCGACCTCGAATTCGCCGGCGGTACGCAGCGGGCCTTCCGGCATGCGCACTTCCTTCTTCTCGACTTCGGTGCCCTTGGCGCTCAGCGCGTCGGCGATGTCCGCCGGGCCGATGGAGCCGAACAGCTTGCCTTCGCCACCGGCCTTCGCGGTGATCTCGAGCACAGTGCCGTCCAGCTTTTCCTTGCGCGCCTCAGCAGCGGCGAGGGCCTCGGCGGCGGCCTTCTCCAGTTCGGCGCGACGCGCCTCGAACTCGGCGATGTTCTCGGCGGTGGCGAACGTGGCCTTGCCCTGCGGCAGCAGATAGTTGCGCGCGAAACCGGGACGCACGTTGACACGGTCACCCAGGGTGCCGAGGTTATCGATCTTTTCCAGCAGAATGACTTCCATCTTTGTATTCCTGTAACGTTTGATCAGCCCCCGAAGGGGCGCATTCTACACCGGTCTCGGACCGGTCTCACGGATTGTTGTCGCCGCCCTGCCCACCCGATGCGGAGCCGGGGCCCAGCCGCGAGCGGATGTCCGCCCAGGCGTCGATGACGCCGATGGTGGCGAGCAGCAGGAACATCTGCGGCATCGCCAGCGCCAGCAGGACGTACATCCCCACCAGCCAGAAGCTGCTCATGCCCTGACGGAAGGTCAGCGCGTGCATCAGCGCGATCCCCTGCAGGAAGAACAGCACCGCGAGGATGAACGCCAGTTCGGTCGCCAGCGGCACCGGGCCCAGATGGCCGATCCCCGCCAGCAGCAGCGTGGCCGCGCTTGTGGCGCGCCCGAACTGCAGTGCCCGAAACTCCTCGCCGAACGCCCCCGGGTTGTACAGCAGCGCCTGCCAGTAGCGACCCAGGAGCACCGAGAGCGTGAGGCTCAGCAGCAGGATCCCGGCAAACAGCCCGGTCAGGTACGGGGCGGCGCGGCGCAACGCCGCCTCGAGTTCCTGCGGACCGGTCTCGCTACCTTCGACCAGGGGCCCCAGCAGTCTCATCCCGGCCTCGGCCCAGGTGGACTCGAGATCCGGGACGAGCATATGGACGGCCAGCACCCCGAACCCGGCGACCCCGGCGGCGGCCTGCAGCGTGCTGCGCCACGAGACGGTCCGTCGCAGCAGCTCCGCCAGCAGCGCCACCGGCGCCCATTGCACCACCCCGGCCACCACCCCCGCGAACAGCGGGGCCTCGGGCATCAGGGCAAACATTGCGACCCCGAGCACGAGCGCGGACAGCGCGCTCACCAGCAGTGCCTGCCCGAGGCCGATGCGCAGCCCGACCAGGGCGACCAGCGCGCTGCCAAGCAGCGCCACCGGCGGCAGAAACAGCCCCGCCACACCAAAACCGGAGACCGCGCCCACGGCGCGGCCCCGGCTCTTCATCGCGAATTCGGCCAGTGCGCGCATGGCGACGGCCCCCGGCGAACCGGTACGAGACTTAGTGGTTGTCGCTGTACGGCAGCAGGGCGAGGAAGCGCGCGCGCTTCACGGCGGTGGCCAGCTGACGCTGGTACTTCGCGCTGGTGCCGGTGACGCGGCTGGGCACGATCTTGCCGGTCTCGGTAATAAAACCCTTGAGCAGGTTCAGGTCCTTGTAATCGATGTAATCGATGCCTTCGGCGGTGAACTTGCAGTACTTGCGGCGACGCGGAAAACGGGCCATCTCAACTCTCCTTCAAAAATTCGGTCAACGAACGGGCGGGACTTATTCGGCAGCGGCCGAATCATCGGAGGCGGACTCGCCGCCCTCGTCGTCACGCTCGCGGCGACGGCCCTTGGAGCCTTCCTCTTCCTGGCCCTTGGCCAGCGGGGAGGTCTCGGTCACTGCCTCTTCCATGCGCATCGCCAGGTGGCGCAGCACGGCATCGTTGAACCGGAAGGCGCTGGCGAGCTCTTCCATCGCCTCTTCCGAGGCCTCGATGTTCATGAGCACGTAGTGGGCCTTCACCAGCTTCTGGATCGGGTAGGCCAGCTGACGGCGGCCCCAGTCTTCCAGGCGATGGATCTTGCCTTCGTGGCCTTCGACCAGGCCCTTGTAGCGCTCGATCATCGCCGGGACCTGCTCGCTCTGGTCCGGGTGGACCAGGAATACAACTTCGTAGTGACGCATCGGGAACTCCTTGCGGGTATCAGCCTCCCGTCCACGCGGTGAGGCAAGGGTTCGACCCCGCGGGCGCGCCCGCGGGGCAGAAAGGCGCGATACGATAACCGAAGCGGGCGACAACAACAAGCGACGAACAGGCCAGGCGGCCGACGCCCTCAGTCCGGCGCGCCGGCCTGGCGCTGGCGCACCGCCTCGAACAGGGTTACCCCGGTGGCCACGGAGACATTGAGGCTCTCCACCGTCCCGTGCATGGGCAAGGCGGCCAGGTGGTCGCAGGCCTCCCGGGTGAGCCGGCGCAGGCCCTCGCCCTCGGCCCCCATCACGATCGCGGTCGGCGGGCGCAGGTCCAGCGCGTAGAGGCTTTCCCCGGCCTCGCCCGCGAGGCCGACGGTCCACATACCGGCCTGCTTGAGCGAGGCGAGCGTCCGCGCGAGATTTCCGACCGTTACCACCGGCACGGTTTCGGCCGCGCCCGAGGCCACCTTGATGGCCGCCGGGGTCAGGGCGGCGCTGTGGTGGCGCGGCATGATCACCGCGCCGGCCCCCGCCGCATCGGCGGTGCGGAGGCAGGCGCCGAGGTTGTGGGGGTCGGTCACCCCGTCGAGAATCAGCACGAGGTCCAGACCATCGCGCACCCGCTGGATCAGGGTCTTTTCATCCACCACCGGACGCGGGGTGCAGTGGACGATCACGCCCTGGTTCTGGAACCCCGGATGCTGCTGATCCAGTCGCTCGCGGCCCACCCGCTCCACCGCGAGACCGCAGGCGCGGGCACGATGCAGCAGGCGCTCCAGCGCGGGCTCGACCGGGTCGGTCGCGAGCTGCAGGCGCTTCACCCGTTCCGGGGCACGCTCCAGTACCGCCGCCACCGCATGAATACCGCCGAAGGTCTCCGCGCGGCTACCCTTGCCACCCTTGCTCACCGCCTCCCTCCACGGGACACAACCGGCGGCGAACCCGCCGCGCGCTTGCGCGGGGATGCCGCGCCTCGCGATGGATGGCCCTGCGCACTCACCGGGCGGTACCTCAGGACGAGGAGGGACGCCGGCGCCGGCTGCGGCGACGGCCGGAACCTGCGGGCTTCTTGCCCGCCCCCTGGGCTTGCGGCTCCGACTCGACGATGGTGTTGCCGTCCTTGTCGGCCTCCGGTCGCGGCGGCGGGACCGCCTCGTTGCCGGGTTCCGGGGCATCGGGAATACCCTCGTCAGGGTCGGACACCGGGGCCGCCTCGTTCCCCGGCTCGGGGGCCGGGTCCGGGGTCGTGTCACCGGAGGCCGAACCACGGCGGCGACCGCCGCGACGGCGACGCTTCTTCTTCGGTGCCGGGGCCTCGTCGTCGGCGGCGGGTGCCTGCGGCTCGGCCGGAGCCGGGTCCGCCGCAGCTTCGGCCGGCTGGGTCTCGTCCGCCGGGGTGGCGGCCGGGGCGGTCTCGGCATCCTTGCGGCGCTTGCTGCGGCGGCTGCGCTTCTTCGGTGGCGCGTCCGTCGGCTTCGGCTTGCCCGGTTCCCCGGCCAGCGCGAGGTCGATCTTGCGATCATCCAGACTCACCCGGGCCACCTGCACCTGCAGTTCGTCCCCAATACGGAACACCCGTCCGCCGCGCTCGCCGGTCAGGGTGTGACGGGTCGGGTCGAAGTGGTAGAAGTCATTGTCCAGGCTGGTCACGTGGACCAGGCCCTCGATGTAGACATCCTTGATCTCGACGAACAGGCCGAACCCGGTTACGCCGGAGACCACGCCGGTGAAGGTCTCCCCGACCTTGTCCTGCATGTACTCGGCCTTCAGCCAGGCCTCGGCATCGCGGGTGGCATCGTCGGCGCGCCGCTCCGCCATCGAGCAGTGCTCGCCCAGCGATTCCATGTCGCTGTGCGAATACGGGAACGCCTTGCCACTGCCCTTGCGCAGCACATGACGAATGCCACGATGCACCAGCAGGTCGGGATAGCGCCGGATCGGCGAGGTAAAGTGCGCGTAGTCGTCCAGCGCCAGACCAAAGTGCCCGTCCAGTTCCGGGGCGTACACCGCCTGGCTCAGCGAGCGCAGCAGCACCGTCTGGATCAGCTGCTGGTCCGAGCGCTGGCGGGCGGCCTTCAGCACGGCGGTGTAGTCGGCCGGTGTGGGTTCGGCCCCGCCGCCCAGGCTCAGGCCCGCGCCATTCAGGAACTCGCGCAGCTCCTCGACCTTCTCCGCCGGTGGCTGGTCGTGGATACGATAAAGCGCCGGCACCTTGTGCTTCTTCAGGAACCGCGCCGCCGCGACGTTCGCCATGATCATGCATTCCTCGACCAGGCGATGGGCATCGTTGCGCTCGGTCGGGACGATCTGCTCGATCTTGCGGTCCTCGCCGAAGACGATCTTGGTCTCGGTGGTGTCGAAGTCGATCGCGCCGCGGCGATTGCGGGCTGCGTGCAGGGACTTGAAGACCTTGTGCAGGGTCTCCAGATGCGGCATCACATGGGCGTTCTGCTCGCGCAGGGCCGTGTCGCCGTCGAGCATCGCCGCAACATCGTCGTAGATCAGACGCGCGTGCGAGCGGATCAGGCCCTCGTGGAAGCGATAGCTCTTCAGTGCCCCGCGCGCGCCGATCTCCATCTCGCAGACCATGCTCAACCGATCCACCTTCGGGTTCAGCGAGCACAGGCCGTTGGACAGGGCCTCCGGCAGCATCGGGATCACGTTGTCGGGGAAGTACACCGAGGTGCCGCGGGTGCGGGCCTCGCGGTCCAGGGCCGCATCGCGTTCGACATAGTGGGACACATCGGCGATCGCGACCCACAGGCGCCAGCCCTTGCCCTCCGGCTCGCAGTACAAAGCGTCGTCGAAGTCGCGGGCATCACTGCCGTCGATGGTGACAAACGGCTTCTCGCGCAGATCCAGACGGCCCTTCTTGTCCTTCTCGGCGACCTCGGCACCCAGTGCGTCGGCGGCGGCCGTGACCTCGTCCGGCCACTCGTGCGGCAGGCCATGGGCACGGATCGCGATGTCGATCTCCATGCCCGGGGCCATGTGTTCGCCCAGGACCTCCAGCACATCGCCCTTCAGGCGTGCGGTGCGCGAGGCGGATTCGCGGATACGCACCACCACGATCTGGTCGTCCTGCGCCTCGCCCAGGCCGTCCGGCGGCACCAGGATGTCGTGGGTAATCCGCTTGTTGTCCGGGGTCAGGACACCGACCCCGTCCTCGATCTTCAGGCGCCCGACCACCTGGGTGGTGTTGCGCTCGAGGACCTCCACGATCCCGCCTTCACGGCGGCCGCGGCGATCCACGCCCATGACCCGGGCCAGCGCCCGGTCGCCATGGAATACGCCGCGCATCTGCTTGGGCGACAGGAACAGATCGTCGTCCTGCTCGTCCGGCACCAGGAAGCCGAAGCCGTCCGGATGCCCGATCACACGGCCGCGGATCAGATCTTCCTGGTTGACCGGCAGATAGGCCCCTCGGCGATTGCAAAGGGCCTGGCCGTCGCGCTCCATCGCCTTCAGGCGGCGGCGCAGGGCCTCGAGACGATCGTCATCGTCGATCTGCAGCCGCTCCGCGATCTCGTCGTAGGACAGCGGGTTGTCGGCTTCCTGCAGGAGCCCGAGGATGAACTCGCGGCTGGGGATGGGGTTGTCGTACTTCTGCGCCTCGCGCTCGAAGTTGGGATCGGCGGGGGTCTTGCGACGTTGTCTTGGCATTCAGTGAACTCTGTGGATGTTGCAATGGGCAGCCCTTCGCCGGGAACCGGCCGGGCGCGCAAGGGAAACGCTGATTCAGGTGCCCGCTCCCGCTCGAGCCGCTTTCCAGCGTGCGATCAAGGCGCGGTGAGTGCAGTGTAGCGGAGCGACACCAGCGGACCGCAACACCAGCGGGTACATGAATCGGCGCTTCCCGAAGCGCCCATTATGAGGCATGCAGAATTTTGTTGCGCAGCGCGGCTTCGCGCCGGCCCGCCGGCGCCCGTCCCGGACGGCGAATTTCGGCCCCCGGGGCGTTGACAGCCTCGCGGGCGCGCACTATAGTGCGCGCTCCTGAAGCGCAGGACACTCGGTTTTCACCGCTGTGTCGTCCCTCGTGCCGAGGTGGCGGAATTGGTAGACGCGCTAGCTTCAGGTGCTAGTGGGGGTAACCCCGTGGAGGTTCAAGTCCTCTCCTCGGCACCATTTTTCTGCTTCAACACACTCCCTGAACCACCCCGTAACGCGCGGCATCCACATGGATGGCGTGGATTTTTTCGTGGGCGCTGCCTTCGCGGGCGCGGCCCGTGGAGCATTCACCCGGGCCATTCGCATGCCACATGGGCAAACCTCGACGCCGCTTCATACACACGCGTCATGCGCACCCGCGTGCACAGGCGCCGGCCCCCCGGGCCGGGGCATCACCGAAGCCCGCGCTTGCTGACGCCCCGACCGTCCGTCCGGGCGGGATATCAGCTGTCGAACGGGTCGCGCAGCACCAGGGTTTCGTCGCGATCCGGGCCGGTGGAGACCATATCCACCGGGACCCCGACGACCTCGCTCAGCCGCTCCAGATAGGCGCGCGCATTCGCCGGCAGCTGCGCGTACTCGCGGATGCCGACCGTGGACTCCGCCCAGCCCGGCATCTCCTCGTAGATCGGGGTGCAGGCCGCATAGGCCTCGGCCCCAGAGGGCGGCACCTCGCGGCGCTCGCCACCACAGTCATAGCCGACACAGATCTGCACACTCTCCAGCCCGTCCAGCACATCCAGCTTGGTCATGCACAGGCCGCTGATCGTGTTCACCTGGACCGCCCGCTTCAGCGCGACCGCGTCAAACCAGCCGCAACGCCGCGCACGCCCGGTGGTGGAGCCGAATTCGTTGCCCTGGCGCGCAAGGTGCTCGCCCATGTTGTCGAACAGCTCGGTGGGGAACGGCCCCGCCCCCACACGCGTGGTATAGGCCTTGGTAATCCCCAGCACGTAGTCGATGTCCCGCGGGCCCACCCCGGAGCCGGTGGAGGCGCCCCCCGCGGTGGTGTTCGACGAGGTCACAAACGGATACGTGCCGTGGTCGATGTCCAGCAGCGTGCCCTGGGCGCCCTCGAACATCACGTCCTTGCCCTGCTCGCGCAGCGCGTGCAGCCGCCCGGCCACGTCCGTGACCATCGGCTGCAGTCGTTCGGCGTGCGCCAGGCACTGCTCCAGCACTTCCTGCTGATCGACGGTCGGCGCCTTGAAGTAGTGCTTCAGCGCAAAGTTGTGATAGTCCATCACCTCGCCCAGCTTGGCCGCCAGGCGTTCGCGGTGGAACAGGTCGTCCAGACGCAGGCCGCGACGCGCCACCTTGTCCTCGTAGGCCGGCCCGATGCCGCGCCCGGTCGTCCCGATGGCCGCCTTGCCACGTGCCTTCTCGCGCGCATGGTCCAGTGCCACGTGGTAGGGCAGGATCAGCTGGCAGGCATCCGACAGACGGAGGCGGTCGGCGACCGGCACCCCCTTGGCCTCCAGCTCCTCCATCTCCGTGATCAGGGCCTCGGGCGAGAGCACGACCCCGTTGCCGATCATGCATTCCACGCCTTCGCGCAGGATGCCGGACGGGATCAGGTGCAGAACAGTCTTCTCACCGCCGATCACCAGGGTGTGGCCGGCATTGTGCCCGCCCTGGAAGCGGACCACCGCGGCCGCGTCCTCGGTCAGACGATCGACGATCTTGCCCTTGCCCTCGTCCCCCCACTGGCTGCCCAGCACGACTACAAAACGTCCCATCGTCATCAATGCTCCACTACCGTCCATTCGCCGTCGCGCTGCTCCAGACGCGCGCCGGCGGGTGATTCATTGTCCTGGCCATCCAGCTCGCGCACCACGCGCACCCCGCGTGCGCGCAGGTCCGCGATCGCGGCCTCCAGGGCCGCATCGCCGCTGGCCGGCGCATGCACGCTTTCCCGGGTCGGGGCCGCCACCCCGCCTTCGCGGCGCACGAAGGCGCGCAGATCGGTACTGAACCCGGTCGCCGCGCGCGCACGGCCGAATACCCGCCCGATGTCGTTATACCGCCCCCCACGGGCGATGGCCTGGCCGGAACCCGGGACGAAAGCGGCGAACACCAGCCCCGTGTGATAGGCGTAGCCGCGCAGTTCCGCAAGGTCCAGGTGCAGGTCCAGCCCCGGCTCGCCCGCCTCGAGGCGCGCGACCACGGCCTGCAGGTGATCCAGCGCCGCCTGAACCTCCGTCGGTGCGCCGTCCAGGGCCCGGCGGGCCTCGTCCAGTACCGTGGCGTCCCCGTTGAGATCGACCAGCGCCCGCAGGCGCGCGCAGGCGGCCGGGTCCATGCCGGAGGCCTGCCAGGCCGCCAGGGTCTCGTCGATCTCGGGCACGCTCTTGCGCTGGAGCTGGTCAAAGAAGTCCTGCTCCTGGCTCTCGTCGAGGCCGGCGTCGCGCGCCAGGGCGCGATAGATCCCGACATGGCCGAGATCCATGCTCGGGCGGTCCACGCCGCAGACGGTCAGGGTGGCCAGCATCAGACGGATGATCTCGAGATCGCTGTCGATCCCGTCGTGGCCGAACAGCTCGGCACCCGCCTGCAAGGGACTGCGCGAGCCGGACCATTCGTCCGCGCGGGTACGCAGGGCGGTACCCACGTAGCACAGGCGATTCGGCCCCTGCACCCGCAGGCGATGCGCGTCGATACGTGCCACCTGCGGGGTCAGGTCCGCGCGCACACCCATCATGCGACCGGTGAGCTGATCGGTGAGCTTGAAGGTCTGCAGATCAAGGGCATGCCCGGCCCCGGTCAGGAGGGATTCCAGATACTCGGCCAGGGGAGGCATCACGAGGTCGTAGCCCCAGGTGTCGAACTGGTCCAGCACGCGGCGCCGGAGCGCCTCGAGACGCCGCGCGGCATCCGGCAGGGCCTCCTCCAGGCCGTCCGGCAGCAGCCAGCGGTTGATATCGGTCATGTCATCCCTGTCCTTGTCCTGTCATCCACCACGCCCGGCCCACCGTCCGGCAAAAGTCGGGCCCGGATACTTCCGGGCCCGTTGCAAACGGCGACCTTCGGGGCGGCCGCAGCCACCCGGTTTCCGGCCCGCTCAGCGGGGCGGCAGCGGCGCCGGACGTTCGCCCCCGGGGGCATTGAAGTACTGGAAGAACTCGGAGTTCGGTTCCAGGATGAAGGTGCTGTTCTCGCCGCTCATGCTGTTGCGGTAGGCAATCAGGCTGCGATAGAAGCGGAAGAAGTCCTGGTCCTCGCCGAACGAACGCCCGAGGGTCTCGGTCGCCCGTGCGTCACCGGCACCGCGGATCTCCTCGGAGTCGCGATAGGCATTCGCCAGGATCACCGTGCGTTCGCGGTCGGCCCGCGACCGGATACGCTCGGCCTCTTCCTGCCCGCGGGCCCGGAAGTCCTGGGCCACGCGCTGACGCTCGGCCCGCATGCGCTCGTACACCGACTCGGATACCTCGTCGGGCAGGTCCATGCGGCGGATGCGCACATCCACCAGATTGATGCCCAGCTCCTGAGCGGTCTCCAGTGCCGTCTGACGCACCGCGCCCATGATCGTCAGGCGCTCACCAGCGACCACATCCTGCAGTTCGAAGCGGGCGAACTCGTTACGCATCCCGTCGCGCAGGATCTGCGCCAGGCGCTCCTCGGCCAGGCGCTCGTCGCCGCGCGTGGCGCGATAGAACTGCCCGACGTCGTCGATCCGCCACTTGGCGTAGAAATCGACGATGATGTTCTTCGCCTCGGAGGTCAGGAACCGGTCCGGCGGGATATTCAGCGTCATGATCCGGGCGTCGAACTTCTCGACGTTCTGAATCAGCGGGAACTTGAAGTGCAGGCCCGGGGCCGGATCGACCTCGCGGATCTCCCCCAGGGCGAACTTGATCACGCGTTCGCGCTCGTCAACGGTGTAAGTCGACAGGGCGACGACGATACCGAGCACGACCACGGCAATACCGGCTATGCGGAGCATTAGCGCACCTCCCGCGAACGCTGGGCGGCCGGGTCGCGATCACCCAGCCGGCTGCTCGTACCCGAGCCACTGTTGCTGAAGACACTGCGGCTGGTATCCAGCGGTCGCGGTGTCGGTGTGTCGCCGGAACTGTTCCCGCTGCGCGCGGCGCCCTGGAACAACTGATCCAGCGGCAGCATCATCAGGTTGTTGCTGCTACCCACGTCCAGCATCAGCTTGCGCGAATCCTCCAGCACGGCCTCGACCGCCTCCAGGTAGAGACGATCCCGGGTCACGTCCGGGGCCTGCTGGTATTCGGCCAGCAACTGGTCGAAGCGCGAGGCATCACCCTCGGCCCGGGCGATCACCTGATCGCGATAGCCCTCGGCCTCCTCGATGATGCGGGCGGCCTGACCGCGGGCCCGCGGGATCACGCCATTGGCGTAGGCCTCGGCCTCGTTGCGGAAACGCACCTCGTCCTCGCGGGCGCGGATCGCGTCGGCAAAGGACTCCTGCACCGGTTCCGGCGGCTGCGCCTGCTGCATGGACACGGCGGTGACGATGATGCCGGCCCCATAGGCGTCCAGGTTTTCCTGCATCACCACGCGCGACGACGAGGCGATCTCGCCACGCCCCTCGCCGAGAATGAATTCGAGGTTGTTCTTGCCGATGCGCTCGCGGATCGCCGACTCCATCACCCGATTCACCGTGGCGTTCGGGTTGCGGACATTGAAGAGATAGTCGACCAGGTCGAGGATGCGGTACTGCACCGCGATATCGACATCGATGATGTTCTCGTCGCCGGTCAGGATCAGCGCGCGATGCTCGAGCGTCCGGACGTTGTCGACGTTCTCGATCTCGATGCGCTCGATGGGATAGGGCAGATGCCAGCCCGGCCCCGGGTTCTTCACCTGCTGGAACTCGCCGAAGCGCAGCACCACGCCGCGTTCGCCTTCCGAGATGATGTGGAAGCCGGACGCCAGCCAGACCACCAGCGCGATAATCAGGCCGAGGCTGACCAGGGCCTGGGCACCCCGGCCCATGCCGCCACTGCCGGAACCGCCCGAGCCGCCGCTGCCGCCCCCGCCGAAGATACCATTCAGCTGACGCGACAGCTTGCGCATCATCTCCTCGAGGTCGGGGGGCTGATTGCCACCCCCGCCACCGCCACCGCTACCGCGCTGGCCGCCACCACCCCCACTCCAGGGGTCGCGGTTGTTGTTTCCCGGTTCGTTCCAGGGCATTGACTGGACTCCGTCGCTCGCTCAGGGCTGGCCTGCCACGGCATCCGCGGACACCGGCAGGCATAAGGAGCCACATTCTAGGGAGCCGCCCCAACCCGGGCAACCTCGCCCGGAGGGAAAGGCGGGTTACTCGCCACCTTCGAGGACCACGAAGGCCTGGGCGTATTCGCGTTCGTCGCTGATGCTGAGATGGATCGCGCGCACACCGAGGCGGTCTGCCGTGGCCCGGGCCCGCCCGGCCAGCACGAATTCGGGGCGCCCGCGAGCGTCATGGGTCACCCCCGCCTCCGACAGCGCCATGTCGGCCCCGACCCCGCAGCCCAGCGCCTTGGCCAGCGCCTCCTTGGCGGCAAAGCGCCGGGCCAGAAACCCGGCCGGTTCATGGGATGGCAGATCGGCCTGCTCCAGCGGATGCAGGATGCGCTCGGCGAGGCGGCGGCCGTGGCGCTCCCACATGCCGCGCATGCGCGCGACCTGCACCAGATCGGTCCCGATCCCGAGGATCATCGCGCTCAGACCGGGTACTGCCCGGCCGGCAGCCCCTGGCGGGCAGCATCCATCAGCCCGCGCATGTGACTGACCGCCTCGGGCAGGCCGGTAAACAGGGCCCGCGCGACGATCGAATGCCCGATATTGAGCTCGTGGAAAACCGGGTTGGCCGCGATCGGGCGCACGTTGTCGTAGTCCAGCCCGTGGCCGGCGTTGATCACCAGCCCCATCTCCCGGCCGGCGGCAGCGGCCTCGTTAATGCCGGCGAGCAAGCGTTCGCGCTCGGCCGCATCACGGGCGTTGGCATAGGCACCGGTGTGCAGCTCCACCACCGGCGCGCCAATGGCCACCGCCGCCTCCAGCTGGCGCGCATCCGGCTCCACGAACAGCGAGACCTCGATCCCCGCGGCGGTCAGGGGCGCGACAAACTCGCGCAGGCGCTCCAGCTGCCCCACGGCATCCAGCCCACCCTCGGTAGTCAGCTCCTCGCGCTTCTCCGGCACGATGCAGCACGCCTCCGGGCGCAGCCTCAGGGCAATCGCCTGCATGCCCTCGGTGGCCGCCATCTCCAGGTTCATCGGGACCTTGAGCCGGGGCTTGATCCCGAAGACATCGTCGTCCTGGATATGGCGGCGGTCCTCGCGCAGGTGCAGGGTGATGGAGTCCGCGCCGCTGGCCTCGGCCAGGCGCACCGCCTGCATCAGGTCCGGATACGGCGTATGCCGCGCCTGGCGAATGGTGGCGATGTGATCGAGATTGACCCCGAGCTTGAGCGGAGCAGGATGCGACATGAGGCGGTGCCCTTGGTTGGATGCGGTCCCGAAGCCTACAGCAGACCCCGGGTGCGCAGGGGCCGACCGGCCAGGTGGATGTCGATCAGCCGGCGCATGAAGTCGCGACTGACGCGGGCATGATTATCCGGCACGTCCTCCCCGGTGGCCAGCGCCCGCAGCGCCGAACCGGGGATCGCCTCGCCCCGTCCGGCGGCCACGGGCTCCAGTCCGGCCTCCGGGTCGTAGCGATACCAGCCATCCGGGTCCAGCTCGGCCGGCTCGACATGCTCCAGCCCGGAGTCCAGCGGGGCAAGCAGGGCCCATTCGGCACGACGCAGGGCGGTATCGGCGCGTTCGCCCGCGGCCAGCCGGGCGTAGGCGGACAGCAGCGCGGGCAGGGCCTCCGGGATCGGGGCCTCGCGCGGGTACAGGCGCAGGATCAGCTCGTTCAGGTACAGCCCGCAGACCAGGGACCGTCCGGTCAGCGGGAAGACCCGCTGCTGCTCGGCGACGCTGAGGGTGGGCAACTCGCCGCGCCCGCGCCAGGCCAGATCCAGCAGCACGAACGGCTGGACAGACCCGGCCTTGCCGCGCACCACCGCCGACAGGCGGCCGCTCCCGGCGGTCAGCAGATCCAGCACGCGGCTGTTCTCGCGCAGCGGGCGGGCGTGCAGCACGACCCCCTGGGTGACCGCCGACCCCGCGCCACTCATGCCCGTCGCGGGGCCCTCATCGGGGTTCTTCGATGCCGAGTTCGCGCAGGGCCCGCGGGTTGCGGGTCCAGTCGGCCTCCACCCGCACGGTCAGACGCAGCATGACCTTGCGCTCCAGCAGTTCTTCCAGCTGGACGCGGGCCGCCTGGCCGATCCGCTTGAGGCGCTGGCCACCCTTGCCGATCACGATTCCCTTCTGGCTGTCGCGCTCGACCAGGATGACCGCGTCGATGTGTGTCGTGCGCGGCTCGTCCGACCAGTCCTCCACGCGCACCGCCACCGAGTACGGAACCTCCTGCCCCAGGTGCTCGAGCATGGATTCGCGGATCATCTCCTCGGCGCGAAATCGCTGCGGACGATCCGAGAGCTGATCGGGGTCGTACAGGAACGGGCCCTGCGGGAGGTGCGTCCGGATCTCCGCGATCAGGCCCTCCAGATTGGAGCCGGTCTTCGCCGACAGCGGCACCACGCCGGCATAGTCGAAACTCGCGGCCCGGGCCTGAATGAACGGCAGCAGCTCCTCCTTCGCGCGGAACTGGTCGACCTTGTTGATCACCAGCAGCGCCGGGCGCCCGGAATGCCGGATAGTCTCTTCGATGCGCTCGTCGCCCGGGCGGAACTGGCCGGCCTCGACGATGAAGCAGACGAGGTCGGCATCCGCCAGCGCCTGGCTGGCCGTGCGGTTGAGGACGCGGTTCACGAGCTGGGTGCGCTCGGTGTCGATGCCGGGCGTATCCATCAGCACGATCTGGTCCTGCTCCTCGGTCACGATCCCGAGGATGCGGTTGCGCGTGGTGTGGGGCCGCCGGGTCGTCGCCGCCAGCTTCTCGCCGACCAGACGGTTCATCAGCGTGGTCTTGCCCACGTTGGGCCGGCCGATCAGCGCAATCAGACCACAGCGCGTGGATTCGCCCGCGGGGCGGTCATCGGTTTCGCTCATTGTTCCTGTACCTGTTGCAGGCGCTTCAGGGCGGCCTCGGCCGCGGCCTGCTCGGCGCGGCGCCGCGAGGAGCCCTGGCCGCGCTGCCCCCAGCCCTGGGTGGGAAGGTGCACCGCCACGGTGAACTGGCGCTTGTGATCGGGGCCGGCCACCTCCAGTACCTCGTAGACCGGAAGCTCCGCATTGCGGCCCTGCAGCTGTTCCTGAAGGCGGGTTTTCGGGTCCTTCAGCGACTCGGCCGACGGCAGATCCTGCAGGCGCTCGGCGTAAAGCGCCAGGGTGAACTCGCGCGCGGCCTGCATGCCGGCCTCGCGATAGGTCACCCCGATCAGGGCCTCCACGGCATCCGCGAGGATGGAGTCGCGGCGCTGACCACCACTCTTGCGCTCGCCCTGGCCCAGGTTCAGCGTGCCCTCCAGTCCCGTCTCGCGCGCCAGCGCGGCCAGCGACTCGCGATTGACCAGCGCGGCACGCAGGCGGGTCAGGTCGCCCTCCGGGGCGTCCGGGAGCTGCTCGTACAGGGCGTCGGCGATCACCAGGCCCAGCACGGCATCCCCGAGGAATTCGAGACGCTCGTTGTTGCGCCCGCCGGCACTGCGGTGGGTCAGCGCCTGGCCCACGCCCTCGCCGTCGCGCACGGCCGGCGGCAGCAGGCTGCGAAAGTCACGACTCACGAAAACACCCCTGGAGGCATGCAACAGATCGACGCCGCCCTCCTCAGGGGGCGAGTGTCTCGCTGTTCGAGAAGCGCGCCACCACGTCCACGTTGCCGAGGAATTCGCGGCGCACCTCGTATTCCAGGTTCAGGCGGCGGCCCTCCCCGTGCTCGGTCACGCTGAAGTTGTCCTCGCCGATCCCGTCGTATACCGAATTGATCTGGAACCGGCGATTGATCTCGCGCCACAGCTCGCGCTCGCTCTTGTCGGCGGCGCCGGTCTGGGTGGCCACATCCTGCATGATCGAGCGCACGGTCAGGAACTGGGTGTACTGCGTACCCATCTTGATCACGAAGGTGCCGACCAGCAGCGCGAGGAAGATCAGCGCAAGAATCGTCACCGCGCCCGCGCCCTGCATCGAGTGTCTGGAATGTCGCATGAATACCCTGCCCCTGGTTGCCTGCTCCCGCGGAATACGGCCTAGCGAATCGCCTGGCCGATCCGGGAAAAGTCCCGATGGCCTTCATTGTAATCCCAATGCAGCCAGATGAAGAGCGCCCGGCCCACCAGGTGCTCCTCGGCGACGAACCCCCAGACCCGGCTGTCGTTGGAGTTGTCGCGGTTGTCACCGACCATGAAGTAGTGACCGTCGGGGACCGTGACCGAACCGTCGAGGCTCGCCTGCTGCTCGCGCATCAGGGTGTTGTAGGTGCGTCCATCCAGGGTCTCCTCGAACATCGACGCGCCCGACATGACCTGCCCGGAGCCCTCGCCCTCGAAGGTTCCAACCCGCTCGGCCGGCTGCGGCTCGCCATTCACGTACAGCACGCGATCGCGGAACGCGATGGTATCGCCCGGCAGACCGATGACCCGCTTGATGTAGTCCTCGGCGGGGTTGCGGGGATACTTGAACACCACGACCTCGCCACGCTCCGGCTCGCCGGTATCGAGGATCTTGGTGCGGGTGACCGGCAGGCGGATCCCGTAGGAGAACTTGCTGACCATGATGAAGTCGCCCACCAGCAGGGTGGGCATCATCGACCCGGAGGGGATGCGGAAGGGCTCGGCCACGAACGAGCGCAGGATCAGCACGATCAGCAGCACCGGGAAGAACGAACGCGAATAGTCCACAAACCAGGGCATCGCACGCTGGCGCTCCGGGCTGCGACGCCGCCGCAGGACCACCCAGCCCAGCCAGATCAGGCCGGTCACGGCGGTTGCCAGCACCAGGATCAGTTCGAGATTTGCCATGCCGTGTCCTCTGTTCCCGGCCCGCCGGGGATTGCCCGACGGCCCTGCCGGGCCGCAGGCCTGATTGTCACTTCTTGTCGTCGTCCACCGACAGCACCGCCAGGAAGGCCTCCTGCGGCACGTCCACCTTGCCGATCGATTTCATGCGCTTCTTGCCGGCCTTCTGTTTCTCCAGGAGTTTGCGCTTGCGGGTTACGTCGCCGCCGTAGCACTTGGCCAGCACGTTCTTGCGCATCGCCTTGACCGTGGCGCGCGCGATAATCTTGGAACCGATCGCCGCCTGGATCGCCACCTCGTACATCTGACGCGGGATGATCTTGGCCATGCGCTCGATGATCTCGCGCCCGCGCGACTCGGCATGGTCGCGATGCACGATGGCCGACAGCGAATCCACGCGGTCGCCATTGATCAGGATGTCCACGCGCACCAGCGGCGCCGCCTGGAAGCGCAGCGGCTGGTAGTCGAACGAGGCATAGCCGCGGGTCGCGGACTTCAGGCGATCGAAGAAGTCGAGCATCACCTCGGACATCGGCAGCTCGTAGGACAGCTGCACCTGGCGCCCGAGGTACTGCATCTTCGTCTGCACACCGCGCTTCTCGACACACAGAGTGATCACCGCCCCTACATACTCCTGCGGGACCAGGATATTCGCCTCGATGATCGGCTCGCGGATCTCGGCCACCTCGTTGTTCGCCGGCAGCTCGGAGGGGTTGTGCACCGAGACCACCTCGCCGTCGTTGCGCTCCACCTCGTAGACCACGGTGGGCGCGGTGGTGATCAGGTCCAGGTCGTATTCCCGCTCCAGGCGCTCCTGCACGATCTCCATGTGCAGCATGCCGAGGAAGCCGCAGCGAAAGCCGAACCCGAGCGCCTGCGAGGTCTCCGGCTCGAACGACAGCGCCGCATCGTTCAGGCGCAGCTTGTCCAGCGCCTCGCGCAGGTCGTTGAAGTCGTCCGCACTGACCGGGAACAGCCCGGCGAATACCCGCGGCTGGATCTCCTGGAAGCCCGGTACCGGCTCGTCCGCCGGGTTGTTGAAATCGGTAAAGGTGTCGCCCACCTTGGCCCCGGAGATGTCCTTGATGGTCGCGATCAGATAGCCGACCTCGCCGACCTCCAGGGTCTTGCGGTCCACCGGCTTGGGCGTGAATACGCCGACCCGGCTGACCTCGTGCGCCCGCCCCACCGACATCGCCTTGATCTTCTGGCCCGCGTAGAAGCGTCCGGCCTTGACCCGCACCAGCGCCACCACGCCCAGGTAGTTGTCGTACCAGGAGTCGATCACCAGCGCCTTGGGCGCGGCCTCGGCATCGCCCTCCGGTGGCGGGATCCGGCGCACGATCTCCTCCAGCAGCTCGGCGATGCCCTCGCCGGTCTTGGCGGAGACGCGCAGGGCGTCGGTCGCCTCGATACCGATCACATCCTCGATCTCGGCCGCCACCCGGTCCGGCTCGGCGGCGGGCAGGTCGATCTTGTTCAGCACCGGGACGACCTCGAGCCCCTGATCGATCGCGGTGTAGCAGTTGGCGACGCTCTGCGCCTCGACGCCCTGCGAGGCATCCACCACCAGCAACGCACCCTCGCAGGCGTACAGCGAGCGCGAGACCTCGTAGGAGAAGTCCACATGCCCCGGGGTGTCGATGAGATTGAGCTGATAGCGCTCACCGTCCTGGGCGTCGTAGTACAGCGAGACGCTCTGCGCCTTGATGGTGATCCCGCGCTCGCGCTCCAGATCCATCGAGTCCAGCACCTGCTCGGACATCTCGCGTTCGGTCAGGCCATGACAGCCCTGGATCAGGCGGTCCGCCAGCGTGGACTTGCCGTGGTCGATATGCGCGATGATGGAGAAATTGCGGGTGAGGCGGGTTTCGGTCATGCAGGGGCCAGTTGGTCCAGCAGTGCCTTTCGGTCGAGGAAATGGCAGCAGAGAATGTCGCCGTCGACCGCAAGCACCGGGACCTTGACGTTGAAACGCGCCTGCAGCTCCGGGTCCTCGTCGATGTCGACGACCGTAAGCGCGAAAGTATAACGGCTTTTGAGGGCCATGATCTCGGCCAGCATGTCATGGCAGAGACCGCAGCTCTCGCGGTGATAAAGCGTCAGTTCGGTCATCCGCAAACGATCGGGAGGGCTGCCGACCGGGCCGACAACCCTCCCTTGCTCCATGGCGGCCCCGGGGCGTGCGCCCCGAAGGCGGTCTCAGTCCCGCGGGATGCGCAGGGCGATGTAGGTCGGGTTGTCGCCGCGATACACCAGGACCGGCACCGTCCGCCGGTCGCCGACCTCGGCGATCTGTTGCTCCAGCGTCTCCGCCGAGTCGATGGCATGGCCGCCGAACTGCACGATCACATCGCCGGGGCGCAGGCCGGCGGAACGCGCCGGGTTGTCGACGACCTCCCGCACGACCACGCCGGCGTCCACGTCCAGCTCCGCGGCGCGTTCGGCCTCCAGCGGCTCCAGGACCATCCCCAGCAGGCTCTGCGGCTCGGTCCGCTCCGGCGTCTGCCGCTGTGGCCCGCCACGCTGGGCCGAGATGTCGTCCGGCAGGCGCTCGATCTCGACCGTGATGGTGCGGGTCTCGTCGCCGCGGCGCACTTCCACCTCGGCCTCGGTGCCCACCGGCGTGCGCCCGACGATCGGCGGCAGAGCGGAGGAGTTGGGCACCTCGATGCCGTTGAACGACAGGATCACGTCACCGGTCTCGAAGCCGGCCTTCTGCGCCGGGCTGTCGGCCTGCACCCGCGCGACCAGGGCGCCGGTGGGCTTGTCCATGCCGAAGGAGTCGGCCAGCTCGCGCGTAACCTCCTGGATCAGCACACCCAGCCAGCCGCGCGTCACCTCGCCGTGTTCCCGCAGCTGCTGCACCACGTCCTCCACCATCTCGATAGGCACGGCGAAGGACAGGCCCATGAAGCCGCCCGTGCGGCTGTAGATCTGGGCATTGATGCCAATGACCTCGCCATCCAGATTCAGAAGCGGCCCGCCCGAGTTGCCCGGATTGATCGCCACGTCGGTCTGGATGAACGGGACGTAGTTCTCGGTCGGCAGGTTGCGCCCCTTGGCGCTGACGATGCCGGCGGTGACGGAGTGATCGAAGCCGAACGGCGAACCGATCGCCAGCACCCATTCGCCGACCTTCAGGTCGGACGAAGAACCCAGCTTCAGGGTCGGCAGGTCCTCGGCGTCGATCTTCAGCAGTGCCACGTCACTCTGCGGGTCCTTGCCGACGATCTCGGCGTCGAACACGCGCCGGTCGGACAGATGGACGACGACCTCCGAGGCTCCGTCCACCACATGGTTCGCGGTGATGATGTAGCCATCCTCGGTGTAGATGAAGCCGGAACCCAGCGAGTTGCGTTCGAAGCTCTCCGGGGCGCGCTCGCCCGAGCCGCCCGGACCACCAAAGAAACGCTCGAACAGGTCCTCGAAGGGCGTGCCCTCGAAGTCCGGCATCTGGCCGCGATGCGGATTCTCGCGCTCGCGGGTGGTGGCGATGTTCACCACCGCCGGGCTGTGTTCCTCCGCCAGCGGCACGAAGTCCGGCAGCATGCGCGCCGAGGCCGGCAGCGACAGGGCGAGAAAGGTCAGGGCCACCAGTGCCCATTGCATCGGTTTCATCATCATCTGATCCGCATTGGGAAGTCGAAGGTTCAACGCTCTAGAAAGCCGCACCCACCCGCAAGTTCCCGCGGGCGCACACAGACCCTCAGGGTCGCGGCGTGAGCACGGAGCCGGCGGAGCCATGCACCCCCGAGGCCGGATGACGCTCCAGCAGCACCGGCGCCAGATCCGGCGCCCGACGGCGCAGCCAGACGCGTACCGCATACAGGCCCGCGGCAAAGCCCAGGGCGCCGGCGAGCAGGTGTATTCCCTCGCCCAGCCCGGGCGCGACCAGCATCATCAGGCCGGGCGCCGCCACCAGCCCGGCCAGTGGCAGCAGGTACATTGCAAGGGCCCCTGAGACCAGGGCCTGGTCACGGATCCCCAGGGTCACGGTATCCCCGGGCTGCAGCGTTCCGAGATGCCCGACGGTCACCTCCACCGCCTTGCGACCGAGAACCTCGGAGAGCACCCCGCTGCCGCAGCCCGTACGGGCCGAACAGCTGCCGCAGGTCGACTGGCGCTCAATGCGCACGCGCGCCGCATAGCCCTCCACCGACAGCACAATGCCCTGTTCGCGGATCCATTCACTCATGCTGCGCCCCGCGAGGGATCATTCACCGGAGTGGTACACGATCGCATCCAGCACACCCTGAACCGTGGCCCGCGGGACGTCGCCCACCGCGGTTACCTGGTGCCCGGCAATCGAGCGGGCCGCGCCGTGCGTGGCGCCCGCGCGGGTCGTGCCCTCGAACATCCGCTCGCCACTGGTCTTTTCGATGTACACCGAAACCGACGCAAGGCCGTCGCTCAGCACGAAGTGGCGCAGACGGGCCTCGCCATCCCCGACCGGACGTTCGGTCGCGGCGATCGCGGTAAAACCGTCCGGCAGCGCATCAAAGTGCCAGCCGTCCATGCCCGTCTGTGCGTCCCATTCGGGCTTTTTGTGGCCACGATCGGCCCGCACTTCGACCCGCTCCGCGTCTTCCTGCGTGGGCTCGAGAGCACCCTCGGCGACCTCCTCCAGACGCTCGAGACTGGTGAACGCGAGACGTTCCAGCAGATGGCCATGCCCGTCGTACAGCTCGCTCAGCAGCGGGAGCGCGGTTTCCGTATGCAGGCAGTAGCGATGACTGTAGCGCAAGGTATCGCGCGCCCGCGCCAGGATCATGCGGCAGTCGAGACCGGCCACGCGGTCCGCGCCCATGTCCTTCAGTTCATAGTGATCGTGGCGCTCAAGCAGGAACACCGGCGCACCGGCCGGTCCGTGCGGGGGCTCACCCGCCGCCGCCCGGGCACCCTTCAGGGCACTCAGCCGGTCGACCGAACGCAGGATCTCGCGCGGGGCGCCGGTCAGGGTCTCCAGACGTTCACGGTAGCCACCGTTCTCGGCGGCGTGTACCACACGGATGGCGTCCAGCCGATCGTCGCGCTGGAGCACGAAGGTCCCCTGGTAACTCTCCGAGTGCAGGCTGCCGGTCATACGCTGCAACCAGTCGGCGGGGGACGCCTCCCCCGCCAGGACCGGCAAAGGCAGACAACAAAGCGCGGTAGCGGCAACCAGGGCGTACGCGAGGCTGCGGCGCATCACGCGTTACTCGTCACTCACCGAAAAGCGAACACGACCCAGGGCGGTGGACCCCGGCCCCATCAGTTCCGCATGGTTTTCGAGGTATCGGGCAAAGCGCGGATCCAGGCCTTCCGGCTCGGTGGCCGGCGCCTCGGAACCCGTGGTGCTGACCCGCTGGATACCGTCGGCCAGCTGCGCCGGCGCGCCCTCGCTGGCGACCGGCGTCGCCTCCGGCGCACCGGAGTCGGGGCCGATCATCTGCATCCCGACCAGGGTGACCATCGCGACCGCGGCGGCGACGCCAGTACCGGCCACCGGCTTCAGCCAGCGCGGCTGATCCGGCTTGCGCGCGACCGACAGCGGGGCCTCTTCGGCCAGGGCCGCCTGGACGCCGTCCATGAAGCTCGCGGGTGCGGTGCGGCGCATCCCCCCGCGCAGACTGTCGCCGATCAGGTGATAGCGTTCCCAGCGGGCCCGGTCCTCCTCGGACCGCACCAGCTCGTCCATCAGGCGACGCGTCTCGAAGTCATCCGTTTCTCCGTCCACCAGGGCCGACAGACGTTCGTTCTTGGAGACTTGTTCTTTCATGGCGCTACTCGTTCAGTTGTTGTCTAGCAACGGACGCAAGGTCCGGTCGATGGCCTCGCGGGCCCGGAAGATGCGCGAGCGGACCGTGCCGATCGGGCATCCCATCGTCTGCGCGATCTCCTCGTAACTCAGTCCCTCGATCTCGCGCAGCGTGATGGCCATCCGAAGGTCGTCGGGCAATTCCTCGATGGTGCTACGCACCGCCCCTTCAATCTCTTCGGACAACAGCTCCCCCTCCGGGGTTGCACTGTCCTTCAGGGCGGAGTCGCCGCCCATCTGTTCCGCGTCCTGCGCATCGACCTCGGCCTCGGGCCGACGCCGTCCCTGGGAGACAAGGTGGTTCTTGGCCGTGTTGATGGCGATGCGGTAGAGCCACGTATAGAACGCACTCTCGCCGCGAAAGTTCGCCAGCCCCTTGTAGGCCTTGATAAAGGCCTCCTGGGACACATCCAGGGCCGCCGCGTGGTCATGGACATAGCGCCCGACCAGGTTGACGATCTTGTGCTGATACTTCAGCACCAGGATGTCGAAAGCCGCCTTGTCGCCGTTCTGAACTCGCTTGACCAGGGCCTCGTCGGAAGCCTTCTCGCTCATGCGGGGACTCCCGCCAGCACACCGGTCTCCGGTAATCTATGGTGCATGGACCGCCTGACTCGCATTAAGTTCGCTTTGCGCACAACACTGTTGCGCAAGGGCCACATTTTGCTCTGGCAACAAGCGCAGCACGTTACCTGACCCATGGGGACAGTACAACAACCGCGCCTGGCGGACGTCCTCGTCATCGGAAGCGGCGCGGCGGGGCTCTCCGCGGCCCTGCATCTGGCCCCGCATCGACGCGTCACCGTGATCAGCAAGGGTCCGGTCGACGAGGGTTCCACCCGCTATGCCCAAGGCGGCATCTCCGCAGTACTCGACCGCACCGACTCCTTTGACGCCCATATCCAGGACACCCTGGACGCCGGTGCCGGCCTGTGCGACCCGGACGCCGTGCGCCGCACCGTGGCGGCCGGCCCCGAGGCCATCCACTGGCTGCTCAACCTGGGCGTGCCGTTCACCCGGGAACCCCTGGAAGGCCGCAGCCGCCTGCACCTCACCCGCGAGGGCGGGCACAGCGCGCGCCGGGTGGCACACGCCGCCGATGCCACCGGCCGCGCGATCGAGGAGGCACTGGTGCGCAACGCCTCGGGCCAGGGCAGCATCGAAGTCTTCGAACGCCATGTGGCGGTGGACCTGATCACCCAGCCGGTGGATGGCAGCCGCCGCGTGATCGGCGCCTACGTGCAGGACGCGAAGACCCGCGAGGTGGAGACCCTGCTGGCGCCGACCGTGATCCTGGCCACCGGCGGGGCCAGCAAGGTCTATCTGTACAGCTCCAATCCGGACGGCGCGACCGGCGACGGCATCGCCATGGCCTGGCGCGCCGGCTGTCGCATCGCGAACATGGAGTTCATGCAGTTCCACCCGACCTGCCTGTTCCACCCGAAGGCGAAGTCGTTCCTGATCTCCGAGGCGGTGCGCGGCGAGGGCGGGGTGCTGCTCCTGCCCGACGGCGAGCGCTTCATGCCGCGCTTCGACGAGCGCGCGGAACTGGCCCCGCGGGATATCGTCGCCCGCGCGGTCGATCACGAGATGAAACGCCTCGGCATCGACCACGTGAACCTCGACATCAGCCACAAGCCGGCCGAGTTCATTCGCGAGCATTTCCCCACGATCTACGAGCGCTGCCTGGAATTCGGCTTCGACATGACCCGGGAATCGCTGCCGGTTGTCCCGGCCGCCCACTACACCTGTGGCGGCGTGATGGTGAACCACTTCGGCCAGACCGACCTGCCCGGGCTGTACGCCGCCGGCGAGGTGTCCTACACGGGGCTGCACGGGGCCAACCGCATGGCCAGCAACTCGCTGCTGGAGTGCCTGGTCTACGCCCGTGCCGCGGCCGATCACATCCTTTCGCAGACCGATCTGCCCGCCCCCGAGCAGCTCCCGGTCCCACCGGCCTGGGACGAGTCCCGGGTCACCGAGTCCGAGGAAGAGGTGGTGGTGGCCCACGACTGGGACGAACTGCGCCGCCTGATGTGGGACTACGTGGGCATCGTGCGCGCCCGCGAACGGCTGCACCGCGCCGAGCGGCGCATCCGCATCCTGCAGGAGGAGATCCACGAGTACTACAGCCACTTCCGCATCTCCCCGGACCTGCTGGAGCTGCGCAACCTGGCCATGGTCGCCGAGATCATCGTGAAGAGCGCGCTGTCGCGCCAGGAGAGCCGCGGCCTGCACTATATCCGCGACTACCCCGACACCGATCCGGCACTGGATGGACAGCCCACGATCCTCGCCCCCGACAACGCCCTGCGCCCGGGCGACACCCGCCGCCCGTAAGCCACCCCGTCATTGCGAGTCGCCACAGGCAACGCGGCAATCGATGTGCTCAGCCACCTGATCCCGGCGCACTGCCAGCGCTGGGAGACTACTCGCTCCGCTCGCCCTTCGGGCCGGCCTGCGGCCGTTCAACGCAGCTTCGCTGCTTTTGTGCTTCGTCGCCTGCGGCGACTCGCAATGACCAATTCAGACCGCCGCCTGGCGCACTACCACCACTTCTCGTATTTCAGCTGGGCCTCGGGGATGCCCCATTCCGCCAGCAGGGTGGCCATGTCCTCGATGAACTCCCGCGACCCGCAGAAATAGAACAGCGCATCGCGCGGCAGGTCCAGCGACTCCAGCAACGCATGACTGATGCGGCCGGTATGCCCCAGCCAGTCCTCCGCCTCGCGCGTGACCGTCAGGCTGACGTCGATGTTCGGTGCCGCGGCCATCGCCTCCAGCTCCTGCGGGAACAGCACCTCGTCCTGGTGGGCCACGCTGTAGACCAGGTGGGCATAGACGTCCGGCATCCCGGCATGGATCGCGCGCAGGATGCCGAACAGGGGCGTGACCCCGATGCCCGCCCCCAGCAGCACCACGTTCTGCGCCATGCCGGGCTCGAAGAAGAAGCTGCCCTGCCCCGGCGTGATGTACACCGTGTCGCCCTCGCCGGCCTCCGTGTGCAGGTAATGGGTGGCCGCATGATGGTCCGCGTACTTGATGGCCAGCTGCAGCCGCCCGTCGGCGCGCGGCGCGGAGACCACCGAGTACCCCCCGACGAAGGGCTTACCCTCCGCCTGCGGGATCACCAGGTCCAGCCACTGGCCGGCCTTGCTGGAAAACCGCTGCGGGTCCGCCGCCAGGGTGAATACCTTGATCAGCGGGGTGACCTGCTCGATGGTCTCGATCCGGGCGGGCAGAAAGTGGTCGGGCAGCTCAACGGCTTCGGTCATGTCGGGTCCTTGGTATCGAATGTGTCCCGGGTCGCGCGTTCAAGACGCCGCGCCTCCTGGTAAAGGGTCTCCTGGCGGTCGAAATCGAGTCCGGCCAGGGTCTCGCCGCTGGCCGCGGCCAGCGCCTCCATCTGGCGGAAACGGGCCTCGAACTTGCGCGTGCTGCCGCGCAGCGCGCCCTCCGGGTCCACCCCCAGATGCCGCGCCCAGTTGCTGACCGCGAACAGCACGTCGCCGACCTCCTCGGCGATGCGCGCCGGCGGCTCGCCCTGGTCCACCGCCGCCTGCACCTCGGCCAGCTCCTCGTGAATCTTGGCGACCACCGGGGCCGGGTCGTCCCAGTCAAAGCCCAGGCGCGCGGCGCGGCGCTGGCTTTTTACCGCGCGCGACAGGGCCGGCAACGCCAGCGGGATATCGTCCATCGCGCTGGTCTGGGCGCGCGCCGCACGCTCGCGCGCCTTGTCCGCCTCCCAGGCGGCCTCGCGCTCGGCATCCGAGCCGTGCTCGACATCGGCGAACACGTGCGGATGCCGGCGTACCAGCTTGTCGCCAATCGCGCGGGCGACATCATCCAGATCGAAGCGACCGGCCTCCTCAGCGATACGCGCCTGGAAGACCACCTGGAACAGCAGGTCCCCCAGCTCGTCACGCAGCTCCCGGGTGTCCGCATCCGCGCCCTGGTCGCGGGCGACCACGTCGGCCAGCTCATAGGCCTCTTCCAGAGTGAACGGGACGATACTGCCCGCAGTCTGCGCCCGGTCCCAGGCACAACCGGCCTCGGGATCGCGCAACCGCGCCATGATCGCGCGCAGACGTTCCAGCGGGTTCGGCGACGCGAGCGAGCCCGGCGCGTCAGCGGGAGTGTGGTCGGTCATCGCGGGAGTGTACGGGGTCCGGCAGGCGGTAAAAACCGCCCACCGGATGAACATTCGGAACCGGTGGCTCCTGGCGGGGCCACCGGAAGGGATCGGACTAACCCTGCTGATCGGTCTCGCAGAGGCGCTTCTTCTCGTCCGGCAGGTTGTCCGGACAGATGCCGCAGCCCTCGTTGCCGGGCAGCGCCCAGTCGATCTTCTTCGGGTACGGCAGGTCCATCTCGTCCATGATCTTCACGAACTCGGCCTCCGGCTTGCCCTTGCCCAGGCGCGGGTTGCGCATCTTCTCCTGACCAATGGTGGTGATCTGGCGCTCCTCGTAGTCGTGCGCGGGGTACACCAGGGTCTCGTCCGGCAGGGTGAAGAACTTGTCCTGGATCGAGTGGTACAGGGTCTTGGCATCCCCCGACTGAAAGTCCGTGCGGCCGCAGGCTTCGATCAGCAGGGCATCACCGGAGAACAGCATCTTCAGGCCGACGTGATCCATCAGATAGGCATGGTGCGCATCCGTGTGACCCGGGGTGTACAGCGGGTTGATCACCAGGTTGCCCACCTGGAAGGGCTCACCCTCGCGCAGGCCGAAATCCCGGCAGGGCAGTTCGTCCATCGCCGGACCGCCCAGCTTGCAGCCGGTCTTCTCGCGCAGCATCCGCGCACCGGTGATGTGATCGGCATGGATATGGGTCTCGATCACGTAGTCGAGACTCAGGCCCATCTCCTGCAGCACGCGCAGATCGCGGTCGACGGTCTCGATGACCGGGTCGATCAGGGCCGTCTTCCCGGTATCCGGGCAGCTCAGCAGATAGGTATAGGTGGACGACTCGTCCTCGAACAGTTGCTTGAAGATCATGGTCTTTGCCTCCGTGGCCCGACGGGCCGGTCAATGATGGCCTGATGCTAGCGAGCCGGTTCGGTTCGGACCAAACCACCCCGACTTTCCATGCAGGTGTTCCGATGGGAACCCCACTCCGGGTTGGAGTTCCGCGTGTGGGGGCACTTCATGTCGGGCCAGACGCCCGGCTATCATCCGCGGCTGACATTCGCACTCATCACACGCACGCAAGGGGACTCATCATGGAAGCCAGCCAAGTGGCCGAACTCATCCGCGCCGGCCTGCCGGAGGCCCAGAAGGTCGAGGTCACCGGGGGCGAGGGCAAATTCGAGGCCCTGGTCGTCAGCCCGCAGTTCGCCGGCATGAACGCGGTCAAGAAGCACCAGACCGTCTACGCCACCGTGCGCGATCAGATCGACTCCGGCGAGGTGCACGCGCTGTCCATCCGCGCCTTCACGCCGGAGGACGCACCGGACGCCTGAGGCGTACCGCATCCGCCCATGCTGTCACCCAAGGGCCGCGAGGAGATCGAGCGCCTGCTGGAAGGCGGACTGGTCCACGACTGGGGCGAGGCGGAGACCACGCTGCGCAACGTCACGCGCATGCTGCTGACCACCCGCCCCGACCTGCTGCGCCTGTACTTCACCCCCGAGGCCTGGGAGCAGATCACCACCTGGCCACAGAAGAAGGCCGCCAACGCGATCATCGCCGCCCTGCGCACCGGGGTAGTCGACACCCTGGGACGCCCGGCCATCGTCAACCGCGAACAGGCCCGGTTCTACCTGCTGTGCTTTCAGGACGACCTCGCCGAGCGCGTCGACGCCTGGTGCCGCGAGCATCCCGAGGAGTGCCCCCGGCGCAGCCGCAAGCACAGCAGCGCCCTGCCCGGTCGGCCAGACGCATGAGCCCCTCCGCGATCCAGACCTGCGGCGACCCCGGCCTGCGGGAGGCCCTCGCGGACCTGCTGGCGCGCTACGGCCTGCGTCTGGTGACACACCCGGCCCGGGACCCGCTGCCCGGCACCTGGTGGGGCGAACCCGAGGCCGGGATTATCGGCCTGGAGGTCCACGTGCGCCCCGACACCCCGATCCACTCGGCCCTGCACGAGGCCGGACACCTGATCTGCATGGACGCCACGCGGCGTGCCACCCTGCACACCAATGCCGGCGGCGACGACCTCGAGGAATGCGGTGTCTGCTACCTGCAGATCCTGCTGGCTGACGAGCTGCCCGGCGTCGGCCGCGAGCGGCTGATGCGGGACATGGACACCTGGGGCTACAGCTTCCGCCTGGGCAGCACCGCCGCATGGTTTCGCGAGGATGCCGCCGACGCGCGCCGCTTCCTGCAATCCCACGACCTGATCGACCACGACGACCGGCCGCGCTTCGCCTGCCGCGGGGCCGCGGCGGCGGTTCCTGTGGCGGGATCGGATGCTACACTGGCGTCCATTGACTAGATCGCGCACGCGCGCCCGCCCCGCTGCCCTTCCTGCGGCGTCGCGACGCGGGAATGGATTGGCACAGCACGGACCGGGAACCGCCCCATGGATAGCACCAGCATCGACACCCTGCTTCAGGACCTGGACCTCACCTCCGGCCTGTCGGACCAGGCCCGCAGCGAACTCGCCTCGGCCTGCCTGGCACGGGAGCTGGACGCCGGTCGGCGCCTGCGCCCGCAGGAGGTCGAGGACCGCTACCTGTTCCTGGTAAGCGGCCAGCTGGTCCGCGTCAGCGGCGGCAGCCCGGCGCGTATCACCCTGGATGCGGCCGACCCCGACAGCCCGCTGCAGATGTTCGACCAGAACATCGGCCAGCAGGACTTCCTGATCACCGAGAAGACCTGCCAGATGCTGGAGATCCCGACCGCGGCCCTCGAAAAGGCCCACAGCGCTTCGCTGGTCGTGCATGACACCGACCTGGACGATACCGAAGGCGCTTTCTTCGGCGAGCTCTACGACCTGATCACCAGCAACCGGCTGGAGTTGCCGACCATGCCGGAGATCGCGCTGCGTATTCAGGAACTGACCAACGACCCGGACGCCGACCTCGACAAGCTGACCGAGGTCATCCAGCGTGACGGCACCATCGCCGGGGCGTTGCTGCACGCGACCAACAGCCCGCTGTTCCGCGCCGCCAAACAGATCCAGTCCGTGCGGGACGCGGTCAATCGCCTCGGTTTTCGCAACACCCGCATGCTGGCGATGAACATGGCGCTGCGCCAGGCGTTCAAGGCCAAGCACGCTTCCACCCGCGACGCCATGGAAGCCAGCTGGAAGCATGGCGCCCTGCAATCCGCCTACAGCTACCTGATCGCGGATTCGCTCAAGCTGCTGGACCGCGAACGCGCCCTGCTGGCCGGGCTGGTCGCCGGGATCGGCGCGGTCCCGATCATCCAGTTCGTGGAACTGCGCGAGGACCACCCCGACACCGAGCGCGTGCAGTCGCTGGTCCGGCGCCTGCGCAACCTCGCCGGTGTCCTGGTGATCAACTACTGGGACCTCGGGGGCGACCTGGTCACGGTCGCGGAGCATGCCGGGGACTGGGGCTATCGCGCCGGCGAACCGGATTACGCCAGCATCGCGCTGGTCGCGGAATGGGCCGCCCGACGCGCCGAGGGCGAAACCGTGCCCGATGCGGCCGAGGTCGCCGCCTTCGGCGTCCTCGGGATCGAGCCACCGGCGCCGGGGGAACCGATCGCGTTCCTCGAGGAACGCGCCGAGGACCTGGCCGAACTCCGCGCGATGTTCAACGTCTGAACCCCCGTGATCGAAAAACGCCTTCCACAGCTGCGCCCGTTCGCCGAACTGAGCGAGCGCGCCCGCGACAAGCTGTTGCAGCATGCCCGCACCATGACGGTGGATCCGGGGTTCAAGCTGCATGCGCGCGACGAATTCCGCAGCATGATCTTCCTGCTGGAGGGGCGGATGATCCTGGCCAGCGGGCGCAACTCGGTCATGCTCAACGGGGACTCCAGCGAGGCCCTCAACCCGCTGTTCGAACCCCACGACTATCACAGCCATGCGATCGCCGCGACCCGCGCCACCCTGGCGATGCTGGACCGCAAGGTCTACGAGACCCTGGTCGACGGCGGCGGGCAGGACAGCGTCGAGGTCAGCGAGATCGAGCTGTCCGACCTCGAGGGCGAGCTGTTCGGCAGCATCTACACGCATGCCTACTCGGGCGAGCTGGCCCTGCCCCAGCTCCCCGAGGTGGCGCTGCACCTGCAGCAGGCCCTGAAAGATCCGGACGTCTCCATTGCCGAGGCCACCCGCATCATCGAGGAAGATCCGAGCGTCGCGGGGCGCCTGTTGAGCGTGGCCAACAGCCCGGCCATGGGCAGCCGCCGCGAGGTGTCACGCCTGCAGGATGCCGTGGCCCGACTGGGGCTCGAACGCACCCGCCAGCTGGTGATGGCCCTGGCCATGCACCAGGTCTTCATCCATCGCGACAGCCCCTACCACGACCTCCTCGAACGTCTGTGGCGCCGCTCCGCGCGCATCGCGGCCATCAGCTGCGTGCTCGCCGACCAGTGCGAGGCAGTCGATCCGCAGACCGCCCTGCTGGCTGGACTGCTGCACCGGGTGGGCGCCCTGCCGGTGATCGCCGAGGTCGCCCGCACCCACCCTGACCGAACGCCGGAAGAGGTCGAACGGGTGTTGTTTCGTCTCGAAGGCCTGATCGGCGAACTGGTTGCCCAGCAATGGGATCTGTCATCCGATATCATTGACGCCATTCGCGATTCCGGCGGCCCGGAGAACCCCGAGGCCCCTGTCCTGACGGACATCGTGCGGATCGCACGCGCCGCGTGCCCGCGAGATGCCGAGGACGACCCGCTTGCCGACCGCATCCCGCTCGCCGATCTGCGGGCCGTGGAACGGCTCGGCTTCATCCTCGACGAGGATGGCAGCCTGCCCGCGATCGAGACCGCGCGGCAGGAGGTCGAGGAACTGATTCGTCAGGTTGCCTGACCCGGTACCGCCCAGTCGCCCCACGTCGGCCGCCCACACACCGGCCGCCCGAGAGATTCAGGGAAGGTCCATGGACACACGCACCCGCCCCCAGCCCGGAGAGAAACAGCGCGCCGCCGACAAAGTCGCGCGCATCCCGGTCAAGATCAATCCCACCGAGCGCCCGCAGCGCAAGCCCAAGTGGATTCGCGCCCAGAGTCAGGCCCGCCCCGAGGTGCAGCGCATCAAGGGCATCCTGCGCGAACAGAAGCTGCACACCGTCTGCGAAGAGGCCAGTTGCCCCAACCTGGGCGAATGCTTCGCCCACGGCACTGCCACCTTCATGATCATGGGCGACATCTGCACCCGTCGCTGCCCGTTCTGCGATGTGGCCCACGGCCGCCCGGAGGCACTGGATGCCGACGAGCCGCGCCATCTGGCCGAGACCATCCAGGCGCTGGGCCTCAACTACGTGGTCATCACCTCGGTGGACCGCGACGACCTGCGCGACGGCGGCGCCGGCCACTTCGTGGACTGCATCCGCGAGGTGCGCAGCCTGAACCCGAACACCAAGATCGAGATCCTGGTGCCCGATTTCCGCGGACGCATGGACCGCGCGCTGGAGATCATGCACCAGGCCCCGCCGGACGTCTTCAACCACAACCTGGAGACCGTTCCGCGGCTGTACCGCGAGGCGCGCCCCGGTGCCGACTATGCCTGGTCGCTCGAGCTGCTCCGGCAGTTCCGCGAGCAGCACCCCGGCGTGCCGACCAAATCCGGCCTGATGCTGGGTCTGGGCGAGACCCGCGAGGAGTTGCTGGAGGTCCTGCACGACCTGCGCGAGCACGGCTGCGACATGCTGACCCTGGGCCAGTACCTGCAGCCGTCGCGCCATCACCTGCCGGTAACGCGCTTCCTGTCGCCGGAGGAGTTCGACGAGCTCGGCGAGCGTGCCCGCGAAATGGGCTTCAAGCAGGTAGCCAGCGGCCCGATGGTGCGCTCCTCCTACCACGCCGACCTCCAGGCCCAGGGCCTCGAGACCGCCTGACCCGCCCTGCCGTTTCCAGCCTCTGGGCCATCATCCCGTGCCCCGAGGCTGGCGCTGGCGCTTCGAGCCCCGGTGATTGCGATGGCTTCGTCCGGCCGCCTGCCATGATGTGGCTGGGCCTGGTTCGTCCTCCGGTGTTTACGTGCCTTCGGTCCACGTACTGCCGAGCGCTGACTCGCCAGCGCGCCGCGAGGTCCTTTCTTGCTTGCCCAAGAAAGGACCCAAAGAAGGGCACCCGGATTTCGCCCGGGAACCTTGCTCCAGGGCCCTCGGGCCGGCGGCGCTGAACTCGCTACGCTGCGCTTCGCTCAGACATCCAGCGCCTTCTTCCGGCCCGAGGACCCTTCCGCAAGGGGCTCCATACGGGAGGGGAAGGTCAAA
This sequence comes from Thioalkalivibrio sp. ALE25, assembly GCF_000377285.1. Lineage (NCBI taxonomy): Bacteria > Pseudomonadati > Pseudomonadota > Gammaproteobacteria > Chromatiales > Ectothiorhodospiraceae > Thioalkalivibrio > Thioalkalivibrio sp. ALE25. Next base: position 117,029 of record NZ_KB897933.1, on the reverse strand, counting down.
ACAGAAGGCATCCCAACGCCACGACACGACAACGGCCCCGCCGCCTGAACCCCCCGGCGCCCGCACCGCGGGCGCGGCACGCTATGGCCGAAGGCCGAGCGTGCCCAAGATGTGCGAAGACCTAGCCTTCATCCACTGGCAAGACCGTCGGGACAGTTTTCTGATTTAGAGGCGCTGGATGTCTGAGCGGAGCCGCAGGCGCAGCGAGTTCGGCGCCGCCCGCGAAAACCCTCGGAGCGAGGGAAACCCCGGCCCGCACAGCGGGCCGGGGTCGCGGCAGTCGGGCGTGTTTCTTGGGTACTTCTTTGCACGAGCAAAGAAGGACCTCGCGGCGCGCTGGCGAGTCAGCGCACGGCAGTACGTGGACCGGAGGCACCGTAAACACCAGAGGACGAACCAGGCCCAGCCACATCTTGGCAGGCGGCCGGACAGCGCCACCGAAAACACTCGAGGTCGAACCAGGGGGAAGCCTCAGGGCGTGGGACAACGTCCCAGCGCAAGCACGCGGACCAACTCGGGCGGCAACGCAGGTTCATGCCGCATGCGCGCAACCTCAGCGGGAAACAGCTGCGCGGTGAGGTGGGCAAGCAACTGCTCCCGGACCCGGTTGCCGTCCAGCGGACCGAGCAGATGCTGCATGGAGGTCGCGGCGAGCCCCGGATAGCCACAGGGATTCATGCGCTGAAACGGTGCCAGACTAGGGGCTATGTTCAGCGCCAGCCCATGGATGCTGCGCCCATGCCGTATCCGCAGCCCCAGCGCCGCAATCTTGGCGCCATCGACATACACCCCCGGCGCCTTGTCTCGACGCTGCGCAAGGATCCCCCATTGCGCCAGCGTGTCGATCACCGCCTGCTCCAGACCCGCGACCAGGCGCCGCACCCCGATCCCCAGTCGCGGCAGGTCCACCAGCGTGTAGATGACCAGTTGCCCGGGGCCATGCCAGGTCACCTGCCCGCCGCGATCGATCGCCACCACCGGCGTCGCGCCGGGGTCCAGCAGATGCTCGGGGCGGCCATTCCGGCCCTGGGTAAACACGGGCGGATGCTCCACGCACCAGAACGCATCCGGCCGGGCCGCATCGCGCTCCCGCGCCTGGAGCTGCATCGCCTGCCAGACGGGGACGTAGGGCTGCACACCCAGCAGGCGGACCACCGGCCCGGGCACGAGCGCGTCGGTCACAGGATCATGCGCACCCGGTCGCAACGGCCCAGGGAACGATAGAAGGCGTCCAGCTGCTCCTGGCTGGTCGCGGTAAAGGTGATGGTGATGCCGACGAAACGGCCGGCGCGCGAGGCGCGCTGCTCGATCACCGTATCCTCGGCATCCAGATGTTCGGCGACACAGTCCTCGACCGCCTCCATCAGCTCCGGATGAGCATCGCCCATCACCTTCACCGGGAAACGGCAGGGAAACTCGATCAGGCTCTCGCGGTCGCTCATGCCGCACCTCCGGACTGCAGGGGTTCGCTCACGGCTGCGCCGGGCTTGGCCGCCTGGTAGGCGGCGTGCACGGCCTGCCAGACCGGTCCGGGGCGCCCTGTACCCACGGTGCGGTCGTCCAGCCGCGTAACCGGCAGGATCTCGCGGGTCGAGCTGGTGAGCCAGACCTCCCCGGCCCGGGCCAGCTCGTCGGCGCTGACCCCGCGCTCCTCCACCGGGTAGCCCAGCTCGCGCGCCAGGTCGAGCACCCGCGAGCGGGTGACCCCCGGCAGTACCGATGCATCCAGCGGCGGGGTGATCACCCGCCCGTCCAGGACCACGATGACATTGCTGGCCGCGCCTTCGGTCAACTGCCCGTCCCGCAACAACACGGCCTCGACGGCACCCCGCTCGGTCGCATCCTGGCGGTTCAGCACATTGGCCAGCAGGGTGGTGGCCTTGATATCGCAGTGGCCCCAGCGGCGGTCCTCGGCCGTCACGGCGGCCACGCCGTCCACGCGGATGGTCTCCGGGAGGGGCCGGATCGGGCTGACCATCGCCAGGACGGTGGGTGGCGCATCCACCGGGAAGGCATGGTCGCGCGGGGCCACGCCACGGGTCACCTGAAGGTAGACCCCGAGATCGGGCGTCGCAGGGTCGGCATTGCGCGCCAGCAAGTCCATCAGAAGCGCACGCCACCCCTCGCGGTCAAACGGGTTGCGGATGCGGATCGCCGCCAGGGATCGCGCCAGGCGCTCCAGGTGCTCGGAGAGCAGGAAGAACTCGCCGGAATAGCTGGGGATCACCTCGTATACCGAGTCTCCGAACAGGAAGCCCCGGTCCAGCGGCGAGATCCGCACCTGGTCCAGCGGCAGGTAATCCCCGTTGTAATAGGCAATGCTCACGGGCGAAACACGGCTCAGAATGGCCAGGCCGACTGAATGCCCAGGGCCGCACTATCCCACAGGCGGCGGATCAGACCGCCCTGTTCCACCGGCTGCAACGCAACCAGCGGCTGGGTGCGGAGGACCTCGCCGTTCAGACGCACCACGACTTCGCCCACCGGATCGCCCGCGGCCAGCGGGGCCTCCAGCGGCTGGTTGACCTCCATCGAGGCGTCCAGATCGTCCTCGCGCCCCGGCGGGACCATGACCCAGAAGTCCTCCGCCAGGCCCACGGCCACTTCGGTCTGCGCCCCGCGATAGACCCGCGGGGTCCCCAGTTCGTGCCCGCCCTCGAACAGCTTGCGGGTCGCGGTGAAGCGCATCCCCCAGTTCACCAGCGCCTGGGACTCGTTGGCGCGGCGAGTACCGCCCTGCTGATGATCCGACGCCTCGATCCCCATGACCACGGCCACCAACCGGCGGTCGTTACGCTTGGCGGACGAAACCAGGTTGTAGCCCGCGTTCGAGGTCCAGCCGGTCTTCAGGCCGTCGAATCCGGCATCGCGCCACAGCAGCATATTGCGGTTGCTCTGCGAGATGTCGTTGTACTCGAAGGAACGTTCGCTGTAGTAGCCGTAGAGATCCGGGAAGTCGCGGATCAGCGCCCGGGCGAGCAATGCCATGTCCTGGGCGGTGGTGTACTGCGACTCGTCGGAGGGCAGTCCGTGCGGGTTGGCGAAGTAGGACTGGCGCATCCCCAGCTCGCGCGCCTGGGCGTTCATCATGTCGACAAACGCCCCCTCCGAACCGGCAACATGCTCGGCCAGCGCGGTGGAGGCATCGTTGCCGGACTGGATGATCATCCCGCGCAGCAGATCCTCGACCACAACCTCCTCGCCGACCTCGATGAACATGCGCGATGCCCCGCGCATACCGGTCCGCCAGGCACGCTCGCTGACCGTAACCTGGTCGTCCAGCGCCATGCGGCCATCGGTGATTTCGCCAAACACCACGTAGGCCGTCATCAGCTTGGTCAGGCTGGCCGGCTCGCGCTCCACCAGCGGATCGCGGCTGGCGAGCATCAGGCCGGAGTCGAAGTCCATCAGCGCATAGCTCGCCGCCGTCACGTCCGAGGGCGGCCGCGGGATGCCACCGGGCACGTTCGCGCCGGCGCCGGCCACGGGCAGCTCCGACTCCTGCGCCTGCGCCGGAACCAGCGCCAGCAGGAGCGCCAGCATCACCGGCAGGCAGGCCGCCAACAGCGGCAGAAACGGGGTGCGGACGGACGAATTCATGATTGCGAAGGGCCTCCTGAAGGACCGAAATACGATAGCAGAATTGGGGCCCGGTACGGGCCGGAAATACCGGGGACGAGGGCTTACGGCGCGTCGGTCACTACGCGGTAGTCCACGTGCGCCGCGCCCTGCAGGCGATCGGTAATCGTGCGGACCGCGTCGCCATCGGCCAGCGGGCCGATGCGCACGCGGTGCAGTTGCGCCCCGTTGTCCCGTTCGACGCTGGAGATCCGCACCGGCTCCAAGCCGAGCGCGCGCAGATCCTCGCGCACCTGCTCGGCCGAATGGCGCTCGGCGAACGCCCCGACCTGGACGAAACGCCCGGGCCCCGCCGCCTCGCCATTGGCGCCGGCCGCGGCCGGCGCTGCGTCCTGCGGTTCGGGCGCGATGTCCGGCTGAGCTGCGGCGGCCACCTCGAGCGGCTCGGGCTCCGGTGCCTCTGCCACCCGGGCCGGCGTCGTGTCGCCCGGCCCCACCGCCCGGATGCGCACGCGCGCGACCCCGGCATCGGTCATGTCGATGCGATGGGCGGCGGCGTAGGAGAGATCGATGATGCGTCCGTCCACGAACGGGCCGCGATCATTCACCCGTACGATCACCTGTTTGCCGTTTTCCAGGTTGGTGACCTCGACGAAGCTCGGCAGCGGCAGGGACTTGTGCGCCGCGGTCATCGCGTACATGTCGTAGGGCTCGCCGCTGGAAGTGCGCCGTCCGTGGAACTTGGTTCCATACCAGGACGCGTACCCCTCTTCCTCGAAGCCGTCACTGGTCTTGAGCGTGCGATAGCGCTGACCGAACACCTCGTACTCGGACGGATTGCCATAGCGGCTGGGCGGCTCGTCACGCGGCTCCGGTTCCGGAATCAGCGCCAGATCCTGCGGCACATCCGCAGGATCGGGGTAGCTGTCATACGCGGCATCGCCCAGCGGGCGGTCCGGGTCGGCCTTGCGGTCGGGGGTGGACGAACAGCCCGCCAGGACCAGCGCCAGCAAGGCCGCCAGCGCGGCCCCGCCGACGCCCGCGCGGCGCGGTTTACTCGGCCAGCGCCTCGGCCAGCTGGTGGACGGCCATCGCATACAGCGGGCTCCGGTTGTAGCGGGTAATCACGTAGAAGTTCGGATACCCGAGATAGTACTCGTAGCCATCCTCGCCCTCGAAGCGGATGAACGAGTACTGGCCGTCCTCGTCCACGGCCTCGTCGGGGTAGATCCCGTGTGCGGCCAGTTCTTCGAGGTCAAAGCGCGCCTGATAGTTGCGGCTGATCAGCGCCTCGTGGGCATCGCCCTCGACCCGGGCCCTGGCCACCACCGGCTCGCCGTAGTTCCAGTGGTGCGCGCGGAAATAGTTGGCCACCGACCCGATCGCATCCGGCCAGGAGTTCAGCAGGTCACGCTGGCCGGAGCCATCGAAATCCACCGCGTAGTGGCGATAGCTGGACGAGATGAACTGGCCACGCCCCATGGCCCCGGCGTAGGAGCCGCGGGTCTCGCGCGGGTCGAGGCCCTCTTCATCCACCAGCGTCAGGAACTCGCCCAGCTCGCGGCGGAAGAAGTCGGACCGGGGCGGATAGTCGAAGCCCAGAGTCACCAGAGCATCGAACACGCGGAAACCACCGGTGTTGCGGCCGTAGTAGGTCTCGACCCCGATGATGGCGGCAATGATCTTCGGTTCGACGTCAAAGCGGTCCGCGGCGCGCTGGAGCCAGCGCTCATGCTCCTGCATGAACTCGCGCCCACGCTCGATGCGCTCATCGGTGATGAAAATCGGGCGGTAATCCTTCCACGGCCTTGCCTCGGCGGGGCTGGAGATCAGATCAAGGATGCGCTGTTGCGGATCGGCCGCCGCGAACATCGCCTCCAGGGCCTCGCGGTCACGGCCAGCCTCCACCTGCTCGTCGATGAAGGCCTGGACCTCGTCGCGCTCGAGATACGGCGGGTCACCGGCGCGGAATTCGCTCGCCGCTGCGGCCGGAAGGGAGGCAAACGCCAGGATCAGGGTCAGCCCGACCGGCATCAGGAGTGGGCGGGCAAGACGGGCCCACACGGGGCGCAGGGTCAGGGTCATCGATTCACCAGGCGTTTCTGGGAGGCTATGCTCATGAGAATACCGAAGGCGACCATCAGGGTCACCAGCGACGTTCCCCCGTAACTGACCAGGGGCAGCGGCACACCGACCACCGGCAACAGGCCGGTCACCATGCCGATATTGACCACCATATAGACCGCGAAGGTCAGGCTGATACTCCCGCCCAGCAGCCGGGCATAGCGGTCCTGCGCCAGCGCGGCGATCCACAGCCCGCGGGCGACAATCGCAAAATACAGCAGCAGCAAGAGCGCGACACCAATAAAGCCGAATTCCTCGGCGTAGACCGCAAAAATAAAGTCGGTGGAGCGCTCCGGAAGGAACTCCAGCTGCGACTGGGTCCCGTTGAGCCAGCCCTTGCCGTACAACCCCCCGGACCCGATCGCGATCTTCGACTGGATGATGTGATAGCCGGCCCCCAGCGGATCGGATTCCGGGTTGAACAGCGTGAGTACCCGCTGGCGCTGGTAATCCAGCATCTGCGACCACAGGATGGGCACGGCGGCCGCCACCACGACGCCCAGGCCGACGAACCAGCGCCAGCCCAGCCCCGCGAGAAACACCACCAGTGCGCCGGCGGCCGCCACCAGCATCGAGGTCCCCAGGTCCGGCTGCTGCATGATCAGATACACCGGCACCAGGATCAGCACGCCGGTCACGAGGAGATCGCGAAAACGCGGCCGCCCACTGCGCAGCGAGAGATACCAGGCCACCATCATCGGCACGGCAAGCTTCATGATCTCCGAAGGCTGGAAACGCATGAAACCGAGGTCCAGCCAGCGCTGGGCCCCCTTGCCGACATCCCCGACCCACATCACCGCCAGCAACAGCAGGATGCCCGCCGCGAACAACCACGGAGAGATCGCGCGCAGACCGTGCAGTGATACCTGCGCGACCAGCAGCATCGCGGCCACGCCCAGGCCGATGCGCATCAGTTGCCGTTCCACGGCCACCACGCTCTGCCCGGAGGCGCTGAACAGAACGGCGAGCCCGAGCAGCAGCAGGATCGACAGCAGGACCAGCAGCACACTGTCCAGGCGCAGGCTGCGCAGCACCCACTGGCTGACGGACATCTCACGGCCGGTTACGCTGATCATTCGTCCTCCGGCAGAGTCATGCCCGACCCTTCCAGCAGATAGGCATCCATCACTTCGCGCGCCACCGGTGCGGCCACTCGGCCACCGGATCCTCCGTGCTCGACCAGGACCGCCACCGCGATCTGCGGATCCTCTGCCGGGGCATAGCCCACGAACAGGGCGTGGTCCCACAGACGCCGGGCCAGCTCCTCTTCGTCGTACTCTTCATCCTCGCCGAGGCTGAACACCTGCGAAGTGCCGGTCTTGCCGGCAATGGTGTAGGCCGGGCGGGTACTGCCCACGCTGCCCCAGGCGGTCCCGTGGCGGGCATGCACCGCCTCCACCAGCGAGCCGTGGATCGCATCCCAGTGCTGGTCGTCCACGACCACCGGCTCGCGCGTCACCGGTAGCGGATACTCCGGCTCCCCGGTCCCGTTGTCCATGGCGCGCAGCAGGTGCGGCTGATAGCGCACACCGCGCGTGGCCAGCGCCGCCGTAAAGTCGGCCATCTGCAGAGGCGTGGACAGCATGTACCCCTGGCCGATCGCGGTGATCAGGGTCTCCCCCGGGAACCATACCTCGTTGTGGGTGGCCCGCTTCCAGTCGCGGCTGGGCAGGATCCCCGCTCGCTCGCCGGTGGAATCGATCCCGGTGCGCTGACCGACCCCGAAGGCGCCAAGAATGGGCACCATGCGATCGATGCCCATGGTGTGGGCCAGATCGTAGAAGTAGACATCCGACGACACCGCGATCGCGCGCGACATGTCCACCCGGCCATGGCCCTCGCGGCGCCAGTCACGATAGCGACGTTCATGCCCCGGGAGCTGGTAGTACCCGCGTGCGAACATCTCGCGCTCGGCGGTCGTAACATCTTCGTCGAGGGCTGCCAGCGCGACCAGTGGCTTGACCGTCGAGCCCGGCGGGTACTGCCCGCTCAGGGCACGATTGAACAGCGGCCGGCGCTTGTCATCGCGCACCGCGGCGAAATCGGCCTGCGAGATTCCGTGGACAAAGGCCTCGGGATCAAAACCGGGGGCGCTGACCAGCGCCAGCACCTCGCCGTTATTCGGATCGATGGCCACGATCGCGCCATCCCGCCCCGCCAGCGCCCGGTAGGCCGCCTGCTGCAGGTTCACATCCAGGGTCAGGGTCAGGTCCGTGCCCGGCTGCGGCGGGGTCACCGACAGCTCGCGGATCACCCGCCCCTGGGCGTTCACCTCCACCTGGCGATAGCCTGGCCGGCCGTGCAGCAACTCCTCGTAGTAGCGTTCGACCCCGCTCTTGCCGATATGCGAGGTCCCGGCATAGGCCCGCCCGTCCACCCGGCGCAGATCCTGCTGGTTGATGCGCCCGACATAACCGACCGCGTGCGAGAATTTGGAACCCAGGGGATAGAAACGCAGCGGACGGGCCTCGATCTCGACCCCCGGCAACTCGTGGCGCGAGACCGCGATACGGGCCACAGTCTCGTCATCCAGCCCGGCCTTCAACAGCACCGGCTGGAACGGGCGCCGCTGCCGAACTCCGCGGTGGAAGCGCTCGATATCGGCCTCGCTCAGTTCCAGATAGCCGCGCAGGCGGCTCAGCAGGGAATCCAGATTACCGGCCTGCTCGACCGTGATCTCCAACTGGTAGGACGCCCGGTTGCCCGCCAGCAGGATGCCATTGCGGTCGCGAATCACGCCCCGGGTAGGGGCGATCGGCTCGACCCGTAACCGGTTGTTCTCGGAGAGAGTGGTGAAATGCGAGTGCGCGCCGACTTGCAGCCCCGAGAGCCGCCAGCCCAGCGCCAGCAGGATGGCGGCCAGGATGACCAGTGCCAGCAGGATGCGCACGACAAAGCGCTCGCGGTCCTGCTGTTCCTCGCCGTAGGCATCGCGCTCGGCCATCTCAGCGGGTCACGGCGTCACGACCAGGTCCGTGGCCCGCGCACGCAAACGCCGCACCGCCCCTGCGGGACGGCGCGGCGCTGACCGACCGCTGCATGCAGCGGGGCGCGGCGTCAGATCTTGCTCTTCTGGTAACGCTTGTAGCTGGCAACAATCTCCGCCTTGGCTTCGTCGGCGCCAACCCAGCCTTCCACCTTGACCCACTTGCCCTTCTCCAGCTCCTTGTAGCGTTCGAAGAAGTGCTTGATCGAGTCCAGGAGCTCCTTCGGCACGTCGTCCGGGCTCTGGAACCGCGCGGACTGCGTGCACAGCTTGTCCACCGGCACTGCCAGGATCTTCGCGTCTACCCCGGCCTCGTCGGTCATCTTCAGCATGCCGATCGGGCGCGAGCGCACAACCGAGCCCGGCAGCAGCGGCACCGGGGTGATCACCAGCACGTCCACCGGGTCGTTGTCTTCCGACTCCGTGTTCGGGATGAATCCGTAGTTGCACGGATAGAACATCGCGACCGCCATAAAGCGATCGACCACCAGAGCCCCGCTGTCCTTGTCCATCTCGTACTTCACGGGCTGACCCTGGGTGGGGATCTCGATCACCACGTTGATGTCGTTGGGGAGATCCTTGCCGGCTTCGATCTGGTTGAGGTCCATGCTTGAGTAGTTTCCGATTGCTTTGAAGAGCGGGGGATTATACAGGGGAGACACCCCGCAAGGGCACCCATCAACAGTCGCATCAGGGAGACTCGAACGGCCGCGCGCGGTTGCGGCGCATCGGCCTCAGGCGGTATAAGACCGCGCTCGGGAAACGGTTTGCGGCCCGCCCTCGCCCCGGGCCGGCTGCCCGTTTCACCACCGCAATCACCGTGCCGTCCCGTTCCCGGCTAGTCCTGCGGTCCGGTACGGCACCCGGCAGGAGTCAGCTATGCGTATCGTCCTGATGGGCGCACCGGGGTCCGGCAAGGGCACCCAGGCCAAGAAGATGGTCGCCACCTTCGGCATCCCCCAGATCTCCACCGGCGACCTGCTGCGCGCCGCGGTCGCGGCCCGGACCGAACTCGGCAAGCAGGTCGAGAACGCGATGGAATCCGGCAATCTGGTCCCGGATGATCTGGTCCTGGGCCTGATCCGCGATCGCCTGCAGGAACCCGATGCGCAGAAGGGCTTCATCCTCGACGGCTTCCCGCGCAATGTCGCCCAGGCCGAGGCGCTGGACGCCATGCTGGCCGACATCGAGTCGCCGCTGGATCGCGCGATCCAGATCGACGTCCCGTTCGAGGAGCTCAAGCAGCGCCTGACCGGCCGCGTGTCCTGCGGGGACTGCGGCGCGGTCTTCAATACCCATACCTTCCCGCCACAGAAGGAAGGCGTGTGCGACCTGTGCGGCGGCGATCTGATCCACCGCGCGGACGACAACGAGGAAACCGTGGTCAATCGCCTCAAGGTCTACGAGGAGCAGACCCGGCCGCTGATCGAGTACTACGATCGCCACGGTCTGCTCAAGCACATCAACGGCACCCGCGACATCGAGCTGATCTTCGACGAGATCCGCCAGCTGCTGTCCTGACGTCGGGATGAGCCGCCGGCCCGCCAACCCCCCGCCGCGCCATCGCCCGATCGCGCGGCCGGTCGCGTGCGGGATCGGCCTGGTGACCGCGGCGCTGCTCCCGCTCGCGCTGCCCGCGGAGGAGCGCCCCCCGGGATGCGAGTTCGCCCCGGGGGTCGAGTGGCCCGAGCTGCGCACCCTCGAGGGCGGCCTCACCGAGATCGACGCCGACCAGGTGCGCCGGGACGGCGAACGCATCTCGGCCTCGGGCAACGTCCAGCTGTTCGAAGGCGGACAGCGCCTGGACACCGAATTCCTCGAATACGACCGCGCCACCGGCACCGCCCGAACCGAAGGTGACACCCGCCTGTTCGACGGCGACCTGCTGCTGCACACCGAGGGCGGGGAATACCGCCTGGACGCGGAGACCGGCGAGTTCCGCAGGATCGACTTCCTGGTGCAGTCCATCCCGGCCCGGGGCAGTGCCGCCCTGGGCGTCCATCACGCCCCGCACCGTCACGACTTCGAGGAGGCCGAATACACCACCTGCCCGGTCGGCAACGATTCCTGGTGGCTGCGCACCCGGGATCTGGAGCTCGATCGCGAGACCGGCGTGGGCGTGGCCCGCAATGCGACCATCCGCTTCAAGGGTGTACCCATCGCCTACACCCCGTATATCAACTTCCCGCTGGACGACCGCCGCAAGAGCGGCTTCCTGCTGCCCAGCGCGGGCACCGGCGGCCGCACCGGCTTCGATCTCGCGACGCCCTGGTACTGGAACATCGCGCCCAACTACGACGCGACCTTCACGCCCCGCATCATGGCCGATCGCGGCGTCATGCTCGGCACCGAGTTCCGCTACCTCCAGCCCCGGCACAATGGCGTACTCGACGTGCGCTACCTGCCGGACGACCGCGAGACCGGCGAAGACCGCCACTTCGCCCAGTGGCGCCACCAGACCCGCATCACCTCCAATCTGAACCTGCGCGTCGACGCCGCGGATGTCTCCGACCGGGAATACTTCTTCGACTTCGGCAACTCGGACCGCTACGAGGGCGCCACACCCTATCTGCGCCGATCCGCCGACCTGACCTGGAACCAGCCAGCCTATCGCCTGCGCACCCGCATCGAGGACTACCAGATCGTCGACCCCGAGCTGAGCGCCGCCGGCGAGCCCTACCAGCGGCTGCCGCAGATCACGCTGGAGGCCGGGGAATACCTGGGCCACGGCCTCTCCTGGGGTCTGGATACCGAACTGGTGCGCTTCGAGCGCAGCGAGGACCAGTCCGGGCGCCCCGTGGGTACCCGCCTCGACCTGAATCCCGAGGTGCGCTGGCGCCATGACACCGGCGGCTTCTTCTTCGAACCCGCCGCCGGTGTCCGCCATACCCGCTACGAACTGGATCGCCGCGACCAGACCAGCGGTCCGGAATCGATCAGCCGGACGGTACCGCGCGCCTCGATCGACACCGGGCTGATCTTCGAACGTTCCATCGCCAGCGGCCGCCGCCTGCAGACCCTGGAGCCACGCATCTTCTACGGCTACGTGCCCTACCGGGACCAGGACGACATCCCGATCTTCGACACCGGCGAGGCCGACTTCAGCTTCGACAACCTGTTCAGCCTGGACCGTTTCATCGGCGCCGACCGCGTGGGCGATACCCATCAGGTGACCACCGCCCTGACCACCCGCATCCTCGACCAGCAGACCGGGCGCGAGCGCCTGAGCCTGTCCGCCGGTCAGATCCACTACCTCGAGGACCGCGAGGTTCGGCGCGACCGGGAGCGGGACGGTCCGCTGACAGAATCGCGTTCGGACCTGGCCCTGGAAGGTCGCGTGCGCATCGGCGATGCCTGGAGCGGCCGCGGCTCCATCCTCTACAACGAGGACGCGCGCGAAACCACCCTGGCCGCGGTCTCGGTCGGCTACCACCCCTCCGAGCGCGCGCGGATCAACGTCGGCTACCGCCAGCGCGAGGCCGGCGCCCGCTCCATCGACCAGACCGACGTCTCCGTGATGTGGCCGGTCACCGATCGCATCGACGCGATCGGCCGCTGGAACTACAGCCTGCAGGAAGAACGCGACCTCGAACTTCTGGCCGGGCTTCAGTATCGTAGTTGCTGCTATGGTATCCGCGTGGTGGCGCGCCGCGCGTACAGCTTCGACGAGACCTACGACAACTCGATCTACTTCCAACTCACGCTGGACGGCCTGGCAAGGTTCGATTCCGGCGTGGATTCGCTATTGCGCGAGGGTATTGCCGGATATGACGCACGTCCCTGAACAACGCCGCGGCGGGGTCCGCACCCTGCTGCCCCTGCTGGCCGTCCTGGTCTACGGCCTCGGCCTGCCGGCCATGGCCCAGACGCCCGGGTCGGCACCCGGCGGGCTCTCGCAGGGCGCGGTCGAGGCACCGGTCACGCCCGGGGCCGCCCGTGACGGCGGTACCCCGGCGGCGCCCATCACGCCCGAGGGCGACCGCTTCACCGACCGCATCCTGGCGGTGGTGGGCGACGACGTGATCACCCAGCGCGAGCTGGTGGAGCGCATGAACCTGGTCGCCCAGCAGATGATCGAGCGCGGCAACCGTCCGCCCGACCAGGACACCCTGGCGCGTCAGGTCATGGAGCGCCTGATCGTCGAGCGCGTGCAGCTGCAGGAGGCCGAGCGCGTCGGCATCAACATCGACGAGATGACCCTGAACCGCGCGATGGAGAACATCGCCCGCGAGAACCGCATGACCCTGCCGCAGCTGCGCCAGGCTCTGATGCAGGACGGCGTGGACTTCAACGCCTTTCGCGAGCAGATCCGCCACGAGCTGACCGTCAACCAGCTGCAGCGCCGCCAGGTCGACCAGCGCGTCCGCGTCTCCGACCAGGAGATCGCCGACCTCATCGCCTCCGAGAGTGGCGCCATTGACCGCGGCGTGCGCTATCGCATCGCCCAGATCATGGTCGCCCTGCCCCAGGGCGCCGACGCCCGGCAGATCGCCGAGGCGCGCCAAAAGGCCGAGTCGCTGCGCGACCGCGTGCGCGAGGGCGAGGACTTCGCCACCGTCGCCATCAGCGAATCCGAAGGGCCGCAGGCCCTGGACGGCGGCGATCTGGGCTGGCGTTCCGCCGGCGAGATCCCCACCGTGTTCGCCCGCGAGGCCGTGCTGATGCGCACCGGCGAGGTCAGCGATATCCTGCGCTCCCCCAGCGGTTTCCACATCATGAAGCTGCTGGACCGCGAGGGCGGTGACCAGACCCGCGTGCAGCAGACCCGGGTACGCCACATCCTGATCAGCCCGGACCAGGTGCGCAGCGACGAGGACGCGCGCCGCCAGGCGCAGTCCCTGTATAACCGCATCCGCGAGGGCGCCAGCTTCGAGGACCTCGCCCGCGCCAACTCCGACGACCCCGGCTCGGCCGCCCAGGGCGGCACCCTCGGGTGGGTCAGCCCGGGCGAACTGGTTCCCGCCTTCGAGGAAGCCATGCAGGCGCTGGAACCGGGCGTGGTCAGCGAGCCGGTGGAGAGCCAGTTCGGCTGGCACATCATCGAGGTCCTGGAGCGCCGCGAGGTGGACACCTCGCGCGAACAGATCCGGGCCCGCGCCCGCGAGATCCTGCAGAACCGCAAGCGCGACGAAGAGCTCGAGCTGTGGCTGCGCCGCCTGCGGGACGAGGCCTATGTCGAATACCGGGTCGACGGCTTCGGCTCCTGATCCGCGCGGGGCCCACCCGGTCCCGCGCCTGGCCCTGACCGCCGGCGATCCCGCCGGGATCGGGCCCGATCTGCTGATCGCCATGGCGCGGCAGCGCGGCCAGGCGCAGCGCGTCGCCATCGCTGATCCTGACGTGCTGGAGGCGCGCGCCCGCCAGCTGGGCGAGTCCCTGCGCCTGGTGCCCTTCGACCCGCAACGCCCGCGCGAGCCCACCCCGGCCCACACCCTGGAGATCCTGCCGGTACCGGTCGCCGCCCCGGTGGTCGCCGGCACCCTGAACCCCGCCAACGCCGAACACGTACTGGCCCTGCTGGCCAGAGCCGCCGACGGCTGCCTGGACGGCACCTTCGAGGCCATGGTCACCGGCCCGGTCCACAAGGGCGTGATCAACCGCGCCGGTATCGCCTTCAGTGGTCACACCGAGTGGCTGGCCGAACGCGCCGGGGCACCGACGCCGGTGATGATGCTGGCCACCGAGACGCTGCGAGTCGCGCTGGTGACCACCCATCTGCCCCTGCGCGCGGTCCCCGACGCCATCACGGCCGAACGCCTGGAGGCCGTGACCCGCGTGCTGCACCACGACCTGCGCCGTGACTTCGGCATCGACGAACCCGTGATCGCGGTCTGCGGCCTGAACCCGCACGCCGGCGAGGACGGCGTCCTCGGACGCGAGGAGATCGAGATCATCACCCCGACCCTGGATCGCCTGCGAGAGGCCGGCATGCATCTGCGCGGCCCACTCCCGGCCGACACCGCGTTCACCCCGCGCGCGCTCGAAGGCGTCGACGCGGTGCTGGCCATGTATCACGATCAGGGCCTGCCGGTCCTCAAGCACGCCGGCTTTGGCGGGGCCATCAACGTGACCCTGGGCCTGCCCTTCATCCGCACCTCGGTGGATCACGGCACCGCACTGGACCTGGCCGGCACCGGGCGCGCGGAGGTCGGCAGCTTCCAGGCCGCCGAACGTCTGGCGGAAACCCTCGCGGCCCGTGCCGCGGCCCGTGCCGCCGCCAGCAGGAGCATCTCGGGGACATGACCCGCCTCAAGACCTCGTCGCCGATCCGCAAGCGCTTCGGCCAGAACTTCCTGCACGATGCCGGCATCCTCGCGCGCATTGTCGCGGCGATCGACCCGCAGCCGGGAGACGCCGTACTCGAGATCGGGCCCGGCCGCGGCGCCTTGACCGCGGCGCTGCTGGAGCGCCTGGACCATCTGGTCGCCGTGGAGATCGACCGCGACCTGGCCGCCGGGCTGCGCGCCGGTTTCCCTCCGGAGCGCCTGGACCTGCACGTGGGCGACGCCCTGGACATGCGGCTGGCCGATCTCGGCCCCCTGCCCGAACGCGGCTGGCGCGTGGTCGGCAACCTGCCCTACAACATCTCCACCCCGCTGATGTTCCATCTCCTCGAACAGGTCGGCGCAATCCGCGACATGCACTTCCTGCTGCAGCGCGAGGTGGTGGAACGCATGACCGCCGCGCCCGGCAGCAAGCGCTACGGCCGCCTGACCGTCATGCTGGCCGCCCGGGCCTCGGCCACGGCCCTGTTCACGGTGCCGCCCGGGGCCTTTCACCCGCCGCCCAAGGTCTACTCCAGCGTGGTGCGCATCACGCCCCTGGCCGAGCCGCGGGTCGCACCGGCGCTGTACCCGACCTTCGCGCGGGTGGTGAACCAGGCCTTTTCCAGCCGCCGCAAGACGCTGCGCCGCGGGCTGTCCGGTCTGGCCACGATCGCGGACCTGGAGGCCGCCGGGCTGGACCCCGGGGAACGGCCGGAGAACGTCGACATCAGCGGGTTCGAGGCCCTGGCCCGGCAGATCCACGCAGGCGCGCACTGAGCCACCGGTCACCACGATCCGCTACCATGAACCCATGGACCTGATCGTTGCCGATGTCGGCGGAACCAACACCCGTGTCGCGCGCGCCCGCCGCGAGGCGGATGGCTGGTCCCTGCACGAGGCGCAACGCTACCCGAGCCGCGAGCATCCGGACCTCGCCAGCATCCTTGAGCACTGGCGCCACGAATACGCCACAGTGGATACGTTCGCCGCCGCCGGACTCGCGGTGGCCGGCCCGGTCCATCAGGGCCGGGCACGCGTGACCAACCTGGACTGGCCCGCCCTGGAGGCCGCCAGCCTCGGCGAACGCCTGGGTATGCCGGTCACGCTCCTCAACGACTTCGCCGCCATCGGCGCGAGCCTCGACGCGCTGCAACCCGGCGACTGCGAGACCCTCCAGCACGCGACACCCGATCCGGCGGGCCTGCGCCTGGTCGCGGGGGCCGGCACCGGGCTGGGCACCTGTCTGGTGGGTCCGCCCGGCCGGCCCGCCATCTATCCCGGCGAGGGCGGACACGCGCGCTTCTCGCCCGCCGGGCCCGAAGAGGCCGCGCTGGGCGATTTCGTAAGCCGCGAACTGGGCTACTGCACGCGCGAACACCTGCTGAGCGGGCGCGGGATCGCCCGCATCGGCCAGTTCGAGCTCGACCGGCAAGCGGATCCCGAGCTGGCGGAGGCCCTTGCCGCGCGGGACCCGGCAGCCGCTATCGGCGAACTGGCCCGGGCGGGCCACCCGGCCGCCGAGAACGTGATCGACCGCTTCGTCGGGCTGTATGCCGGACAGCTGGCCGACATGGCCCTGACCGCGCTCCCCACCGGCGGCATTTACCTGGCCGGCGGAATCGCGCCCCGCTGGGTCGACGCCTTCCGTGGCCCGCGCTTTCGCTGTGCCTTCCGGAATCGCCCACCGATGACCCACTTGCTTGAGCAATTGCCCGTGGCCCTTATCATGCACCCCGAACCGGGCCTGCTGGGCGCCGCCGTCTGCGCCAGCCGGTCCGCGACCCCCTGATGCCGGGTCTCCCGCTCAAACCTGGAGCCATAACCGCATGAACCCGCCCCAAGAGCACGACGCCGAAGCCCATACCATCGAGATCGAGGTGTCCACCGCCTACGTGGAGGACCAGTCCGAGCCGGATGACGACCGCTACGTGTTCGCCTATCACGTGGTCATTCGCAACGCCGGCGCGCTGACCGTGCAACTGCTCAACCGCCACTGGATCATCCGCGACGGCCGCGACCAGACGCAGGAGGTCCGTGGCGAGGGGGTGGTCGGCGAACAGCCGAGCATCGCGCCCGGCGACAGCTTCGAATACACCAGCGGCACGGTCATCGAGACCCCGGTCGGCACCATGGAGGGCTCCTACGGCATGCGCGACGAACGCGGCAACACCTTCGACGCGCCGATCCCGCCGTTCACCCTCTCCGTCCCGCGCACCCTGCACTAGGCCGGGCGGAACGATGGCGCTGTACGCCGTTGGGGATCTCCAAGGCTGTCTGGACCCGCTGGATCGACTCCTGGAACAGGTGCGGTTCGATCCGGCGGAGGACCACCTGTGGCTGGTCGGCGACCTGGTCAACCGCGGCCCGGACTCGCTGGGCTGCCTGCGCCGGGTCATGGACCTGGGCGATGCTGCCACGACGGTCCTCGGCAACCACGACCTCCACCTGCTCGCCACCGCACAGGGCGTCCGCACGCCCGGTGGCAAGGACACCCTGCGCCCGGTGCTGGATGCCCCGGATGCCGCGGACCTGCTCGACTGGCTGGCCCAGCGCCCGTTGCTGCACCGCGACACCGCCAGCGGCTGGACCCTGGTGCATGCCGGACTCCCGCCCGCCTGGGACCCGGACACGGCCGCGCGCGAGACCCGGCGCGTGGAGGCCGAGCTGCGCGACCCGGCACGACGCCACGCGCTGTTCGAGGTCATGTACGGCGACGAACCCAGCCACTGGAGCCCCGATCTCGACGGATACGAGCGCCTGCGCTACACCATCAATGCCTGTACCCGCATGCGCTATCTCACCGCGGACGGCGGCCTGGAGTTCGCCGGCAATGGCCCGCCCGAGGAAGCGCCCTCTGATCTCCGGCCCTGGTTCCGGATGCCGGAACGAGCCGCCGCCGGGCACCCGATCGTGTTCGGACACTGGGCCGCGCTGGGCCACCGGGTGGGGGCGGACTGGCTGGCGCTGGACAGTGGCTGCGTCTGGGGCAACTGCATGACGCTTGCCCGCCTCGATCACACCGACGGCGACCCGGCCCGCGTCACCACCTGGCAGACGCCCTGCCCCGCCTGAGCGGCGCGCGGCCGCGCGTCACCACCCTCTGGGGACACGCCCTTCAGCCTGACCGCTTGCCTCGTGGTGGCTGGTCCTGGTTCATCCTTCGGTGTTTACGGTGGCTTCGGTCCACGTACTGCCCGGCGCTGACTCGCCAGCGCGCCGCGAGGTCCTTTCTTGCTTGCCCAAGAAAGGACCCAAAGAAGGGCACCCGGATTTCGCCCGGGGACCTTGCTCCAGGGCTCTCGGGCCGGCGGCGCTGAACTCGCTGCGCTGCGCTTCGCTCAGACATCCAGCGCCTTCTCCCGGCCCGAGAGCCCTTCCGCAAGGGGCTCCATACGGGAGAGGAAGGTCAAGACAGAAGGTATTCCAGCCCCACGACACAACAACGGCCTTGCCGTCCGACAGCCCCCCGGCGCCCGCTTGCGGGCGCGGCACGCAACGGCCAAAGGCCGAGCGTGCCCAGGATGTCGGAAGACCCAGCCTTCATCCACTGGCAATACCATCGGGACGGCCGTTGTCTTGACCTTGAGCCCCCCGTTGTCGTCGCGCCGAGTGGAGAGGATTTTCGCGGGGAAAAGGCGCTGGATGTCTGAGCGCAGCGAGTTCAGCGCCGCCCGCGAAAAGCCTCGGAGCGAGGGAAACCCCGGCCCGCGCAGCGGGCCGGGGTCGCGGCAGTCGGGCGTGTTTCTTGGGTACTTCTTTGCACGAGCAAAGAAGGACCTCGGGGCGCGCTGGCGAGTCAGCGCTCGGCAGTACGTGGACCGAAGGCACCGTAAACACCAGAGGACGAACCAGGCCTAGCCAAAAATCGGCAGGTTGCGGACCGACGGCACCGTAAACACCGGAGGACGAACCAGGACCAGCCACAGCAAGGCAGGCGGCCAGACGACGAAGCTGCCTGCGCTGACGAACAAGCGCCTGGTGAGATGCGGTCAGCGGAGGAAGAGGGAGTAGGCCGGGTTGCCGGTCTCCTCGTGCCACGGATACCCGACCTCCTTCAGGAACTCGCGGAACCGGGCCCGATCCTCGGACGGGATCTGCATACCGACCAGCACACGCCCGTAGGCCGCCCCATGATTGCGGTAATGGAACAGACTGATATTCCAGGTCTGCCCCATATGGGTCAGGAAATTCAGCAGCGCCCCGGGACGCTCCGGAAACTCGAAGCGATAGATCCGCTCGTTGCGGACCTCGCCCCCATGGCCGCCGACCATATGCCGCAGGTGCAGCTTGGCGACCTCGTTCTCGGTCATATCGAGCACCTCGTACTCCGCCCCCTCCAGGGCCTCCAGGATCTCCCGGCGCTCGCGATCACCGCCCTCCAGCTTGATCCCGGCGAACACCTGCGCGTGCTCGTCGTCAGCATAGCGGTAGTTGAACTCGGTGATCCCGCGCTTGCCGATAGCCTGGCAAAACTGGCGGAAACTCCCCGGGCGCTCCGGGATGGTGACCGCGAACAGGGCCTCGCGATGCTCGCCGATCTCGGCGCGTTCGGCCACATGGCGCAGCCGGTCGAAATTGATGTTGGCGCCGCTTAAGACCGCGGCGAAGTTTCCGCCCTGCACGCCCTCGCGCTGGAGGTACTGTTTCATACCGGCCACCGCCAGGGCACCGGCCGGCTCGGCGACCACGCGGGTATCGTCGAAGACATCCTTGATCGCCGCACAGATGGAGTCGGTATCCACCAGCAGGACCTCGTCGACCAGATCGCGGCACAGGCGGAAGGTCTCCTTGCCGACCTGGCGCACCGCCGCGCCGTCGGCAAAGATACCGACCTGCTTGAGGTTGACCCGGCGGTTCTGCTGCAGCGCCTTGTACATCGAGGGCGCGTCGTCCGGCTCCACGCCAATGACCTTGATCTCCGGGCGCAGGCGCTTGATATAGGCCGCCATGCCAGCGGCGAGCCCACCGCCTCCGATACAGACGAACACAGCATCGAGTTCGCCCGGATGCTGACGCAGCAGCTCCATGGCCACCGTGCCCTGCCCGGCAATCACGTCGGGGTCGTCGAACGGATGGATGAAAGTGTAGCCGTGCTTGGCTTCCAGCTCGCGGGCGTGGGCGGCGGCCTCGTCGAAGGAATCCCCGTGGAGTACGGCCTTGCCGCCGAAACGACGCACCGCGGCGATCTTGATCGAGGGCGTGGTCACCGGCATCACGATCACGGCCTTGATGCCGAGGTGGTTCGCCCCCAGCGCGACCCCCTGGGCATGATTGCCCGCGGAGGCCGCCACCACGCCCTTGGCGCGCTGTTCCGGGGTCAACTGGGCGATCTTGTTGTAGGCGCCGCGCAGCTTGAACGAGAACACCGGCTGCAGGTCCTCGCGCTTGAGCCAGAGCGTCGAGCCCAGGCGCTGCGACAGGGTCGGCATCGAGTCCAGGGGTGTCTCTCGGGCCACGTCGTAGACGCGCGCCGTCAGGATCTTCTCGAGATAGGGGATTTGCATGGCGAAACCATAGCATGCGAGCGGTTCACGGTTCCGCTTGTCCCGGGGCCGGAGCAGTCGGTATCCTCAATGGGTTATGGATCGTACATGCGAGAGATGTTGATGAATCAGGACGAAATGAAGAAGGCCGTGGCCGAGGCGGCGCTGGAACGGATCGAGAGCGGCTGGATCGTGGGTGTGGGTACCGGGTCTACCGCGAACTACTTCATCGACGCCCTGGCGGGCATCAAGGGCAAGATCGACGGGGCCGTCGCCTCCAGCGAGGCCAGCGCCGAGCGCCTGCGCGGACATGGCATCGAGGTGCTGGACCTGAACTCCGCCGGCCCGCTGCCGATCTACGTGGACGGCGCCGACGAGGCCACCCGGCACCTGCACCTGACCAAGGGCGGGGGCGGGGCCCTGACCCGCGAGAAGATCGTCGCGGCCGCATCGAAGACCTTCGTCTGCGTGGTCGACGAGACCAAGGTCGTGGACTACCTGGGCGCCTACCCGCTGCCGGTCGAGGTGATCCCGATGGCCCGCAGCCATGTCGCCCGCGCCCTGTCGAAGCTGGGCGGCAACCCGGAGCTGCGCGAGGGCTTCAAGACCGACAACGGCAACGTGATCCTCGACGTGCACAACCTGCGCATCATGAACCCGGTGGAGCTGGAGTCCGAGCTGGACCACATCGCCGGTGTCGTGACCAACGGCCTGTTCGCTCGGCGGCCGGCGGACGTGATGCTGGTGGGTTCGTCCACGGGCGTCGAGGAGATGACCGCCAAGTAATCGGTCGGGGCGACCGCCATGACCGACACGGGCAAGTGGCTGATCGTCATCGGCGGGCTGATCGTGGTGATCGGCCTGCTCTGGCCCTGGCTGGGCAAAATCCCCTGGGGCCGCTTGCCCGGGGATATCGTGATCGAGGGGGAAAACAGCCGGTTCTATTTCCCGATCACCACCATGATCATCGTCAGCGTGGTGATCTCGATCCTGCTGGCGCTTTTCCGGCGCTGACCCGCCGCCAGCGCACGCGCTGTCAAACAAAAGGGCCGGGATCGCATGATCCCGGCCCTTTTTCAGTGCGAAAAACGCGGATGCAGGAAACGCTCCGGGCCTCGCCTAGCGCGCCATCACCTCGTCGTAGAAGCGCTGCAGGCCGCCCTCGAGGAAGCGGTAGTCCTCGACCCCCCGCTCCTCCAGGTGATACTGCAGCCAGCGCACCTGCTGCCCGTTCTGGTCGAAGATCAGCAGCGGGGCACCGTCCCGGCGGGCCTGGTCGACGATCCGATTGAGCGTGTCGATATTCTCCAGCGGCGCGGAGATCTCGCGCCCGGCGAACAGCGAAATCTCGTCGCGTTCCTCGTTGCCACGCACATCCACCACCACGGCATCGTCGTTCTCGCGGACGCGACGGGCAAAGGTGTCGGCCTCCAGCAGACGCGCCTCGAAGGCGTCGTCGGCAATCAACTGCGTCTCGGGGTCCTCGATGGGCTCACCGCGCAGGAGTGCCAGTCCGGGATAGCGTTCCGCCCAGTCCTTGACGCCGGCATCATACGCCTGGGTCGGGCCCAGCCCCGCGGAGTTGGCACGCGCCGCGGCGCGATACGACAGATAGCTCTCACGACCGTTGCAGTAGAACACCAGCGGGCCACCGTGCTGCTCCTCCAGTGCACGGACCTGGTCCTCGAAATCCGGGGCCCCGAGCGGGACGTGATGCGCCCCCTCGATGTGCAGGATGTCGTATTCCAGGCGCGGGCGGACGTCGATCACCGTGGAACGCGACAGCTGACCGCGCAGATCGAACAGGTCCACGGCATCCACACCAAAGCGCTCGTACAGGCTGCGTCCGGGGAACTCGACAAAGGCCTGGGCACTGGCCACGACAGGGGCACCGGCCAGCCCGACACAGAGGGCCATGACGGCAAGGCGGGGACTCAAAGAGCGAAAGGTCATGCGAACTCCCTTGCATGGACGGGTGAACATGCCGCACGCACTGCCGCGGCCCTGTTGGGGCGTATTCGACGCCCGTTGGGCGACGCGGCGAGACGGGGCTTTATTCCCCGGCCCGGCCGCTCGCCTCGCCCGATTGTAGCCAACCCGCACCCTTTGTGTGCAACGGAAACTACAGCAGCACCTTCTCAATCCCGCCCTCTCGCGCGCGGTCGATGAAGTTCTTCTGCCAGCCGTCGCCCATCAGGCGGTTGGCCATCTCGACCACGATGTAGTCGGTATCCAGCCCGGTGTCCTCGCGATAGCGCGACAGCCCCTGCTGGCAGGCCGGGCAGGAGGTCAGCATCTTCACGTTGCCGTTCTCTGCCTTCTCCTCGCCGGTCAGCTCCTTGATGCCCTTGTGCAGCTCTTCCTGCTTGCGGAAGCGCACCTGGGTGGCAATATCCGGGCGACTCACCGCGAACGTGCCGGCCTCGCCGCAGCAACGATCCGACTTCAGGACGTCCTGTCCCATCAGTTTGGAGGCGACGTCGGTCGGCTTGTGCGACTTCATCGGCGAGTGGCAGGGGTCGTGGTACATGTACTGCACGCCCTTGAGCCCCTCGAGCTTCACGCCCTTCTCCATCAGGTATTCGTGGATGTCGAGCAGGCGGCAGCCTGGGAAGATCCGCTCGAACTCGTACTTCAGCAGCTGATCCATGCAGGTCCCGCAGGACACCACGACGGTCTTGATGTCGAGGTAGTTGAGCGTGGTCGCCAGCCGGTGGAACAGCACGCGATTCTCGGTACTGATCTGCTGGCCCTTCTCGAAGTCGCCGCCGGCGTTCTGCGGATACCCGCAGCACAGGTAGCCCGGGGGCAGCACGGTCTGCGCGCCGACGTCGTAGAGCATGGCCAGCGTCGCCAGCCCCACCTGGCTGAACAGGCGCTCGGAGCCGCAGCCGGGGAAGTAGAACACCGCATCCGAATCCAGATCGGTCTTCACCGGGTCGCGCAGGATTGGCACGTAGCGCGAATCCTCCAGCCCCAGCATCTGCCGCGTGGTCTGGCTCGGCAGGCCGGCGGGCATCGGCTTCTTCACGAAGTGCACGACCTGCTCGTGCACCGGCGCCTTGCCGGTGGTCGAGCGCGGGGTCTTGCCCTCGCCGGTCAGGTTCAGCTTCTTGAACGCGAAGTGCCCCAGACGCTGGGCGGCATAGCCCATCTGGATCGCGCCCTTGCGGATGCCCTTGATGGTGGCCGGATCCTTCGCGTTGAGGAAGGCCATGGACATCATCGTGGCCGGCGTCGCCTTGCGCTTGCCCTTCTTGTTGAGGATCGAAC
This sequence comes from Thioalkalivibrio sp. ALE25, assembly GCF_000377285.1. Lineage (NCBI taxonomy): Bacteria > Pseudomonadati > Pseudomonadota > Gammaproteobacteria > Chromatiales > Ectothiorhodospiraceae > Thioalkalivibrio > Thioalkalivibrio sp. ALE25. The sequence goes on along the minus strand of NZ_KB897933.1, from coordinate 93,318 downwards.
GCATGTGCATGGTCACGTCGCCAAAGTCGATGTCGACCGGGCACGGATTCAGGCACTTGTGGCAGATCGTGCAGTGATCCGCGACGTCGTTCATCTCCTCGAAGTGATTGAGCGACAGCCCGCGGCGGGTCTGCTCCTCGTAGAGGAAGGCCTCGACGATCAGTCCGGTGGCCAGGATCTTGTTGCGCGGCGAGTAGAGCAGATTGGCGCGCGGGACATGCGTATTGCACTCCGGCTTGCACTTGCCGCAACGCAGGCAGTCCTTGATCTCGTCGTTGAGATCGCCCAGTTCGCTCTGCTCCAGGATCAGCGCCTCCTGCTTCACCAGACGCAGCGAAGGGGTGTAGGCATTGGACAGCCCGGAGCCCTCGAGCAGCTTGCCGGCGTTGAACACGCCGTTCGGGTCGACCTGCTTCTTGTACTTCGCGAACGACTCGATGCGCTCGGGTTCCAGGTACTGCATCTTGGTCAGGCCGATCCCGTGCTCGCCGGAGATCACCCCGTTCAGCTCGCGCGCCAGGCGCATCACGTCGTCCACCAGACGCTCGGCCTGGTGCATCATCTGGTAGTCGTTGGAGTTGACCGGGATGTTGGTGTGCACGTTGCCGTCGCCCGCATGCATGTGCAGGGCGATGAACAGCCGGCTGGTCAGCACGCGGTCGTGGATCCCGGCCAGGCGCTTGCGCACCGGCTCCAGCTGGTGGCCACCGAAGATCTCGAACAGCGGGCGCTCGACCTCGGCGCGGTAGGAGATCCGCAGGCTGCGCCGCAGCAGCAGGTTCATCAGCTTGTCGTGGTCGCGACGGTCAGCGCGGGCCGACTCGTCGAGCAGCTCGTCGCACTCCGACGCGAGCGTGAAGAAGTTCTCCGAGATCGCCTCCCAGCGCTTCTTCACCGCCTCCAGGACCTCCACGGCGCGCTCGCGCTTGGACTCGAACCACTGCTGACCCTCGCCGCCGGTGTCCTCCAGCAGCTCGCGCAGTTCGGGATGGTCGCCGCGCATGCACTCCAGCACCTCGTCGACCATGGTCAGCTTGTTCTTCAGCGACTCGCGCACGTTCAGGGATTCGATCCCCTCGGTGTACTCCGCCAGACGCTCCAGCGGGATCACCACATCCTCGTTGATCTTGAAGGCGTTGGTGTGGTGGGCGATCGCCGCGGTGCGGGCGCGATCCGCCCAGAAGCGCTTGCGCGCCTCGGGGCTGACCGCAATGAAGCCCTCGCCGTTTCGGGCATTGGCCGCGCGCACCATGCTGGCGGCCAGCCGACCCAGCGCATCCTCGTCGTCGGAGACGATATCGGCGACCAGCACCATCTTCGGCAGGTCGCCGCGCGCGCCTTTCGGCGTGTACTTGACCGCGCGTACATAGCGCTCGTCCAGGTGCTCGAGGCCGGCCAGCAGGACGTCGTCCTCGGCATCCACCGCGTCCTTGATCTCGACAATCGCCGGGACGGCCTGGTGCAGGTCGGTCCCGTAGAACTCGAGACACACGGTGCGGATGTTGTCGGGCATGCGGTGCAGGATGAACTCGGCCGAGGTGATCAGGCCGTCACAGCCTTCCTTCTGGATGCCCGGCACGCCCATCAGGGCCTTGTCGGTCACGTCCTTGCCCAGGCCCAGCTTGCGGAAGCGCTGCCCCGGCATCTCGAGGATCTCGGGCTCGCCCTTCGGGGTCTTGCCATCCGGCTGATAGCGCGTCACGCGGAAGCGCACCGTCTCGGCGTCGTGGATCTTGCCCAGGTTGTGATCGAGGCGCTCGATGTACATCCACTCCGCCTCGGGCGTGACCATCGTCCAGGCCGCCAGGTTGTCCAGCGCGGTACCCCACAGCACGGCCTTCTTGCCACCGGCGTTCATCGCCACGTTGCCACCGATGGTCGAGGCATCCTGCGAGGTCGGATCGACCGCGAACACCAGGCCATTGCGATCGGCCAGTTCGGAGACGCGCTTGGTGACCACGCCGGCCTCCACGCGCACCACCGGCACGTCGTGCTCCACGCCCGGCAACGGTCGCCGCTTGACCTCGCCGAGGCCCTCCAGCTTCTCCGTATTGATCACCGCGGAACGCTTGGACAGCGGGACCGCGCTGCCGGTGTAGCCGGTGCCGCCACCGCGCGGAATCACCGTCAGGCCCAGTTCGATGCAGGCCGCGACCAGCGGCCCCATCTCTTCCTCGGAATCGGGGGTCAGTACCACGAACGGCAGTTCCACGCGCCAGTCGGTCGCGTCGGTCACGTGGGACACCCGCGCCAGCCCGCCGAACTGGATATTGTCCTTGTGCGTGAGGCCCTTCATGCGCTTGCGCACCTGATCGCGCAGCGCCGCGGTGTCGGTGAATTCCTTGGCAAAGGCGGACACCGCCGCCTGTGCACGCTGGGCGAGCTTCAATGCCTTTTCGTTGCCGTCGGCCCGGGCCGTGATCTGGTCCAGGCGATGCTGCATGGCGTCGATCAGCGCCTTGCGGCGCTTCTTGTCCTCCAACAGGTCGTCCTGGATATACGGGTTGCGGGTGACCACCCACATGTCCCCCAGGACCTCGAACAGCATGCGCGCGGACACGCCCGTCCGCCGCTCTCCACGCAGCTCGTTGAGGAGATCCCAGGTATCGGATCCCAGGAAACGGATAACGATTTCGCGGTCAGAGAAGGAGGTGTAGTTGTAGGGTATTTCTCGAACGCGTTCGGCGGTCATTGAGGCGTGGCCCCCCGATCAAAGTGAGGCCAAAGAGTAACGGGTCCGCGCGCCCTGCGCATGAAGTCGCACTGTTGGTCCATGCTTTTGGGCACCAAACTATCCCCCGGGAACCACCCGGGCTCGCGGCCCGGGCGGTCCCGCTGTGTGCCCTACCAGTGGGCCAGGAGCCCCAGCACCCCGATCACGATCAGGTAGATCGCGACGATGTAATTGAGAAGTCGGGGGCGGATCAGGATCAGAATCCCCGCCACCAGCGACAGGATGGCCATCAGCAGGCTCGGGTCAATATGCAGCGTCATGCAGCGACTCCCTTGCCGAACGCCGGCGCGTTCAGAACAGTTTTTCTTCCATCTCGAGATAGACCGCGTTGGCATTGCTGCGGTTGGTCTGCTCGAAGGCCGGGAGATCCTCGTAGTCGCTCCAGTCCATGGCCGCGTAGGCCTCGTCGAAGGTCTCCATGTTCTCCACGGCCGCGCCCATGTGCTCACGCAGCTTCACCAGGTAGTCACGCGTAAACTTCACCGCGCGGCTTGCCTGATCGGTGGCCTCGCCATGCCCCGGGACCAGGAATTTCAGGTCCATCTCCATCAGTTCTTCCAGACGATTGACCCAGTTCTCCGAATCCAGCGCGTCGTCCCCCAGAAACGGGATACGGCCGTCAAAGACGATGTCGCCGGCAAACACCACGCCCGTCTCCTCCACCACCATGATGATGTCGTCGGGTGAATGGGCCGGGCCGGCGTGCACGCAGCGAAAGGTCTTGCCGCCAAGACGGATGGTGTACTCGTCATCGAAGAACTCGTCCGGCGGGATGATCTGCGTGTCCTCGTCCACCCATGGGCTCAGCACTCCGCGACGCTGTTCCAGCCGCGCTACCGCGCCCGGCCCGCCGAGGTAGTCGCGTGCCCGTGCCTGGCCGATGATCTTCGCGTCGGTATGGTCGGCGAACGCCTGCAGGCCGTAGATGTGGTCCGCATGGTAATGCCCGGCGATCACGTACTTGATCGGCTGGTCGGTCACCTCACGGATCCGGCGGATCATCTCGAAGCCCAGCGGCGGGGTCCCCAGGGCGTCGTAGACCACCACCCCTTCGTCGGTCACAACGAATCCGGCGTTCGATGTGTGCCCCTGGTTGTCGGGGTCCGGGATGCCGGAGATCCCGATCATGTACCAGGTGTCCGCGCCCTCCACTTCGTGGGCGGTGGTATCGACGGTCACGGGCTCGTAGGGGTTATCGGGTACCGACATCTTTGCTCCACTCCTCTTCTTGATGCGTATCCATTCGGCCCGTGGACGGGCTCTGGGTTATTGGACGGAGAAAAGACCGGAGAATTCCCTGCAATTCCCGATCCCCGCCCGGGGATTGTAGCGGAGCCGGGGACAACGATGAGAAGCCACTCGAGGAGCACAATCCAGAGGAGGACGAGCCAACAGCCCTCCACCTCCGGCAGGACGCAGATTGACGCCGCAGGGCCTGAGGGAGTCATTGCCACTCACGGGCGCGATCGTGCCTGACCCGTGCCAGAAGCACCGCATGGTTGGTTGCCCGTCAATGCTGAAATGCGGACATGCCAAACCGAGGGGCACACCGCCATGGCTGAGGGACCAGGATGATTCGACGGCTGCGCCGCCTCACCCCTTCGGGGCTGCACGCGCGGCGCGCGCGCAGTGCTTCGCTGCGCTTCGCCGAACCTTCCAGGTTCGAACCCTGGACTCGCTCAAATATCCATAGAAAAGGGCCCCACGAGGGGGCCTTTTCCGAAGGTAGCGACCAGTTTGAGGCAAATGGCGGGGAGCCCCATTGAGGGGCACACCGCCATGGCTGGGGGACCAGGATGATTCGGCGGCTGCGCCGCCTCACCCCTTCGGGGCTGCACGCGCGGCGCGCGCGCAGTGCTTCGCTACGCTTCGCCGAACCTTCCAGGTTCGAACCCTGGACTCGCTCAAATATCCATAGAAAAGGGCCCCGCGAAGGGGCTTCACCTGAAGGAGTGACCATTCTGAAGCAAATGACGGTGAGCCCCATCGAGGGGCACACCGCCATGGCTGGGGGACCAGGATGATTCGGCGGCTACGCCGCCTCACCCCTTCGGGGCTGCACGCGCGGCGCGCGTGCAGTGCTCCGCTGCGCTTCGCCGAACCTTCCAGGTTCGAACCCTGGGCTCGCTCATATATCCATAGAAAAAGGCCCCACGAGGGGGCCCTTTTCTATGGATGGCTGGGGGACCAGGATTCGAACCTGGGTTGACGGAGTCAGAGTCCGTGAGCTCGCGTTTCCTAGCGATTCCTCCGCTACCACATACCCCCTAAAAACAGGAAGTTCGACTATACTGCGTTTCCCACGGATTCCCCGAGTTTCCTGCTGCGCGTGGTCCAGGCGTGATCCACGCGGCCATTCACCAGAGAGGCACAGTGAAAGCCCAGATCACCGACCGATTGATCAAAGACCTTGCAACCCCCACCAAACGATGCTGGGTGATGGATACGAAGCTCCCCGGGTTCGGCCTCAGGATGAGCCCGAACGGAAAGAAGGTCTTCGTCTACCGCTACCGCATTGGAGCCCAGCAACGGACCTACACGATCGCGGCCGTCGAGAAGATTCAGTCCAGTCGAGCTCGTGAGCGCGCAAGAGAACTCTCCACAATGGTAGCCCAAGGAACTGACCCGGCCACCGAAAGAGACGCCAGGCGCGGAATGCCTCTTTTCCGCGAGTGGGCAACCACTTACCTCGAAACCACTCACAAGCGCAGCATCAGCGACGACGAGGGCAAACTTAGGAATGTCCTACTACCGGAGTGGGGATCAAGGCCCATCGACTCGATTCGCCCCGATGACATCAGGCGATTGTTGTCCAAAATCCAGAACAAGGGGCTCAAACCCGGGACCGTCAACCGATACAGGTCGCTGATCTCGGCTCTGATGTCGCGCGCCGTCGACGCGGGCCACATCACTCAGAACCCGGCGGCAAAGGTTCCAAAACTAGCTGAGAACAACGAGCGGGTCCGAATGCTCTCGGATGAAGACGCAGCCAATCTCCTCAGAGCGCTCGAAGCAGAACCCCTGAACTCTCGAAACGCCATCCTCATGTGCTTGTTTACGGGCCGCAGACGCGGTGATGTCCTGTCGATGACATGGGACCATATAGACTTCGAAAGGGCCTCGTGGCACATTCCGCGCGGCAAAGACCAGCGGGCACACTGGGTCCCCCTTCCCAAGGAGGCTGTGGCCGTTCTTCTGTCCCAGAGATCCAACCGGATTGCAGGCTCAAACTACGTCTTTCCTGGACGCCATGGCCGCGACCGCTTGGCGACGGTCCAAAAAAGCTGGAAGAGTGCGGCATCGAAAGCAGGGCTCAGGGATTTCCGACTACATGATCTACGGCACAACTACGCCAGCCGAGTAGTGCAGGATCTTGGCAGCCTCTACGTTGCGGCCCAGCTCTTGGGACATAGCGACCTCAGGACCACACGCCGGTATGCGCACCTGACTGACAACACACTGGCAACCGCCGCTCAGGGCGTTGCCAGCTCCATATCCCAAGAAGTGAAGCCCCCCGAGGAACCACATGAAGTGGACTGAACTTGACGACGATCAACACCTAACCACTGACCAGCTGGCGAGTTGGTTGAACGTTTCCAAGTCGCAGCTCAACAAAGCACGGATGGCACCGGGCAAAGGTCCGGAGTTCGTCCGCATTGGCACCGCTGTTCGCTACAGAGTTGGCACTGTTCGGACCTGGCTTCAAGAAAAAGAACAGCACAGCATTCGGTCACACTTCATGTTGGACATGGACGATAGCGAGCTACCTCCGCCGGAAGTGGTCGACGAATGGCTGTCTTGATTGTAAGTCGAGAAGCCCGCCCACCAGCCTCCGCTCATCAAGCAGCCTCAGGAGGCTGGAGGCAAAAAGGGGCATAGGGATACGCTCGGAGCTGGAGACTCACAGGCCTCCTTCAGACCGCACTCGCGCCGGCCGACTCCAGCCCGCCCCCGAGCTTCGGAAGGCTCCATCTAGCGATTGATAGTCAGTCCAGGCGTCGGTCGAAGCCCGCGGCGTCCTTACAGGCACATGGCCGATCGGTATGATCACGCGGTAACGCAACGTGGCCAGGGAGCCCCAGTGAACGACGAGAACCACAGCGAAACCGCCGCCTTCATCTGGTCGGTAGCCGATCTCCTGCGTGGTGATTTCAGGCAGTCCCAATACGGACGGATCATCCTGCCCTTCACTCTACTCCGGCGTATGGAGTGCGTCCTAGAACCCACCCGAGAGCGCGTTTTATCGGCAGCGAAAGAGCACACGAAAAAACCCGCTGCCGTGCGCGAGAAGGTTCTCCTCAAGGCCGCAGGTCAGCAGTTCTACAACACCTCGCATCTGACCCTCGCCCGTCTTTCGAGCACCCAGACTCTCGCGGATCTGAGCACCCTGCTGGGCTCATTCAGCACCGATGCTGGAGAGATCTTCGAGCACTTCCATTTCGAGGGTTTCCTCGATCAGCTCAATACGAACAATCTGCTCTATCAGGTGGTGCAGCGCTTCGCCAGCATGGACCTCAGTCCCCAGCGCATCAGCAATTTCGGCATGGGGCTGATCTTCGAGGAGCTGATCCGGCGCTTTGCGGAGTCCTCCAACGAGACGGCAGGTGAACACTTCACGCCCCGGGACATCGTTCACCTGACCACATCCCTAGTCCTCACTGGTCAGGAACACAAGCTGAAGCCCCATGGCATCGTCACCATCTACGACCCCACGGCGGGCACGGGAGGATTCCTCTCCGAAGGCGACGAATACATCCAGCAGGTAAGCAACCAGGTCGACACGTCCCTGCTGGGGCAGGAGTTAAACCCAGAGTCCTACGCGATCTGCAAGGCAGACATGCTCATCAAGGGCAAGGACATCCGCAACATCAAGTGGGGCAACACCCTCTCGGATGACCAGCACCCGGATGAGCGTTTCGACTTCATGCTCTCCAATCCTCCTTTCGGCGTGGAGTGGAAGAAGGCCGAGAAACAGATCCGAAAAGAACACCAGCTCAAGGGCTTCGATGGTCGCTTCGGCCCGGGTCTGCCCCGGGTGTCGGATGGTTCGCTGCTGTTCCTGATGCACCTGGTCAGCAAGATGCGCGACCCCAAGGATGGCGGCTCCCGGATCGGGATCATCCTAAACGGCTCGCCCCTGTTCACAGGCGGGGCTGGCAGCGGGGAGTCCGAGATTCGTCGCTTTCTGCTGGAGCGTGACCTGGTGGAAGCCATCGTCGCCCTACCCACCGACATGTTCTACAACACCGGCATTGCGACCTACGTCTGGCTGCTCTCGAACAACAAGCCAAAAGCGCGCAGGGGCAAGGTGCAGCTCATCAACGCCAACCAGCGCTTTACCAAGATGCGCAAATCCCTGGGCAGCAAGCGCAATTATCTCGATGACAACCAGATCAACGAGATTGTCCGGACCTATGGCTACGGTGCTTCCGAGGACACACCCGAAAGCAAAACCTTTCCTAATGAGGCCTTCGGATATCGCCGAATCACGGTCGAACGCCCGCTGCGCCTGAACTTCCAGGCCAGCCCCGAACGCGTCCAGCGCATGCTGCTCGAGAAACCCATCCAGAAACTCGACGAGACGACCCGCCTCGGCGTGCAGGCCGCCTGCGAACGGCTGGATGCCAACCGCGTCTACGCCAGCCGGGAGACCTTCCTGAAAGACCTGAATGCCGAGCTCAAGGATCTCGGTATCAAGCTCGGCGCCCCGGCGATCAAAGCCATCTGGAACGGACTGGCCGAACGCGACCCCAAGGCGGAGATTTGCACAGACAAGAAGGGTGCGCCGGAACCGGACAGTGACTTACGCGACACCGAGAACGTCCCGCTAAGCGAGGACGTCTTCGACTACTTCGAGCGGGAAGTGAAACCCCACGTGCCCGACGCCTGGATCGACGAAACCAAACGGGACGAAAAAGACGGCGAGATCGGCATCGTGGGCTACGAAATCCCCTTCAACCGGCATTTCTACGTCTTCAAGCCGCCGCGGCCTCTCGAAGAGATCGACGCAGACCTGAAGGCCTGCACTGACCGCATCAAGAAGATGATCGACGAGCTGTCGGCGTGAGAGTGCGACCCACTTCGGCTAACGGATTACCCTAGGCCCATGATTGGCCTGCCTTTCTCGCTGAAACACCTTCGGCGAATAACTCTCCGTTATCCATTCATAATCCATATCTATTGGCTTCGTCAGGGTATGTGTCCTATTGTCTGCGCCAACAGACCCGCCAAGCCTATGCCAACCCCTGCGGAAGGTAAGCTCAAATCGTGCGGGTTTTTTATTGCCTGGAATTGGGCATGAAGAAAGCCTTTAGCAAGCCATCGCTCACGGTCGAAGAGCAGTTGCAGTTGCTCAAAGACCGAGGTCTCACCATCCTCGACGATGGGCGCGCGCAGTTGCTCCTCGAGGTCGTGAGCCTTTTCCGGCTCAGCCCCTACATGCGCCCCTTCCAGCATGAGGGCAATCCTGATCATCAATTCCACGATGGCACCTCGCTCCGTCAGGTGGTCACCGTCTATCGCTTTGATCGTGAACTCCGAAACTTGGTGATGGACGCTCTGGAGCGGGTAGAGGTTGCTGTCCGCGCGACCATCTCCAACCGCATGGCCCCACTTTTTGGGCCACACTGGTATCTTGATCGATCTCACTTCAAAGACGGCTACTCTCATGACCGCTTGATCCGGGAACTCACCCAGATCATGACCAATGAAAGCGAGCGTTTTGATCGAGAAGTGCAGAAGATCAATAGCAGCCAAGTAGAACCATCGATCAAACAACATCGCATCGAGCACCGGAAACGCGATAACTACTTTCGCTACTACGGTGAGACCTATGGCAGCCCTGAGCTACCGCCCTCCTGGGCCATGCTCGAGGAGTTGAGCCTCGGGCAGCTTTCGCACCTATATAAGGGAATCGCACGCGACAACGACCGCAAGAGGATCGCCAAACGCTTCGACCTACCTCAAGAGGTGCTCGGCTCCTGGCTGCACACGTTTACCTTTGTGCGTAATTGCTGTGCCCATCATTCCAGGCTGTGGAACCGCGAGCTGAGCATTCCACCACGGCTGCCCAAATCGGGCGCCTGGGCACAGAGCCATCCCTCCAACAAGCCGAGGACTGACAGACGACTCTTCACAGTGCTCCTGATGCTCGCCCACCTCATGACCCGCATCAGCCCAGACAGTCAGTGGCGCCAACGTTTCGAATCCCTGATCAGCGACTATCCGGGAATTCCGTTACCGGCTATGGGGATGCCAGAAGACTGGAGAAGCCATCCCGTCTGGGCGGCACAATAGGACACTCCGCGCATGCGCACTCAACGCTCTACTTGCTGCCTCATAGGCCTTTCTAACTCACGGAAACGGCGCTGCGGGACATCCTGCCCTCGCGAGTTATAAATATGAGCTTCCCGACGTATCCCGAATACAAGAATTCCGGTGTTGAGTGGCTCGGAGAGGTGCCGGCGCACTGGACTGTCGCTCCTCTCAAGCGATGCGCGACCATCTACAACGGAAAAGACCATAAGGACGTAGAAACCGAAGATGGTGACTTCCCTGTAATTGGCTCTGGCGGCGAATTCTCTCGCGCCTGCAACTACCTATACGACGGCGAATCGATCCTCTTAGGCCGAAAAGGCACCATAGACAAACCACTCTATGTAAATGGAAAGTTTTGGACTGTCGACACGATGTTCTATTCCATCGCAAGTCCTCAATCGAATGGGAGGTTTCTTTATTATTCGGCTCTAAAGATACCGTTCTCTATGTATTCAACGAACACTGCCTTGCCCAGCATGACTCAGGAGTCACTTTCCGGGCATTTGATGGCAATTCCTCCGCTGGTTGAGCAAGCCACCATCGCCTCCTTCCTCGACCATGAAACCGCGAAGATCGACGCGCTGATCGAGGAGCAACGACGCCTGATCGACCTACTCAAAGAAAAGCGGCAGGCGGTGATCTCCCATGCCGTCACCAAAGGCCTTGACCCCAACGCGCCCATGAAGGACTCCGGAGTCGAGTGGCTGGGCGAGGTGCCGGCGCATTGGAGGGTTGTGAAGGTAAAGCATGCCGCGAAGCTCGAAAGCGGCCACACTCCGAGCAAGGCCAACCCGGAATATTGGGATGGAGGTATCCCATGGGTCTCCCTGAATGACAGCAAGGCTCTAGCACAACACGACTACATCGCCAACACGCGGTTTTCTATCAGCAGCGCAGGGATCGAAAATTCGTCGGCCCGGATGCTACCTCCCGGCGCGGTCGTATTCACTCGAGATGCGACAATTGGTCTTGCGGCGATAACGACCAAGGAAATGAGCGTTTCCCAGCACTTAATTGCGTGGCTATGTCACGCGGATCGCGTGCTTCCTGAATACCTCTTGTTGGTCTTTTACAGCATGCAGGGCGAGCTTGAACGGAACACTTTCGGTGCAACATTAAAAACCATCGGAATGCCCGATATCAGGCGGCTGTGGATGCCACTTCCGCCCCTCTCCGAGCAGCGCCGCATCGTAGACTCAGTGTTCCAAAGGAGGGAGAAGTTATCCGAGATGATCGAACAAGCGGAGAACGGTATTCAGCTCTTGCATGAGCACCGCTCGGCCCTGATCTCTGCCGCCGTGACCGGCAAGATCGACGTTCGCGGATGGCGGAGTGCCTCCACGCCGGCCGAAACGGACTACCCCAAGGCCGCGGAAGATGCCGCTCGCTATGGCTAGTCTGCGCACTCCCCTTCATGGGCTGTTATGAACGAGTTTGGTGACTACATCGTCTACGTGGACGAGAGCGGGGACCACAGCCTCTCCCGCGTGAACCCGGAATATCCCGTGTTCGTGCTGGCCTTCTGCATCCTGCGCAAAGAGGCGTATCTCAACGAGGTCGTGCCGCAGATCCAGGCCCTGAAGTTCCGTTACTTCGGCCACGACATGGTCGTGCTGCACGAGGCGGATATCCGGAAGTCACGCGGCCCGTTCAACATCTTGCTGAACGAACACACGCGCAAAGCCTTCCTGGAGGATCTGTCCGAGATCATCCGGAGTGCTCCGTTCACGCTTGTGGCCAGCTGCATTCTGAAGACACCCTTCGTCGAGCGGCGTGGCGTGGATGGAAACCCTTACCATGTAGCCATGGAGTTTGGCCTGGAACGGGTCTACATGGAGCTTCAGGCGCTGGGGCAGCGCGGCAAGCACACCCACGTTGTCTTCGAGCAACGCGGGGAGCAAGAGGATCAGGCGCTGGAGCTGGAATTCCGGCGCATCATGGATCAGTCCCGGGTGAAGGGGCTTGGCGACACGCTGGACATCGTCCTGGCCCACAAACAGGCGAATTCAGCAGGGCTCCAACTGGCCGACATGGTGGCGCGCCCTATTGGTCGGCACCTGCTCAAGCCCGACCAACCCAATCGCGCCTACGAACTGCTGGAAGGGAAGTTTCGGCGCAGCAAGGACGGAAAACTCAGAGGCTGGGGCTTGAAGGTATACCCATAAAGCAAAAGGCCCCGACGCATTCGCCGAGGCCCCTTGCCGATCGGGCATTCCCAATCCAATGGTCAACAACATAGTCCTATGGTCGGGCCTTTTCAAGCTGGCTTACCATGGGTCCGGGTTGGCATGAACGCATTCGGATTCAACCCGTTGATTCTACCAGAATAAGAGGCTTACATGGCGGATAGCAGGGAAACGCGATTCCAGCGAGACATCGTTGCAGCCATGGAGAACCAGGGGTGGCGAGTTGGGGAACCGGGTGCATACGACCGCGATCATGCGCTCTATCCCGAGGATCTGATTGGATACTTCCAGGAGGCGTTTCCAGACCGGTGGGAGAAATTCCGCGAATTCCACTCCCATGACCCGGAGCAAAGCCTGATCAAGGCCGTCGCCCGAGGCCTGGACAAGCAAGGCACCCTGGACGTGTTGCGCCGGGGGACCAAGGTGCAGGGCGGGCGGATCGAGACATGCAGCTTCCGTCCCGACCACGGCATGAATCCAGAGGCGCAAGCCCGCTATCAGGCGAACCGCCTGCGGGTGGTGCCGGAGGTCTCCTACTCGCCCCACGCCCGAGAGGGTGAATACAACCCCCGTCTGGACCTGGTGCTGTTCGTCAACGGCATCCCCACAGCGACCCTGGAGCTCAAAAGCGAGTTCAAGCAGTCGGTAGACAACGCCAAGCGCCAGTATTGCCGCGACCGGCCGCCCAAGGACCCCACCACCCGCAAGCCCGAGCCACTACTGACCTTCAAGCGTGGCGCGCTGGTGCATTTCGCCGTAAGTCAGTTCCAGGTGGCCATGACCACCCGGCTCGCAGGAAAGGACACGTTCTTCCTTCCCTTCGACCAAGGCACGGCGGATGGCGGTGCGGGTAACCCGCTGCCGGCCTCCGAGGACGAATACGCCACTGCCTATCTCTGGGAGCAGGTATTCGCACCTGATGCCTGGCTCAGAGTCCTGGGCCGCTTTCTGCACCTGCAACAGGACGAAAAGGAAGACTTCCATGGTCGACTGAAAACCGTGGAGAAGCTCATCTTCCCCCGCTACCACCAGTGGGACGTGGTGAACCGCCTCCTGGATGCAACGAAGACGGAAGGACCGGGCCATCGCTACCTGATTCAGCACAGTGCCGGGTCCGGGAAATCGAACTCCATCGCCTGGACGGCTCACCAACTTGCCGCGCTCTACGACACGGAAGGTGAGCGGCTCTTCAGCTCCGTCATCGTGGTGACTGATCGGACCGTGCTGGATAGCCAGCTTCAAGAAACCATCGGCCAATTCGAGCGCACGGTCGGGGTGGTGCGCCCCATCTCCCGAGACATCGGCAGCCATAGCAAGTCCGAGCAACTAGCCGAGGCCCTTCTGGAGCGCACCCGCATCATCATCGTCACCATTCAAACCTTCCCTGCTCTCTTTGAGGCACTGGATCGCCATCCCCAACTTGCCGAGGGACGCTACGCCGTGATCGCCGACGAGGCGCACTCCTCGCAGACGGGCTCCTCGGCCCACAAGCTCAAAGCCATCCTGGGGGCGCCTGAGGCCACCACTGCGCCCGAAGATGGAAGTGACGAGATCAGCGCCGAAGACCTCTTAGACGCAGCCGTAAGCGCCCGTAAGCCTGGCAAGCAGATCAGCTACTACGCGTTCACCGCGACCCCCAAGGCCAAGACCCTCGAGCTGTTCGGCCGCGAGCCCGACCCGAGCCAGCCAAGGGGGCCGGATAACCTGCCCCAGCCGTTCCATGTCTACTCCATGCGCCAGGCCATCGAGGAAGGCTTCATCCTGGATGTCCTGAAGCGTTACCTGACTTACGGCACGGCGTGGAAACTGGCCCATCCGCACGCGGACGACCAGGAAGTCGAGTCCCGCAAGGCTTCCACCAAGATTGCCCGCTGGGTGCGCCTGCACCCCTACAACATCAATCAAAAGGTGGAGGTGATCGTCGAGCACTTCCGGGGACACGTGCGCCACCTTCTGGACGGCCAGGCCAAAGCCATGGTGGTCACCGGCAGTCGTCAGGAGGCGGTTCGCTACGTGCTGGCCATGCGTGAGTATGTGAAGCAGAAGAACTACGGCGATGTGCACCCCTTGGTGGCGTTCTCAGGGACCGTAGTGGCCGACGAAGTCATCCCCGAAGAGGTCTCCGAGACCAGCACACTCCTCAACCCCGGGCTCAAGAATCGGGACTTGGCCGAGGCCTTCGACACCGATGATTTCAACATCATGATCGCCGCCAACAAGTTCCAGACGGGGTTCGATCAGCCCAAGCTCTGCGCCATGTATGTGGACAAGAAGCTTCAAGGCGTCGATTGCGTGCAGACCCTGTCCCGCCTGAATCGCACCTTCCCGGGCAAGGAGACATTTGTCCTGGATTTCTTCAATGACCCAGAGGAAATCCTCGAAGCCTTCGAGCCCTACTACAACCAGGCCGTGCTGGAGGACGTCTCGGACGTCAACGTGGTCTTTGATCTGCAACGCACTCTGGACGATGCGCAGATCTACGATTGGAAGGAGGTGGAAGCGTTCGCCAAAGCCTTCTTCGACCCCAAGGCGCCGGCGAGCCGACTGAGCTACTACACCCAGTTCGCACGCGAACGATTCAAGACCCGCTATGCGGCCGCGCAGGAACAGCAACGCACGTGGGCCGAGGCCAAGCGTCAGGCCGAGAAAAGCGGCGACCGAACCATGCTCACACGAGCGGAACAAGAGCTGAAAGATGCCGGCGTCATCCGCGATAGCCTCGACCTCTTCCGCAAGAATCTTCAAAGCTTCGTTCGGGCCTACGAGTTCCTTTCCCAGATCGTGGTCTATGACGACCCGGAGCTTGAACAGCTATGCGTCTTTGCCCGACACCTTTATCCGCTGCTCAGAGTGGATCGACTGGAAGAGGAAGACATCGACGTTTCCGAGCTGGATCTGACCCATTACCGCCTGACGAAACGAACCGAGCAGGAACTGAAACTTGGGGTGTCTGACGGCGCCGCCCTGAAGCCCATGACTGAAACAGGTTCGGGCCAGCCACTTGATCCAGAGATGAAGCGACTCTCCGAGATCATCGAACGCCTGAACGACCTTTTCGGCGCCGAGGTCCAGTCGCAGGACAAGCTGCACTGGATCAATGGGCTGACCGACCGGGTCGAACGCGATGAAGAGGTAGTCGCCCAAGTCCGCACGCACACCCCGGAGCAGGTGATGCACGGTCGCTTCCCCAAGCACCTCACCGACATCCTGCTGGAATCCATGGACGACCAGAGCCAGCTCACGACGCAGGCGCTGGAGGATGAGGATAAATTCCAGGAGGTGGCACTGATGATCCTCAAGCTCATGGCCGCACGAGAAAGTCGCAGGGCTGACAAAAGCGAGGCGAGCCCCCGGTAGTCACATGGGCGACGGACCGGCTCCCTTCATCCCATCCGGCATCGGCCGGCCTGCTGCCCCCAAAGACCCCTTCCAGCGCTACGTATAAGGGGGACATTTTCGAGCGCCGTTATATTGGCTGCACCCCCTTGTGCTAGCACCCAATTATCTAGGACTTTGTCTGGCGCACCTTCTCTGCGCACTCGCCAGTTCCTTAGGCGCCCGGCCCATTCCACGCCCCTCGCCCCGGATCACCGGTGGATAACGACCCGCCTCCTTCCGAGCATTTCAGCCGCAAAATCGGGAAATCCGTTGACGTTACGTTGACGTTCTTGCCTGCTTATCTGGGCTCTGATGACCTGCAGAGCGGCGCATATGGAGCGCTATAAACATTCCCGTCAGCAATTACTTCAACGTGCAGAGGGGATGTCGTTATGGCCGAATACGAAAGGGTTTCGAAAACAGATCGTCCGATCCGGGACCTTCCCCGATTTCAGGATCATCTGAAGACGCTGCTGTATCAATCCGAGTTCAATCAGAGGGAAATCGCCAGCATGGCGGGGTTGAAGCACAACGTGCTCAGCATGATCAAGCTCGGGCGCATGAAGGTCCCTCTCGACCGCATTCCGGACCTTGCATGGGCACTTCGGGCCGATCCCTTCGTGCTCCTGGTCCTAGCGATGAATGACGAGCACCCGGCACTGCTGAGGCTACTCCAGGATCAGATGGGCATCAGCATCAGCACACTCCAACTGGCCTCCCTGGCGAGGACTCCTAAGCAGGAATCGACAGACGCTGACATACCGCCGTCTGATCCCGGGCGCTCTTCGTCATGAACACGCGATCAAAGTGCCGGGAGAGCCCCGTAGCGACACTCAACGAAACGTCCGACCCGAGAGCATTCCGACCGAAATATGTGCGCTTAAAACGGCTCTCCGCAAGCCCGCTGGAAACCCACTACCGGGCGGTAGTGGGCACCACTGAGATAATGTGCGTTGGGCCGGGAGGAGCCGGGACGTAACGCCTGTCCACCATTGCGCCCCAGCCCACACACCCCGAGCTCAGCGAGCCTTCGAAGCCAGTCGGCCCTTGATGTGGCCGATACGCTCCAACAATGTCTCGCGGTCGATTTCGTAGAGACGTCGTGCCTCGCGACCTACCCCCCGCGAACGACACATGGCCGGCCCGGGGAAATCCGCCAGGGCGAAGCCCCGGAACGCGTGTGACTTGAGGCAATACTGGCTCCAGTTAAAGCCGTCCGTGATGGACTTCAACATCGCCGGGCGCGCCTTGAAGAACTCTGGCGAGGCCCCTCGGTTAAAGGCGCTCAACGCTTTATGCACCCGCTCCCGCTCACTGGGCTCACAGCCAATGGCTCCATGGAGATGAGGACGGGCTACACGATAGTTCTGGGTCTTCGAACAGGCACTTTCCAAGACCACATAGAACTCGACCACACGCCCTAGAGCAGCGTTCAGGTGGCGCCGCAAGCTCCGGTAGAGGTGATCAAGGCCCCCATTCTCTGCGGCCTTCCTCAACGTGTGTGGGGAGATGTTCAAGGTCAGCGCGTAACAGCTGCCGAGGCCTTCGATGGCTCTCTGGTGATACACCGCCCGAAGCCGCTGCGATGTTTCGTGCCATAGGGGCGGCCGGAACTTCGGATATTCCTCCAGCGTTGAGACCAGCTCTTCATCAAGCGCTTGGTCTACGGTAACCCCCTCTTCTACCCCCTTATATATTACTAGTGGGCGCTCAGTTTCGGATGCCGAACTGTTCCGGAAAATCCTTGAGAGACATAGCATTACCCCGTTTCGAAAGGCCCGTTTTCGCCCAGAGTTTTTTCCTTTTTTCTGCAGAACTCTCGCGTTGAGACCGTGTAGACATCGGTCCATGTCCGGCTGAATGACCAGACCGACCGGTGTTTCTTCGCCTACGAGCATTGGCGCTCACTCCTCTGGGTTGGGTGGATAAACGTGCGTTCATCTCCCAACTGGCTCGATAGAGACCCAGAGCGGTAGGCGAAGCGCCTACACCAGTATAGTCAGCGCTGACTTAGAACTACGCCGCCGGCATGGCAGCAATTCGCCCCATGGAGTTAGACGAACCTCGCGCAAACATTGCGGGAACAGAATCGGCATGTCTGGCGAGAGAAGGGTGCGAGTGATCCCTGTGTGATCCAAAAACAAAGGGGTTACACCATCACTGATGTAACCCCTTGTCTTTATATGGCTGGGGGACCAGGATTCGAACCTGGGTTGACGGAGTCAGAGTCCGTAGTCCTACCGCTAGACGATCCCCCAGTAAACCGGATCGCGTGCGTCCCGCAGAAACTCGAGGCGAATTTTAACGCTTCGAGTACTGGGTTGCACGACGGGCCTTGCGCAGGCCGATCTTCTTCCGCTCCACCTCGCGGGCATCGCGGGTCAGATGACCACCACGACGCAGCGGCGAGCGCAGCTCTTCGTTGTACTGCACCAGGGCGCGGGCAATGCCCAGGCGGATCGCACCGGCCTGGCCGTTACCACCACCGCCCTCGACGGTTGCGATCACGTCGAAGTTTTCGGTGGACTCGGTCGCCTCCAGCGGCTGGCGCACGACCATGCGCGAGGTCTGGCGGCCGAAGAACTCGTCCAGCGGCTTCTGGTTAACCGTGATGTTGCCCGTACCCGGGCGCAGGAAGACGCGCGCAGCGGCGGTCTTGCGGCGGCCGGTGCCGTAATACTGATTGGTAGCCATTCGGATCGATTCCCTTGCTGATTCTGGCGGCTCAGACTTCGAGCGGCTGCGGCTGCTGGGCCGTATGCCGGTGTTCGGTGCCGGCGTAGACCTTGAGCTTCTTGAACATGGCCCGGCCAAGCGGGTTGCGCGGCAGCATGCCCTTCACGGCAAGCTCCAGCACCTTCTCCGGATGACGCTCGATCATCTGGGTGAAGTTGGCTTCCTTGATGCCACCCGGATAACCGGTGTGGTGGAAGTACTTCTTGTCCATGGCCTTGTTGCCGGAGACGCGAATCTTCTCCGCGTTGATCACGACGATGTAGTCGCCGGTATCGACATGCGGCGTGTACACGGGCTTGTGCTTCCCGCGCAGACGGCGTGCGATCTCCGTGGCGAGTCGGCCGAGGGTCTTGCCGTCGGCGTCGACGAGAAACCAGTCGCGTTCGACTTCGGCCGGCTTGGCGCTGATGGTACTCATGATGTTCGATGCTCCGAGGTCGGGGCGATTCAGAAAGCGCGCAAGAATAACGCTTCCCTTCACCCGATTCAAGCAAAAGGGACAATTCGCGAGACGGGCCACGCTCGACGTCCACCGGAGGCGAGGTGGCGGGCCGGGGCCTGCGCGAGCGCCCTCCGCACATAATAAAGGGGCCGCCCCGAAGGGCGGCCCCCCTTTCAGGCCCCGGGCGCAAGGCCCGGGGCGGCACGCAACCCGTTTACAGCTGGGCTTCGGCGCGCTCCTGCACTTCCTGCATCAGCTCGGGGTCGTTCTGCAGGGCCATGGCGACTTCGTTGTATTCCTCGACGCTCATGCCCGCATCTTCCACGGCGCTGACCATTTCGTCCTGCGCTTCCTGCTGCATGGACTGCGCCTCGGTCTCGTCCTCGGCGTTCTGCAGGCGGTCGGCGAAGTCCTCGCGCACTTCCTGCACCGCGACAAAGGCGGTCACGAAGGTGTCGATGTCCCCTTCGCTCAGGTCCACCTCGGGGGCTTCCTGCATCGGGGCACCGCCCTGGGCCGCGCCACCCTGGGCGCCACCCTGCGGCGGCTGGCCGCCCTGGGCACCGCCACCGGCGCCGGCACCGCCTTCCTGGGCCGGGGGCTGGCCACCCTGGGCGCCGCCCATGTCGCCACCGCCGGCGCCGCCTTCGGCACCACCATACTGCGCGGAGGCCGCGCCACCCACGGCAAACAGGGAGGTCAGGGCCATTGCAAGGATCGTCTTGCGCATATTCATCATGTTGCTCCTTATTCCTTTGGTTCGATCGGATCTTGCGGCCGACCGGGACCCGCCTAAAGCGGAACCCCCGTCCAGCCGCACCGCAACCGTGTGAGGAGGAATGAGCCCGTGCGGGCTGCGCTTCCCCGATTGCTGCCTGAGGAGAAGCAGGCATCGTGCCAACAATGGGAACCGGGACGATATTGATTAATAATCAGATGCTTAGCGATAGATCAGCCGGCGGAGCGGCCGCCGGCTGCGGGTTTGCGGCCGAGTCATAATGACACATGGGTCAGCTCGACCCGGGTCAGGATGTCACGACGGGTCGGATTCGCCGAGCTTGCGGTAGAGCGTCTTGCGTCCGATGCCGAGGATGCGCGCGGCCCGCTGCTTGTTGCCGTCCACGTGCTCCAGGACCCGTTGAATGTAGTCGCGCTCGCGCTCTTCCAGCGTCGGCCATTGGGTGTCGTCGCCGACTCCCGCTACGGGTAACACTTCTGCGCCGGCATGACCGGTGGCCACACCCGCATCTTCGCCGCCGATCGCGAACACGCGTTCCGGCAGGTCCCGGGTCTCGATCACCTCGCCCGTGGCCAGGGTGGCGGCGCGCTCGATGAGGCTGGCCAGTTCGCGTACGTTCCCGGGGAAGGGGTAGCGCACCAGCGCGCGCAAGGCCTCCGGGCTCAGACGCCGCTCGGGCAGGCCTCGGGCCAGGGCCTGCTGGCGCAGGAACTGCAGGGCCAGGTACTCGATATCGTCACCGCGTTCTCGCAGCGGCGGGATCTCGATCCGGAAGGTCTCCAGACGATAGTAGAGATCCTCGCGGAAACGGCCGTCGGCCATGTGCGCCTGCAGGTCCTGGTGGGTGGCCGCGACGATACGCACATCCGTCTCGATCTCCTCGTTGGCGCCCACCGGGCGCACCCGTCCGTCCTGCAGCAGGCGCAGCAGCTTGCTTTGCATCGCCACCGGCATCTCGGCGATCTCGTCCAGGAACAGGGTTCCCCCATGTGCCTCGGTGAACAGTCCTCGACGGGCACCCTTGGCCCCACTGAAGGCACCCGCTACATGCCCCAGCAGCTCCGACTCCAGCAGGGCCTCGGGGATGCCGGCGCAGTTGAGCGCGACGAACGGCCCGTGCGCCCGGTCACTTTCCGCGTGCAGCGCCCGCGCCACGAGTTCCTTGCCGGTCCCGGACTCGCCGGTAATCAGGACGCTGCCGTCGGCGGCCGCGATCCGCCGGATCAGGTCGAACGTCTGCAGCATGGCCGGACTGTGTCCCTGCATGCCATGAAACCCGTCGGACTGGGCGAGCACCTCGCGATAGCGCCGCACCTCGTCCTTCAGGCGACGCGCCTCGGTTACCCGGTCAGCAGCCAGGCGCAGATGATCGAGGTCCACCGGCTTGGTCAGAAAGTCGTCCGCCCCCGCCTTCAGCGCGGCCACGGCCTGATCGATGGTCCCGAAGCCCGTCAGCATGATGAAGCCCGGCGCCGGCACCCGGGCGCGCGCGTCCTCGAGCACCTGAAACCCGTCGGCGCCCGGCAGACGCAGGTCACTGACCACCAGACTGAAGGCCTGCTGTGCCAGTGCCCGCGCGGCGTCCTCGGCGCTGCCTACCGCGGTGACCGCGTAGCCGGCCTCGGCCAGCTCCTCGTGCAGCAATTCGCGATGTCCGCGGTCGTCCTCCACCACAAGGACCGATTCCGGGGGCGCGGCGGGTGTTTGTGGCGCGGCGCTCATAGGCGCGTCTCCTGCGGTTCGTCAGTGGCCAGCGGCAGATGCACGACAAAGCGGGTCTCCCCGGGCACGCTGCGATCCAGCGCGACCGTGCCGCGATGATCTTCCAGTGCCACCTGGACAACAGCCAGCCCCAGTCCGGTTCCCTCGCCCGTGGGTTTGGTGGTGAAGAAGGGCTCGAACAGGCGCGCCGCCTGTTCGTCGTCGATCCCGCGCCCGGCGGTCGGACCGTCATCGGCCACCACCAGGGTTACCCGGTCGGCCTCCGCCCGCCAGTGGACGCGCACCTCACCGGCGGCCGCCTGGGCCGCGTTCTCCAGCAGGTTCTCCAGCGCCTGTCCGAGGCGCAGACGATCGGCCGCGACGACCAGCGCCTCCCCGTCCACCTGGAACCGGATCGCGTCGGGCGCGTGCCGCGCGCGCACCCGCTCGACCAGGTCGCCGACCAGTTGCGCGAGGTCCAGGGGGCGTTCCTGCAGGGGGTTGCGACGAGCGAAGTCCAGCAACTGCCGCACGATGGTCTCCACCCGCTCGAGTTCGGCCTGCAACGCCTCCATCTCCTTGCGCGCAGGATCCGCCTCCGGCAGGCGGCGAATGGCCCGCTGCACCCGCCCGGCGATAATCCCGAGCGGTGTCCCCAGCTCATGCGCCACACCGGCCGCGAGCTGGCCGATCGCCGCCAGCTTCTCCGAGTGCCGCAGCTTTTCCTCGAGCCGCACCTGCTCGTGGCGCTGCGCCTCCAGTTCCGCCTCCGAGGCCTCGCGGCGCTCCATCATGCGGTTCATCGAGACCGCCAGCCCGCGCAGTTCGGCCGGCCCGTCCTCCGGCGCCCGCAGGCCGCGCTGGCCATCGCCGATCGCGCGCATCGCGGCCATCAGGCGCGACACATGCCGGCCGACGGCCCGGTGGTAGCCGAACAGTACGACCAGCAGGAACAGCGCACTGACCGCCAGCATCAGCAACCCGCCCTGCCACTGCAGCTGCGTGACGAAGGCCCGGAACGGGGTCACATCGCGGGTCACCTGCAGCAGGCCCACGATCCGCCCGGCCGGATCCGACAACGGCAGGAAGAAGGAGAAGGTCTCGCGCCCCTGGTGCTCGCCGAAGGCCCCGAGACTGCCGGTCTCGCTGATGACCCGGGCCTCGCCGCGGCGTTGCAGGGTCGGGCTGGGCGGCCCACTGGCCGCGACCATGCGGCCCTCGGCGTCGTAGACGTAGACCCCGAACACCTCCTCGATCTGGAACAGCGAATCCAGCGACTGCTGCACCCCGGACACGTCGTCCTGCAGCATAGCGCTCGACACCGGGAGCCGGATCGAACGCGCTACCAGTTCGATATCCTCCTGCATGCGGTTTTCCATCTGGACCTGGAATTCGCGCAGGCCGAGCGCCACCACCGCGGCCATCAGCAGCAGCAGCGGCAGCAGCACGAAGGACAACACCGCGGTGCGCAGGCTGTTCAGGCTTCGGATCATGGGCGTTGGGTCATCATCGACGGGCCATCCGCGGCACGGGCCGGACTCAATGGTAGACACGCCCAGCAACAGGAGGCGAATCACAGGCAAAAAAAAGCGCGGGTCGAAGCCCGCGCCAAGAAAACCACCAAAGGAGGATGGAGGAGTCCACTAACCACTGACAGGGGGGACAGCGATTAGCGTATGCAAATCTTCTAATATGGCGATGTTCTTGTCAACCGGTGAAATCCGCAGGGGGTCGTCCTTCACCGTTTCGTCATATCACGTACCCTTGAAGACCTGCATACCCCGTAAGACGCACGTCCGCCCGATCTATTCCCGGGCATGAAAACCACCCGCCGGGGATGCACCAAAAATCGACTTCGTTCACGGATCCCGCATCATGCTTCGTCACCTGAGCCACCCCGTCACCTCGCTTGCCCAGAACGCCACGCTGATCTGGTGCGATGCCACCGGGGCCGCGGCCTGGGTCGACCCCGGCGCGGATGCCGCGCCCCTCGAACAGATCGCCCGCGAGCACGGCGTGCACCTGGAGAAGATCCTCCTGACCCACGGCCACCTGGACCATGTCGGGGCCACCGCCGAACTGGCCGCCCGTGCCAATGTGCCGGTGATCGGGCCGCATCGCGACGACGCCTTCTGGCTGGACCAGCTCCCGGCGCAGGCGCAGATCTTCGGCTTCCCCGAGACCGCGCCCCTGGTGCCCGACCAGTGGCTGGAGGATGGCGACACCATCGCGCTGGGCCAGACCACACTCCGGGTGCTCCACTGCCCCGGCCATACCCCGGGGCACGTGGTCTTCCACGACTCCGAGAGCGGCCTGGCCCTGGTCGGCGACGTGCTGTTCCACGGGGCAATCGGCCGCAGCGACTTCCCGCGCGGCAACGGGCGCGAGCTGATCGCCTCGATCACCGACAAGCTCTGGCCGCTGGGCGACGAGACCCGGTTCGTGCCCGGCCACGGCCCCGAGTCCACCTTTGGCGAGGAACGCCGCAGCAACCCCTTCGTCGGCGACGCGGCCCTTGCCGCCGGCGGACAGCCCGGCCGCGGCCGCTGCTACTGAGCCCCGCGAAGCAGCATCTCTCAAATGAAACGGGCCGCCCCGAGGGGCGGCCCGTGTACGCACGGCGCCAGGCGTCTTCTCAGCCGTTGGCGCGCAGCGCGGCGATGCGCTGTTCGATCGGCGGGTGGCTCATGAACAGCTTCTTCAGGCCCTGGGCCATGCCGCCACGGATCCCGAAGGCCGCCATCTGGTCCGGCATGTCCACCGGCCGCCCGGAGGCCCGGGCCAGCGACTCCAGCGCGCCGATCATCTTCTCGCGCCCGGCAAAGCGGGCCCCCGCCTCGTCGGCGCGGAACTCGCGCTGACGCGAGAACCAGAACACGATGATGGAGGCCAGGATCGCGAGGATGATCTCGGTCACGATGGCGGTAATCCAGAAGGCCGGTCCGTGACCCGACTCGTTCTTGAAGATCACCCGATCGACGAAGTGGCCGATCACGCGCGACAGGAAGATCACAAAGGTGTTCACCACGCCCTGGATCAGTGCCAGGGTCACCATGTCGCCGTTCGCCACGTGGCCGACCTCGTGCCCCAGCACGGCCTCGACCTCACCCTGCCCCATGTTCTGCATCAGTCCGGTGCTTACGGCCACCAGGGCGTTGTTCTTGCTCATCCCGGTGGCAAAGGCGTTCGGGTCGGGCGAATCGTAGATTCCCACCTCGGGCATGCCGATACCGGCCTGCTTGGCCTGGCGCTGCACCGTCTCCAGCAACCACTGCTCGGTGGCGTTGCGCGGCTTGTCGATCACGTGGACCTTCATCGTCTTCTTCGCCATCCACTTGGAGATGGCCAGCGAGATGAAGGACCCGCCGAACCCGAACACGGCGGCGAAGATCAGCAAAGCGGTCAGGTCGAGATCGACCCCCTGTTCATCGAGGATGCTCTCCACACCCAGGATACGCAGGGTGATGCTGAGCACGATCAGGATGGCGAAGTTGGTCGCCAGAAACAGCAGAACACGTTTCATGAAGTTTTCCTGTACTCCATCAATCCATTTACGGGGATGTCGCAATCATCGGGGCGCGCCGCGCGAATTCAAGCGCCACCCCGATCAATGACCACCGGAGCGCGCCGGGGTTCAGGCCGGGCGCACTTCCAGGCGGTCCGCGTTCTGGTAGCCGCGTGGCAGCTGGCGCCCGCGCCGGGCGCGCTCGCCCACGTACTCCGCCCACTCGGCCGGGGCCAGCGCCTTGAAGCGCTTGCCGGCGTGCACGACCAGGGTGTCCTGCGGCCCCAGCACGGCCACGTCGAGCACCCGCTCGGAACCGTCCTTGAGGGCCGCGGACGGGATACCGATCAGCTTGTTGCCCTTGCCACGCGCCAGCTCCGGCAGCTCGGTGGCCGGGAACAGCAGCAGGTAGCCGCGGGTGGTGACGACCGCGATGTGATCCTCGTGCGGGTTGCGCACCGGGGCCGGCTGCAGCACAGCCGCCCCAGCGGGCACGGTGAGCACATTCTTGCCCGCCTTCTGCCGGCCCAGCAAATCGCCCAGTTTGGCGACGAAGCCGTAGCCGTGATCCGAGCCCAGCAGCCAGCGGTCTTCGTCCGCCCCGGTGGCCATGCCGACAAAGCGCGCGCCCTCCGGCGGGTTCACCCGGCCGGACAGCGGCTCGCCCTGCCCGCGCGCAGACGGCAGGGTATGCGCGGGGATGGTATAGGTCCGGCCGGTGGAGTCGATGAATGCGACCGGCTGGTTGCTGCGCCCAGTGACCGCGGCCTGAAAGGCATCCCCGGCCTTGTAGCTGAGCCCCTGGGCATCCACGTCGTGGCCCTTGGCCGCGCGTGCCCAGCCCTTTTCCGACAACACAATGGTCAGCGGCTCGGTGGGCACCAGCGCGGACTCGTCCAGTGCCTGCGCGGCGGCGCGCTGGACCAGCGGCGAGCGGCGCTCGTCACCGTAGTCCGCGGCGTCCTTCTCGATCTCGCGGCGGACCTGGGTGCGCAGGCGGCGCTCGGACCCCAGGGTCTTCTCCAGCTGATCGCGCTCCTTGGCCAGTTCGTCCTGCTCGCCGCGGATTTTCATCTCCTCGAGCTTGGCCAGGTGGCGCAGCTTCAGCTCCAGGATCGCCTCGGCCTGGATATCGGACAGGCCAAAGCGGCTCATCAGTTCCGGCTTGGGCTGGTCGTACTCGCGGATGATCGCGATCACCTCGTCGATATTGAGATAGGCGATCAGCAGGCCTTCCAGCACATGCAGCCGCGCCTGCACCTTCTCCAGGCGCCACTGCAGACGCCGGCGCACGGTCTCGATGCGGAAGCTCAGCCATTCACTCAGCAGCCCGGCCAGGTCGCGTACCTGCGGTCGGCCGTCCAGGCCGATCACGTTCATGTTCACGCGGTAGGTCTTTTCCAGATCCGTGGTCGCGAACAGGTGGGCCATCAGCGCCTCGACATCCACGCGGTTCGAGCGCGGGGTGATCACCAGACGGGTCGGGTGTTCGTGGTCGGACTCGTCGCGCAGGTCCTCGACCATTGGCAGCTTCTTCGCGCGGATCTGGCTGGCGATCTGTTCCAGCAGCTTGGCCCCGGAGACCTGGTGCGGCAGCGCGGTGACCACGATGTCGTCACCTTCGCGTTCATAGCGTGCCCGCGCGCGGATCGAACCCTGCCCGGTCTCGTAGACCTTTCGCAGCTCCGCAGGCGGGGAAATGATCTCGGCCTCGGTGGGAAAGTCCGGCGCCGGCAGGTGCTCGCACAGCTCCGCGACGGTCGCCTTCGGGTGCTCCAGCAGGTGCACGCAGGCGGCGGCCACCTCGCGCAGGTTGTGCGGCGGGATGTCGGTGGCCATGCCCACGGCGATCCCGGAGCCGCCGTTCAGCAGCACGTTCGGAAGCCGGGCCGGTAGCACCTTCGGCTCGTCCAGCGCGCCGTCGAAGTTCGGCACCCAGTCCACCGTGCCCTGTCCCAGCTCCGAGAGCAGCAGCTGCGCGTAGCGCGACAGCCGTGACTCGGTATAGCGCATCGCGGCGAAGGACTTGGGATCGTCCGGCGAGCCCCAGTTGCCCTGGCCGTCGACGAACGGGTAGCGGTAGGAGAAGGGCTGCGCCATCAGCACCATCGCCTCGTAGCACGCCGAGTCGCCATGCGGATGGAACTTGCCGAGCACGTCACCGACCGTGCGCGCGGACTTCTTGTACTTGGCCGTGGCCGAGAGCCCCAGCTCGCTCATCGCGTAGATGATGCGGCGCTGCACGGGCTTGAGCCCGTCGCCGATGTGCGGCAGCGCACGGTCCAGGATCACGTACATGGAGTAGTCCAGGTACGCCTTCTCGGTGAAGTCCTTCAGCGGCAGCTGCTCGCCGCTGTTGGCGAACAGGCTGGGGGTCTCGATATCGCTCATCGGCGCTCTCGCGAATGATGGGTGGCGCGGGCTTTTACCCCGGACCGGGCCCGCGTACTGTAGCGGGCACGCGCCCGCCATTCCACGGGGTCACGGGAAAACCGCCGAACCGGGGAGCGGAGAAGCCCCGGAGGAGTCCATTCGTGCTGGATACAGGCTGGATCGCCAGTATCGCTGCCGTCGCCGTGTTTGCCCTCGCGGCGATCAGCGTGGTGCACGCCCTGCTGCAGCGCCGCGACACCGGGACCATCATCGCCTGGGTCGGGCTGATCGTGCTGCTGCCGCTGGGCGGCTCGGTCCTGTACTGGCTGTTCGGGGTCAACCGCATCCGCCGGCGCGCCCACGCCCTGCGCGAGGGCTATCTGATCGCCGACCCCAGCGCCGGGGGCGCCACCCTGAGCGAGCCGCCGGAACGCTGGCAACGCCTGCTGCACTCCGGCGACCGACTGAGCCCTTTCCGCCTGGTCGGCGGCAACGCGATCGAACCGCTGTTCGACGGCGACCGCACCTATGCCCGCATGCTGGACGCCATCGACAGCGCCCGTCACAGCATCACCCTGGCCACCTACATCTTCGACTACGACCGGGTCGGGGAACGCTTCGTGGACCGCCTGCAGCAGGCCCAGGACCGGGGCGTGCAGGTGCGCGTGCTGATCGACGCCATCGGCGCCCGCTACAGCCGCCGCAACACCCTGCGCCGGCTGCGCCGAGCGGGGATCCCGGCCACCACCTTCATGCCGGTGCACCTGCCACGCAGTCTGGCCGCCTTCAACCTGCGCAACCACCGCAAGATGCTGGTGATCGACGGCCGCCGGGCCTTCACCGGGGGCATGAACATCCGCCGCGGCCACAGCCACGCCGATCCGGGCCCCCACCCGATACACGACCTCCACTTCGAGTTGCGCGGCCCCGCCTGCACGCAACTACAGCGGGTGTTCACGGAGGACTGGCAATTCGCCACCGGGGAACGTCTGGACGGCCCGCGCTGGTTCCCGGATACCATCGACCCGGCCGGGGCCCGTGCCTGTCGCGGCCTGCCGGACGGCCCGGACGAGGACTTCGAGGTCCTGAACTTCACGCTGCAGTCGGCCCTGGCCGAGGCCCGCGAGCAGGTCACCATCATCACCCCGTACTTCCTTCCGGACGTGGCGCTGACCGGCGCGCTCAAGGCCGCCGCCCTGCGTGGCGTGCGAGTCGACATCCTGATCCCGGCCAGCAGCAACCTGCGGCTGGTGGAATGGGCCAGCCGCCCCCAACAGGGCGAGCTGCTGGAACGCGGCTGCCGCCTGTGGCTCACCCCGCCCCCCTTCAACCACGCCAAGCTGATGCTGGTGGATCGCGAATGGGCGCTGGTCGGGTCCGCCAACTGGGACCCCCGCAGCCTGCGCCTGAACTTCGAGTTCAACCTGGAATGCCTGGATGCCGGCCTGGGCGGCGAACTGGCCACCTGGGCCGACGCCCTGCGCGCGCAGTCGCATCCTCTGACCCTCGACGAGGTCCGTGCCCGAGGACTCCCCTCGCAGCTTCGCGACGGGGCCGCCCGCCTGCTCACTCCCTACCTGTAACGCGGGGCGACACTCCCCGGCCGGCGTGCAGACAGCGTTAGCCGGCCCCCATGCGCCGCCCCCCCGAACCGGGGCGGCGGCCTGCGGTCTTTTGTACTGTAGGCGATGTCACGCGAATACCCGACGGGGCCCGATTCGCTTCGCCGCAGGGGAGTAAAGGGATGTTACGACGCGCGGAAACCGCAAAGGGACATCGATGAACGGGGTCCTGGTGCCGTCGCTCTATCTTGCCGCCGGCCTGGCCGCCTACGCCAGCCTGAGCCACCTGCTGCACAGCCGCCAGAGCGCGCGGCGCACCGAGCACCGCCTGTTCGCCACGATGTGCGCCCTGATGGTGGTGGTCGCCATCGGCTCGGCCCAGACCTACCAGGCCGACAGCATCGCGGCCTACACCCGCGCCCTTACCCTCAACATCTACCTGCTTGCCCCGTTCTACGTCCTGTTCGCCGCCTTCGTCGCGGCCCATACGCGGACGCCCGCACGCGGCCTGATGACCGGACTGCTGGTACTGCTGGGCATCACCTGGGTGGTCAACACGCTGCAGCCCTACAGCATGCAGTACCGCCACATCGAGGAGCTGCGCATCCTCGAGCTGCCCTGGGGCGAGAACGTGGCCCTGGCCGTGGGCACGATCAGTCCCTGGTTCGGCTTCGGCGTCCTCGCGGTCTTTCTGGTGTTCGGCTTCGCGCTGGTCACGTTGATCCGGCATTACCGCCGCCACCGTCAGGCCACCACCCTGCTCCTGCTGGGCGGGATCGGGGTCTTCGTGCTGTTCACCATCCAGGGCGTGCTCGCCCGTGCCGGCGCGCTGGAGATGCCGCAGCTCGCACCGTTCGGCTACGTGGTGATGGTGGTGATGATGAGTCTGGTACTGAACCGCGAGACCGGCGAACGCCTGCGCGACTCCGAGAGTCGCTTCCGCGCGCTGGTCGAGCAGTCCCCCATCGGCATCCAGGTGCTCACGCCGGAAGGCGAGATCCGCCAGACCAATGCCGCCTGGGAACGCATGCATGGCAGTGACGCCTCCCGCCCGGGCGGGAACGTCCTCGAGCGCCCGGATGCGATCGACCAGAAGCTCCTGGAGCCGCTCGCGGATGCCGTGCGCGGGCACTACCGCGAGATCGGCCCGCTGGCCTACACCCCGCCGACGCCTGCCAACACCGGGAGCGAGGCAGGCCCTTCCGGCCCGCCCGGGGAACGCTGGCTCCGGGGCTGTATCTACCCGTTGCAGGATGCGCAGGGCGAGGTACAGGACGTCATCGTGATGCAGGAGGACGTGACCGCCGCGCACCGCAGCGAGGATGCCCTGCGCCTGATCGCCGAGGGCCTGCAGGCACGCTCGCGCGAGGAGTTCTTCCAGCAGCTGGTGCTCAAGCTGAGCAACCTGTTCGATGCCGACTATGCCCTGATTGGCACGGAAGCCCCGGACCAGTCCGGTGTGGTCGAGACCGTCGCCCTGTGCGCCCACGGGCGTATCGTCGAGAACTTTCGCTATGACCTGGCCGAGACCCCCTGCGAACGCGTGCTGGAGATCGGCACCTGTATCTATCCCTGCGATGTTCAACAACGCTTCCCGCGCGACGAGATGCTGGTGGAGATGGATGCCGAGAGCTACCTCGGCGCCCCGCTGCTGGACAGCCAGGGGACGCTGCTCGGGCACATCGCGATGGTTAACCGCCATCCGGTCGAGGATGTCGACAAGGCGATGGAGATCCTCGGGATCATGGCCGACCGCGCGGGCGCCGAGCTGGAACGCCTGCATACCGAGGAGCACATCCACGCGCTGGCCTACCACGACGCCCTGACCGGGCTGGCCAACCGGACCCGCCTGCATGACGACCTGACCCGGCATATCGAGGAGGCCGTCGCCGGCGACCTGCACGGCGGGCTGATCCTGATCGACCTGGATCACTTCAAGACCATCAACGATGCCCTCGGTCACGCGGTGGGCGACACCGTACTGGGGGCGGTTGCCGACCGACTGCGCAGCCATGCCCCGGAGGATGCGCTGATCGTCCGCCTGGGGGGCGACGAGTTCGCCGTGGTGCTGCCCCCCCGCGAAGGGGCCCGCGAGGCGCTCGAGTCCGACCTGCACGCCATCGCCGAGCGCATCCTCGAGGCCCTGCAGCGACCCATCGTGATCGGCGAGCGCACCTTCGGGGTCGGGGCCAGCCTCGGCTGCGTGTGCTACCCGGATGCCGGCGAGAGCTCGGCCGATGCCCTGCGCCACGCCGATATCGCCCTGTACCAGGCCAAGCGCGCCGGACGCGGCGGCGTACAGTTCTACCGCCACGCCCTGCAGGACGAGGCCCATACCCGCCTGCAGGTCGAGGACGGCCTGCGCCAGGCAGTGGCGCGCGGCCAGCTGGACCTGCACTACCAGCCCCAGCTCGATGCCGCCGAACGCCTGATCGGCGCCGAGGCCCTGCTGCGCTGGCGGCACCCGGAGCTGGGCGCGGTTGCGCCGGACCTGTTCATCCCGGTTGCGGAGGAGACCGGCCTGATCCATGGCATCGGCAACTGGGTCCTGGACCATGCCCTGGAACGCCTGTCGCAGTGGCAGCAGGCGGGGCTGCGCCCGCCGCGCCTGGCCCTGAACCTGTCGCCCTGGCAACTCTCGCGCCCCGATTTCGTCGACCAGTTCCAGGCCCGCCTGCGCCACCACGGGGTCGACGCCAGCGCCGTGACCCTGGAGGTCACGGAATCCGGACTGCTGCGCGACCTGCCGGATGCGATCGCCAAGCTGGGCGCGCTGCAGACCCTCGGCGTGCGCATCGCGCTGGACGATTTCGGCACCGGGTACTCGTCGCTGGCCTATCTGCGCGACCTGCCGGTGGACGAACTGAAGATCGACAAGTCCTTCGTGCAGGGGCTGCTGGCCGGTGGCGACCGGACCCTGATCGAGAACATCGTGGACATCGCCCGCAACATGGAGCTGGACGTGATCGCCGAGGGCGTGGAACACGCCGAGCAGCGGGACCAGCTACTGGCGCTGGGCTGCACGCGCTTTCAGGGGTTCCTGTTCAGCGAGCCCCTCGCCGAGGAGGCCTTCGCCGCCCGGCTGCGGCAATAGCACCGGTTCAGTCGCGAGCGGACGGGTCCTCCAGCCCGCACCCCAGGGCGCCCCGCCGGCGCAGCGCCAGATCGGTTGCGCGCACCGCCGCCTCGGGACACTCGTGGTACAGCACGATACGGCTGCCACCCTCTTCCTTGGCCAGATACATGGCGCGGTCGGCACGCTGCAGCAGGGTCTCCGCGTCGTCGCCGTCCCCGGGATAGAGCGCCGCCCCCATGCTGAGGCCCACGTACACCGCTTCGCGGTTCACCTCCACCGGTTCCTCGAAGCGCTCGATCAGCTTGAGGCCGACACCGGTGACGGCATCGGGATCACGGACATTCTCCAGCAGCAGCACGAACTCGTCGCCACCCACGCGGGCGACCACATCGCTCTCCCGCACCCCCTCGCGCAGGCGCCGCGCCACGGTCACCAGCATCACGTCCCCGGCATCATGCCCCAGGCGGTCATTGATCGGCTTGAAGCCGTCGAGATCGCAGACCACCAGGGCCAGCCCGGTGCCCGTCCGCTGGGCCCGGCGCAGGGCCTGCTGCAGATGCTCCTGCAACAGGCTGCGGTTGGGCAGGCCGGTCAGAGAGTCGTGGTGGGCCTGATGCCACAGGCGCTCCTCCGAGGCCTTGTCGCGGGTGATGTCGCGCACCATGCCCAGCACCTGCACGGCCCGCCCCTCGGCATCACGGTCGATCTCGCCCTCCACCCGGACATGGCGGACCCCGCCGTCCCGGCGCACGACCCGGTGATCCACCCGGTAGAAATTCTCGCGGTCCAGGGCCTCGTTGGTCGCGCGCCGCACGCGGGTGCGATCATCCGGGTGGATGGCGCGCATGTACGCCTCGAAACCCGCACTCTCGGTGCGCGGATCGAGACCGAACAGTTCGAAGACATGCGACGACCAGTTCATGCGCTGACCCCGGATATCCCAGTCCCAGTAGCCGGCCCCGGCGATCCGCTGCGCCTCTTCCAGGCGCTCGGTGGTCTCCTGCAACGCCGCGGTGCGCCGGGCCACGGCGGCCTCCAGCCCGGCCTGCGTCTCGCGCAGACGGGCCTCGACCTGCTGGCGGCTCTCCAGCTCCTGGCGCAACGCGGCATGATCGCGCCAGATCCGCCGGCGCACGCGCACCCACATCAGCAGCATGATCAGGACCGTGATGCCGGTGGCGATCAGCGTGATCTGCTGCGCCTGCTCGTGACGCCGGGCCATGGCGGCCACCGCCTCCTCGTTGTCATGCTCGAAGGCCTGCAGGATGGCTTCCATCTGCTCCAGGACTTCCTCCTGGACCGGCATCGCATCCGCGTAGAGGATGGCCAGCGCCTCGTTGCGCCCACCGGCGAGGGCGATGTCCACGAGTTCGGACAGGATCGGAGCCCCGGTCGCGGTCAGCTCGCGCAGCTCCGCCAGCAACGCGGCATCGCGCGGGGTCCGGGCCAGCAGCTCGGCGCCCGCTCGGGCCTCCAGAAAACGTTCGGCCAGTTCGCGAAACTCCCGCTGGTAGCGGTCCTGCAGGGCCGGATCCTCGGCGCTGATGACCAGCGAGGCGCGCAGCATGCGCTCGCGTACCAGGCTGCGCATGCGGTGCACGCGATCCACCTTCTGCACGTATTCCTCGGTCAGGGCCTGGACGTCGTACTGCAGTTGCTGCACGCGCAGCCAGCTGGCCATGGCGACTACCGCGACCAGCAACAGCACCACGACAAAGGCACTGGTCAGACCGGGGACGACAGGACGCGAGGGCATGGCTGCTCAAGCCACCAAGGATACGGGCCACGCCCCATACGCACACAGGCCGGTTGCCGGCGAAACCCCGCAAACCGCTGTCGCATCCTTGACGCGCATCCCGTTCCCCCTGTTTGATCGATCGCATCTGCACGATCCAGCCGCGAGGGTGCCGCGAGATGTCCACCAATACAAGCGCTGACGCTGCCGACCCCGCCCCGGGGCGCGCGGAATGCGCCCCAACCAGATCGCGACGGGCTGAACTGGAACAGGCCTACCGCAAGGCGCGGTACTGCGTGGAGACCGCGGACGGTTCATGGGTGCTGCGCATCGACCGGGCGGCCGATGAGGTGGCGGCCTGGATGGCGGGGCATGGCACCCACCGCCTCGTCGTGCTGACCGCCTGCAACCCGGGCAGCCAGCCGCTCACCGAGGAAGAAAACCAGCAACGCCAGCAGCGGTTGGAGCGAGCCGTGACGGAACAGGGCCTGCGCGCCTGGCCGGCCTGCAACCGCGATCCCCTGGGCCACTGGCCGGACGAGCCGGGCCTGGCGATCGCGGACCTGCCCGAACACCTGCTCGCGCGCTGGCTGGAGACATTCGGCCAGAACGCCGCCGTGCTGCTGGAGCCGCCCGAACCGCCACGACTGGTCTGGAGGGCCGGACGGACCGGCCGTCCTGTGCCCCCGCCAGGGGATGCAGATTAGAGCGGCAGGCGCCCGCCGGAGGCGACCACGATCGTCGCCAGGCCGATCAGGGTATTGATCCCGACCAGGATGCGGATCTGCCCCAGCCGGCGCAGGCCTTCCTGGGCGTCATCCGCGGCAATGGCCAGGCGCATGCGGCGAAACGGCGCGAAGAACACATGGGCGAAGATCGCCATCATGATCAGACCCAGCAGCAGCATGGTATGCACGCTGGGGTGGACGTCGCCCATGCCGCCGAACACGCCGAAGATCATGTAGAAGCCGGTCGCCAGGATCACCAGCACCGAGGCCCAGACCCACGGGAAGAAACGGGCGAACACGCCCTCCCAGAGCTTCAGCCGGGGCATGCCCTCGAGCTGCTGCCCCGCCACCGGGCGCAGGAACATGTAGGCGAAGAACATGCCGCCCACCCAGATCACCACCGCCAGTACATGCAGCACATTCGCCAGTGCGTATCCCGTCATTGCCTGCTTCCTCTGTGTCGTTGTCCGTGTGCCGCGCAGTGTATCCGTCCGCGCCCCGGTCTGCCGAGTCCGCGGACACCCCACACGGGCGTCCGGATCAGTAGAATGGCGCCATCCGCGACAATCTATCCGGCCGAACAAGGAGCCCGCATGTCCCGCGAGATCATCCAGACCGATAACGCCCCGGCCGCCATTGGCCCCTATTCCCAGGCCGTGCGCGCCGGCGACACCCTGTACCTGTCGGGCCAGATCCCGCTGGATCCGGCCACCATGGAACTGGTGGGCGGCGGCATCGAGGACCAGATCCGCCAGGTATTCGCCAATCTCCAGGCTGTCCTGGAGGCCGCGGGCGCGAGCACCGCGGACATCGCCAAGCTGAACATCTTCCTGACCGACCTGACCCACTTCCCGCTAGTCAACGAAATCATGGGCGAGGTCTTCGGCGAGCCCTACCCGGCACGCGCCGCGATCGGCGTGGCCGCCCTGCCCAAGGGCGCCCAGGTGGAGATGGATGCCATCGCCTGGTGCCCGCGCGGCTGAGCACCCGACGCGAGCCCCTGCGGTGGACCTGCAGGCCCCGCTGACCACCCTGAAGGGTGTCGGCCCGGCGGTGGCCGAGCGCCTGGAACGCCTGGGCCTGACACAGGCCGGGGACCTGCTGTTCCACCTGCCCCTGCGCTTCGAGGACCGCACCCGGCTGACCCCGATTGCCGCGCTGCGCCCGGGCCTGGCCGCGCTGTTCGAGGGCCGCGTCACCCATGCCGAGGTGGTGCACCGCCGCCGGCGCATGCTGGTGGTCACCCTGGCCGACGACCAGGCACAGATCCTGCTGCGCTTCTTCCACTTCGGCGCCAACCAGCAACGGCGCCTGGGACCCGGCACGCGCATCCGCGCCTTCGGCGAGCCGCGCGGCCTGCCCGGGGCGCTGGAATGCGTGCACCCGGAGCTCCAGACCGTGGGGGATACCCCGCCCGCGCTGGAATCGCACCTGACCCCGATCTACCCGACCACCGAGGGCATCTCGCAGAAGCTGCTGCGCCAGCTGGTGACGCACGCCCTGCCGGGCATGCAGGCCCTGCCCGATCTGCTGCCGGAGCTGTCCCGCCAGGGCCTGCCCGGGCTGCACGCCGCGCTGGAACAGCTGCACCATCCCCCGGCGCGGGCCGATGCCCTGGGCGAACTGGATACCGCGGAGAACCGCAGCCCGGCGCGCACCCGCCTGGCGCTGGAGGAGCTGTGCGCCCACCAGCTCGCACGCATGCAGCAAAGCCGGACACCACAGGACGCGCGCGGCGCCCCGGTCATCCAGCCGCCCGGGGCGCTGTGGCAGCAACTTCGCGAACAGCTTCCGTTCGCGCCGACCGGCGCGCAGGAACGCGTGACCGCCGAGATCTTCGCCGACCTGGCGCGACCGCAACCGATGAACCGGCTGGTGCAGGGAGATGTGGGCTCGGGCAAGACCCTGGTGGCAGTCGCGGCCGCACTGGCCGCGGTGGAGGCCGGCTTCCAGGTCGCCTTCATGGCCCCCACGGAGCTGCTGGCGCGCCAGCACGGGCGCAACCTCGCCCAGTGGCTGGAACCGCTGGGGATTGCGATCGCCTGGCTGGGCGGACGCCAGACCGCGAGCGAACGCGGCCAGCTGCTCGCCGAGCTGGCCGCGGGCCAGCGGCAGGTCGCCATCGGGACCCACGCCCTGTTCCAGGAGGAGGTCCGCTTTCACCACTTGGGGCTTGCGATCATCGACGAGCAGCACCGCTTCGGCGTGCACCAGCGCATGGCCCTGCGCGACAAGGGCAACGGGTACATGCCGCACCAGCTGATCATGACCGCCACGCCCATCCCGCGCACCCTGGCCATGGCCCTGTATGCGGAACTCGCCAGTTCGGTGATCGACGAGCGCCCGCCCGGGCGCACGCCGGTACGCACCGCGCTGATCAGCCACGAGCGCCGCGACGAGGTCATCGAGCGCATCCGCGCCGCCTGCGGCTCCGGCACCCAGGCCTACTGGGTCTGCCCGCTGGTGGAGGAGTCGGAACAACTGGAGGCGGAATCCGCGGAGGCCACCGCCGAACGCCTGCGCGAAGCGCTGCCGGAACTGACCATCGGCCTGGCCCACGGACGCATGAAGGGCCCCGAGCGCGACGCGGTGATGGAGCGCTTTCGCGCGGGGGCAATCGACCTGCTGGTCGCCACCACGGTCATCGAGGTCGGCGTGGACGTACCCAACGCGAGCCTGATGATCATCGAGAACGCCGAGCGCATGGGACTCTCGCAGCTGCACCAGCTGCGCGGCCGGGTCGGGCGCGGCAATACCGCCTCCGCCTGCGTACTGCTCTACCGCCCGCCACTGGGCGAGACCGCGCGCGAGCGCCTGGAGGCGATGCGCCGCACCGACGACGGCTTCGAGATCGCCGAGGTGGACCTGAAACTGCGGGGGCCGGGAGAACTGCTGGGCACGCGCCAGACCGGCGATCGCAGCTTCCGCGTCGCCGACTGGGGTCGCGACCAGGACCTGCTGGACGAGGCCACCACACTGGCCGCACGAATCGAGAACGACCCAGCCCGCGCCGGCGCCCTGATCGAACGCTGGCTGGGCAGCGCCACCCGCTACGCCACCGTGGGGTAACCGAAAGGCGATCGCACTACGCAGGCACCAAGGGAAAAAGCGTCAACAGGAAGACGGGAAGGTTTGAAGGGGTTCAGGGCATTGCGATTACCACCGCATCATTCAACAAGAATTTCTTCCTGTCTTCCCACCTTCCTGTAAATTGCTCTTGACCTTTCTTGTGCCTTGGCGCGCTTCGGGGTAGAGGATTCAGGGGCGCAGCAACGGGCCTTCGACGGCGTCGCGGGCGTCGCGGCCGGCGAGCTGTTCGATCAGGGTCAGGGCGAAGTCCATCGCGGCGCCCGGGCCGCGGCCCGTGATCAGGCGGCCGTCCACCTCCACCGGGGCGCCGGTGGACGGGATTCCGACGTCGTCCAGCGCGCCGGTGAAGGCCGTCACGCGCCGGCCTTCCAGCAGGCCGGCCTCGGCCAGCGCCTTGGGTCCGGCGCAAACCGCCGCCAGGTAGCCGTCGCGCTCGGCCTGCGCCCGCAGGAGTCCCTGCACCCGGGCATCGTCGCGAAGGTGATTGGCCCCCGGCAGACCACCCGGCAGGACGATCAGGTCAAAGGCCGCATCCAGCACCTGGTCCAGGGTGGTATCCGGCTGGATGACCGTTCCGCGCGAGCAGGTCACCGGCCCGGGCTCCAGCCCGGCCACGATGACCTCGAATTGCGCGCGGCGCAGCAGGTCGATGATAGTGACTGCCTCCAGTTCCTCGGCCCCGGCAGCCAGGGGCACCAGTACGTTCGGCATCGGTTCTCCGTCGATCGCGACCCCGCCGCGTTCAGCGGCGGTTGTAGAAGTTCAGGCCCTTCAGCAGGTTCAGCGCCTCGCTCAGGCCGTAGTCGCGCTCGGCCAGGGCCTCGCCATTGTCCTCGTCATCCGCATCCACCGACTCCGGCAGACCATCCCGGCCCATGCGGGCGCCGCCGTTCTCGCTGTCGCTACGCTGCACCACCAGTTGCTGCAGGCGGATGTCCGGCTCGATCCCGTCCTCGTTGATCGCGCGACCCTCGGGCGTGAAGTAGCGCGCGGTGGTCAGCTTGATCCCGGTATTCTGGGTCAGCGGCAGGATGGTCTGTACCGAGCCCTTACCGAAGGTGTTCTGGCCCATGACGACGGCCCGCTTGTGGTCCTGAAGCGCGCCCGCCACGATCTCCGAAGCCGAGGCCGAACCGCGATTGACCAGCACCACCATCGGCGCGCCCTTCAGCACGTCGCCCGGCGAGGCCTGGTAACGGAACTGCGAGTCCTCCAGACGGCCCTCGGTGTAGACGATGAGGCCGTCCTCGAGGAACGCGTCCGAGACTCCCACGGCCCCGTTCAGGATGCCGCCCGGGTTGTTGCGCAGGTCCAGCACCAGACCCTTCAGCTCGCCCTGCTCCTGCAGGTCCTCGACCGCCCGCACGAGATCGCGCGCGGTGCGCTGCTGGAAGTTGCTGATCCGCACATAGCCAAAGCCGTCCTCCAGGATCTCGGAGCGCACGCTCTGCACCTGGATCACATCCCGGGTGATGGTGATCTCCATCGGCCGGTCCTCGCCATCGCGCAGCACGGTCAGGGTGATGTCCGAGCCCTTCTCGCCGCGCATCTTGGCGACCGCGTCGGACAGCGACATACCCTTCACCGACTCGCCGTCCAGGCGGATGATCAGATCACCGGCCTCGATTCCGGCACGGCTGGCGGGGGTGTCGTCGATCGGCGCGATGACCTTGACGAACCCGTCTTCCATGCCCACCTCGATCCCCAGGCCACCGAACTCGCCGGAGGTGCCGACCTGCATGTCCTCGAAGTCCTGTTCGTCCAGGTAGGCCGAGTGCTGGTCCAGACCGGACAGCATCCCCTGGATCGCGTTGTCCAGCAGGTCCTTGTCGTCGACCTCGGTGACGTAATTGCGCTTGATGCGCATGTACACGTCGGTGAAGCGCTGCAGATCCTCCACCGGCAGGGCGGATTGCGCGCCATTGTCGCGGTCGGCGTAGACGGCCACCGAGACACTCAGCATGACCCCGACGACCAGTCCGACGATCAGGGCGTATCCGGTGCGACAAGACTTGCTCATTACCTTTCCTCGTTACGTGAGGTGATCAGTGTGAGGATGGTAGCACCGGCAATGTGATGGGCGCCTGAATGCAGGCGCTCCATCCGCCTTTTGCCGGACCCCGGTCTCACTTCTCTCTGTCTACTGAGAGGGCCACCAGCCCTCGGGGTTCAATGGTCCGCCGTTATGCCGGATCTCGAAGTAGAGTCCGGGCGCGATCGCCTCGCTGCCCGCGCCGGCCACGGCCAGCTGCTCGCCAGCGCCCACCGTTGCGCCTTCTGCCACCAGGATCTCCTCCACATTGGAGTACAGCGTCAGGTAGCGCTCGCCGTGATCCACGATCACCAGGAAGCCGTAGCCCTGCATCCAGTCGGCGTAGACCACCTGCCCGTAGTGCACCGCACGCACCGCCGCGCCGTTCTCGACCTCCAGCACCGTGCCGCGCCAGCGCGAGCGCAGGCGGCTGCCACGGGAATCATTGAAGCTGCGGATCACCCGGCCGTCGGCCGGCCGCGGGAGTTCGCCCTGCAGCTCGGCGAAGGCCACGTCGGGTTGCGCGGGGGCGGAGTCCCCGGGGGCCTCGGCGCGCGCCGCGCTGCGCGCCTCGACCTCCTCGATCACCGCCTCCAGGGTCTCCGCGTTGCGCTGCAGGCGTTCCAGCTCCAGCGCCTCGTCCTCGATGGCCGCCTCCAGTTCCGCCATGGCCTGGCGCTGGCGTGCCTCCTCGCGTTCCAGATCCGCGACCGCGGCGCGCGCCTGTTCCTCCTGTTCCGCCAGGACCGCGCGTTCCCGCGCCAGGGCCTCGCGCTCCGCCTCCAGCCCCTCGATCCGGTCACGCAACGACTCCAGCGCCTGCTCCCGGGCCTCGCGGATACGCACGGCGAACGCCACCTGATGACGATCGTTCCCGCCCTGGCCGTCCAGGCGCCCGACGTGGCGTTCGCGCTGCCACTGGTCGCGCACCAGCCGGGCCGCCGCGCGGCGTTCCGTCTCCAGGTGCTCCCGGGCCTCGTCCACCCGCGCCTCCTGGTCGGCGACGACCGCCTCCTGGCGCGAACGCGCCTGCGCCAGCTCGCGCAACTCGCGGCGCGAGTCCTCGGTCCCGCGCGCGGCGTCCGCCAGCAGGGCCTCCAGTTCCTGCAAGGCCGCGTAGCGCTCCTCCTGAGTGCGTTCGAGGTCCTGGATCGCCTCGCGGGTCTCGCGCAGTTCGGCCTCGGGTTCCAGCGCCAGGGCCCCCGGGACCAGCAGCAGACCGGCCAGCACTCCGCACCAGAACGGGGCGCGGAGGCCATATGGATGACTCAGGATTGCGCAGATTCGCATATCGGGGTACGTTTAGGTTCTTATATTCTGACCCGGTTGCGAGGATTTCCCTCGCTCGCAAGAGAGGTATGCCGTGAGCCACGAAACGGTTGAAGACGATCTGTCCGTCGAAGACGGCCTGATGTCCCAGGACGAGGATATCGAACGGGCCTCGCGCTCGCTCAAGGCCATGTCCCACCCGCTGCGCCTGAAGATCCTCTGCATTCTCGGCGATCGCGAAATCAGCGTACAGGAAATCGTCGACCAGGTCGGGACCTCGCAGAGCAACATCTCGCAGCACCTGGGCATCCTGCGCGACAAGGGCATCCTCGCCACGCGCAAGGATGCCAACCGGGTCTACTACCGCGTGGGGGACTCCCGGACCCTGCGCCTGATCGGTATGATGCAGGACGTTTTCTGCAGTTCCTGACAATCACCCCTCCGATCCGGTCTCCCGAATGCTTGAACGCCTGCCCGAATTTCTCGCCAATCACCCGATCCTGACCGGCGCCCTGCTGGCGGTGATCGGGATGATCCTGTTCGTCGAACTCCGGCGCCTGAACCGCAAGTACCGCTCCCTGTCGCCGGCCGAGGCGGTGCGCGTGATCAATCAGGACGACGCCCTGGTGCTGGACGTACGCGAGGACAGCGAGGTCGCGGCCGGCCGCATCGGAGGCGCCAAGCACATCCCGCTGGGCAGCCTGAAAAAGCGCATGGGCGACATCGAGAAGTACAAGGACAAGCCCGTGGTGGTCTACTGCCGCAGCGGCAACCGTTCCGCCAGCGCCGCGCAGCAGCTAACCGCGGCCGGGTTCGAGGACGTGGTCAACCTGCAGGGCGGCATCCAGGCCTGGCAATCGGCCAACATGCCCATCAAGAAGAAGTAATGCAGTTCGAGGTTTACTCTAGCGGGCGCTGCCCGTTCTGCCTGCTGGCCCGGCGCCTGCTCAACCAGCGTGGCTACCCGTTCGCGGAGTACACCGTCGACCGCGAACCGGGCCTGCGTGCCGAGATGGAGCAACGCGCCGACGGCCGCACCTCGGTCCCGCAGATCTTCCTCGGCGAGACCCACATCGGCGGCTTCGACGAACTGCAGGCGATGGACAGCAGTGGCGAGCTGGCGCGCCTGGCCGCCGCGGCAGGGGTCGAGCCGACGGCCGCCGGCAGTGCCGGATAACCGGCAGCGCCCGCACCACCGGGCAGCGCTTCCGGCCACCGCACCCGCAAGGCGCGCGCACCCCCTTACAATGCCCCGATTCAAGACGACTGCGAGATAGAACACCATGGCTGAAGAGAACTCCCCCAACAGCGGCAACGGCGCGGCCCAGGGCGAACAGAACGACCGCCCCGATTTCTCCATTCAGAAGGTCTTCATCAAGGACCTCTCGTTCGAGGCGCCGGACTCCCCCGAGGTGTTCATGCGCGAGTGGAAGGGCGAGACCAACATCCAGCTGAACACCAACGCGCGCCCGATCGACGAGGCCGCCGGGGCCTTCGAAGTGGAACTGGGCCTGACCGTGACCACCGAGTCCGACGGCAAGACCGCCTACCTGGTGGAGATCAAGCAGGCGGGCGTCTTCATCGTGCGCAACTTCCCCGAGGACCAGCGCAATCACCTGCTGGGCGCCTACTGCCCCAACGTGCTGTTCCCGTTCGCCCGCGAAACCGTCGCCGACCTGGTCCTGAAGGGCGGCTTCCCGCAGCTGCTGCTGCAGCCGGTGAATTTCGAGTCGCTGTACGCCCAGCACCTCCAGGAGCAGAAGCAGCAGGCCGGCGGCGAGCAGACCGCGCCCAGCCAGCAGGCCTGACGCCAGGCCCCCGAAGGACCTGGCGTACCGACGCGAGCGCGCGTACATGAAGCATGGGGTTTCCTAGGATGCGCATCGCGGTCCTCGGCGGCGGCTGCTGGGGAACGGCGCTGGCCCTGCATGCGGCGCGGCTGCATGCCGACGTGGCCCTGTGGGTACGCGGCGATGACACCGCCGCGCGCCTGCAGGCCGAGCGCGAGAATGCCCGCTACCTCCCCGGCCACCGCTTCCCGGACAACCTCCGCGTCAGCGCCGACCCCGCGATCGTCGACGGCCGCGATCTGGTCCTGATCGCCGTCCCCTCCGGCGCCTTCCGCGCGACCCTGCGCTGGCTGGCCCCGCGGCTGGCGCGCGGACAGGTGGTGGCCTGGGCCACCAAGGGCCTGGAGACCGCCACCGGCGCCTGGCTGCACGAGATCGCCGAGCAGGAACTGGGTCCAGAGCACCCGCCCGCCCTGATCTCGGGCCCCTCCTTCGCCGCCGAGGTCGCGCAGGAGCAACCGACCGCGCTGTCCGTGGCCTCCACCGACGAAGACCATATGGATCGCCTGGTGGAGGCGCTGCACGGGCGTTCCCTGCGTCTGTACCGCAACACCGACGTCATCGGCGTGGAGCTTGGCGGGGCCCTGAAGAACGTGCTGGCGGTGGCTACGGGCATCGCCGATGGCGCCGGGTTCGGCGCCAATGCCCGCGCGGCCCTGATGACCCGGGGACTGGCCGAGATCCAGCGCTTCGGCGCCGCGGTGGGCGCCCGCCCTGCCACCCTTACCGGCCTCTCCGGGCTGGGCGACATGATCCTCACCTGCACCGACAACCAGTCGCGCAACCGCCGCCTGGGGCGGATGCTGGGCGAGGGGGTGGACCTCGAGACCGCCCGCGCGCGGGTCGGCCAGTCGGTGGAGGGCGTGGAGACGGCCCGGGTCGCCGTGGTGCGGGCCGAAGCACTGGAGGTGGAGATGCCGATCTGCGCCGAGGTACACGCCGTGCTCTACCAGGGCCGCCCGGTGCGCGACACCGTGCGCCGCCTGCTGGAACGCGACCCCACGCGCGAAGAGGGCTGACGCAGCGCCGGTAAAACCCTCGCGCGGCACCCGCACAATCGCCCCGCGCCCCGGGTTGCGGCTACCGTGGCGCTACACGTGAACGCAACGGAGGCAGGGATGAGCAAGGCCTGGAAGGAACTGGACCTGGAGGGCGGCGGCCTGCAGTCCATCAATGCCAAGCTCGCCAGCGAGATGCGCACCCGGCCCGCGGCCTACGCCGCGTGGGTCCTGTTCCCGCTGGGCCTGCACCGCTTCTACCTGCGCGAACCGCTGGGCGGCGCCGGCTTCCTGGCGCTCACCGCGATCACCCTGGCCCTGGCCTTTTTCGTACCCGCCCTCTGGTGGCTGCTACCCTTGGGCGCCGGTGTGCTGTGGGCGCTGGTGGACCTGT
Source organism: Thioalkalivibrio sp. ALE25 (assembly GCF_000377285.1). NCBI lineage: Bacteria > Pseudomonadati > Pseudomonadota > Gammaproteobacteria > Chromatiales > Ectothiorhodospiraceae > Thioalkalivibrio > Thioalkalivibrio sp. ALE25. The sequence continues at coordinate 49,473 of NZ_KB897933.1, read as the reverse complement.
GGTGGATCGACCGCCGGGTCACCGACTACAACAAGGAACTGCGCAAGCAGGTCTTCCTGCGCAAGGGACACAAGCCGCCGCAGGACTACCGCGGCCGCTACACCAGCGACGAGGATGCCCGCCGCGAACTGCAGGAGTATCAGCGCATCAAGGACGCCGAAAAGCCGGGCCAGTCCGGCCAGGCCGGCGCCAGCGACCGTGACCGCGACGTGGGCGGCAAGCGGCGCATGCCCAGCTTCAACGAGCAGGAAGCCATGCTGCGCCAGATGCGCAAGGACCGGGGCGAAGGCGGCGACAACGGCTGACGCCGGCGCGCCGCCAGCCCGGATCAGTTGTCGCCGGGGCGCCACACGCCGCTGGCTTCCTGCGGCGGCGGCGCGGCCTGCTTGCGACTCTCCACGTCCACGAACACCGACTCGGTGAACTGCGACAGCTGCTTCAGGTATTCCTTGCGCTCGTTCACCGACTCCGGCATCTGCGCGACCATGAACCCGGTAATGGCGCTCAGGTACTGGACGGCCACGATGGGCTGTTGCGCCTTCGGATCCACCTCGGTCAGAACCTCCTGGACCTTCTGGATCAGCTCGCCGGACAACTGCAGGGTATCGCTCATGGGGCTTCTCTCGCGGTTCGGTTGACGATGGGCGCACAGGCTACGGCAAGCCCCGCCCACCCGAAAGTGGGCGCAGGATGCGCGGGCCTTTCTCCTCTACCCACCGCCCATTTTGTTTACCACGAAGCGCACGAAGGCACGAAGGCACGAAGAAAGGCAACTTCAAGAGCGATTTGAACCACAGAGGGCACAGAGGACACGGAGAAGGTCAGGGCTGGACGGAATGGCGTCTCGATCGGCCGACGGCGATCGACGTAGTCCCTCGTCATGCGCGGCCCTCGTACCGCGTGTTTTCTCTGTGCCCTCTGTGGTGTAGAGGTCTTGCCCTTCTTCGTGCCTTCGTGGGCTTCGTGGTGAAAATTGGGGGCACAGGTCAAGAGCGCCGGGGCGCGTCGTCTTCGGCGTCGGCCTCGGGGGCGTCGTCGTCTACGTCGAAGTCCTCGTGGACGCGGTCCGGCGGGATGGTCCACGGCTCGCTGGGCGCGACCGTGTGCTCGCCCGGACGCGGCGCGTAGCGCTCGTCCTCCAGACCGCGCATCAGCCCGACCACCATCATCAGCATCACCAGCGAGAACGGCAGCGCCGCCAGGATGACCGCGTTCTGCAGGACCTCCAGCCCGCCGGCCAGCAGCAGGACCCCGGTCACCAGCCCGATCATCGCCCCCCACAGGATCAGGTGGATCGCCCGATGCTCGGTGGATCCATGGGCCAGCAGGGTATTGATGACCACGATCCCGGCATTGGCGGAGGTCAGCAGGTAGGTCGCAATCAGGATCGTGATCAGAATCGCCCCCGTCTTCGCAATCAGCCAGGGCTCCAGGGTCTCCATGGTGGCGAAGGTCGCCATAGTCAGGTCCTCGGACACGCGCTCGGCGATATTGGCGATGCCCTCGACCTCGGCATGCAAAGCGGTGCCGCCCAGCAGCGCGAGCCAGAAGAAGGTGATCAGGGTCGGCACCAGCAGTACGCCCATCACGAACTCGCGCAGCGTGCGGCCGCGCGAGATGCGCGCGATGAACAGCCCGACGAACGGCGCCCAGGCCAGCCACCAGCCCCAGTAGAAGACCGTCCAGTCGGCATGCCACTCGTCCATATGGTGGGCGTGGGTGTACAGCGAGAGCCCCAGCAGGTTCTGCAGGTAGCTGCCGCTGGACTGCACGACCAGGGCCAGCAGGTACTGGGTCGGCCCCGCCACCAGCAGCAGCCCCAGGAGCGCGACACTGAGCCAGAGGTTGGCCTGGCTGACCCGCTGCACCCCGGCCTGCATCCCGGTCACCACGGACACGATCGCAATCACGGTCAGCAGCGCGGTCAGCATCAGTAGTCCGCGGTCCCCCTCCAGGGAGATCCCAACGGTGTGCGCGAGTCCGGACTCCAGTTGCTGGATCCCCAGGCCCAGCGTCGTCGCGATCCCGAAGACGGTGGCGATGATCGCCAACAGGTCGACCAGGTCCCCCGGCCAGGTGTGACTGTACTTGCCGATCAGCGGGTGCAGGGCCGAGCGCAGGGCCAGCGGCTGGCCCTTTCGGAACCCGAAGTAGGCCAGGATCAGGGCCAGCAGGGCGAACACGCCCCAGGCATTCAGACCCCAGTGGAAATAGGTCAGGACCATGGACATGTCCGCGGCCGCGGCCCGGTCGCCATTATCGATCAGGAACGGGTTCCCGCCGTAGTGCGACAGCGGCTCGGCCACCGCCCAGAACAGAAGCCCCACGCCCATGCCTGCAGCGAACAGCATCGACAGCCATGACAGGGTGGTGAACTCGGGAACCTCGTCGTCATGCCCCAGGCGCACGTTCTTGTAGCGCCCGACCCCGAGCCAGACCACGATCACCAGGAAGAAGGCCATGACGACCACGTAGTACCACTCCAGAAGCGGCGTCACGAAGGTACGCGCATCGCCCACCACCGCACCCAGCTGCTCGGTGCGATACACCCCCAGCAGGGCGATGATCACTACCAGGATCAGCGCCAGCGGCGCGACGCGCGGATTCAGCCCCTTGAATGGGCCACGGGTGGCAACGTTGTACATCGGGCGTCCTTTCGCATGAGTGGCGGGCGCGCCGGACCGCGCGCCCCCGGCGTGCGCTCAGGTACCGGTGGCACCCGCCAGCGCGGCACGACAATCCGTGCGGAAATCCTGAATGACCTGATGCACGAACGCCAGCTTGGCGATGGCCGTGGCCGTCAACACGAAGGGATAGACATGCGGATGCCCCATGCTGCGGTTGAGGCTGTTGAGGGCGCTGACCAGTGGCAGCCAGTGCTCCATCAGTCCATCGAAATCGGCCGCGGCATAGGCGTCGAAGGCCGGTGCATCGGCCTGCGCACCCAGCCGTGCTGACGGGCCGGCACCGGGCACGATATCCATGTTGTAGGCGGACGCGGTATCCAGGGTATCCACGATGTGCAGGTAGTGGGCCCAGGTCTCGGCCCAATCCTCCCAGGGATGCGAACTGGCGTAGGCGGAGACGAACGAGGCCTGCCATTCGGAGGGCGGCCCCTCGGCATAATGCCGGCGCAGGGCTTCGTCATAGTCCGCGCGCTCGTCGCCGAAGCGCTCGCGGAAGGCGGCATGCCAGGGAGTATCGCGGATCAGGCGGTCCCAGTAGTAGTGGGCGGACTCGTGGCGGAAATGGCCGAGGATCGTGCGATAGGGTTCGGCCATCGCCTCGCGCATGCGCTCGCGGACCGCCGGGTCGGCCTCGGCGATATTCAGGGTAATGAGCCCGTTCGCATGGCCGGTGACCACGCCACCGCCCTCGCGGAACTCGGGGGCCGTATCGGCCAGGAAGTCGAATGCGATCCCCTTGGGATCATCACGTCGCGGCACCACCGGCAGGCCCAGACGCAACAACCCGTAGACCAGGCGCCGCTTCTCCGTCTCCAGGCGCTCCCACAGACGTGCATTGCCGGGGACACTCAGGTCGGGGATGGTCCGGTTCAGGCGGCAGGCCCCGCAGAACGGGTCGGCGTCGCCGTGCGGCACCATCCAGTTGCAGACCGCGTCCACCGCATAGTGGCGACACTGGCGGTACAGTGCCCCGTCCGGCTCGTCCGCCACCCGCCACAATCCGCCAGGCACCGGGCGTCCGCGGGCATCCGTGGCCTCTCCGGCCGGCGCCAGGGCAGACACCTCCAGACGATCCGGGAGAAACCCCAGCCGATGGCCACAGCGTGTGCAGTAGGTGTTGTCGAAATACACCCCCTGCCCACAGCACTCGCACTCGAACAACTGCATCGCATTCCCCGTTGAACCGCCGCCCGCTCGAAGTGCGGCCGGGTGGCCCCAGACTACGCCGATCCCGCTGCCCCGTCGCGGTGCAGAAGCCGCCGGGCGCAGCCATTACCGGTCCTCCACCCGGGACAGGAGTTCCTCGACCCGCTCCAGCGCCAGCGGATGCGACAGGATGCCGGCATGCGTGGTCGCCACGCCGAAGACCGAGGCCGCCTCGCGCTGGGCCGGCGGGTGCAGCATGCTGGCCAGCGTGACCACCCCGTCCGCGGTCGCGCGCGCACCCCCTTCGCCGCGCTGGTAGCCGAACACCAGATGCAACTCGCCTGCCCCCGCGCCCGGATGCGGGAACAGGCCTTCCAGGTAGTCGCTGCCCGGGGCCATGTCGCGCCAGACCGGGATCACGACCGGCGAGCGATCCACCCCCTGCTGCGCCCGCTCGTGCCCGGCCCAGGGCGTGGACAGGGTGATCATAACCGGCACCGGTGCCGCCGCCTCGCGCCGAGCTCGCTCGTTCAGGAACCCCCGCGCCACCAGCCCGCCCATGCTGTGCGCCACCACCGGTAGCGACTCGACCCCGTGACGCACTTCCAGCTCCTCCACCACCTGTGCCAGGTGCGCAGCCGCCGACTGCAGTGGCAACCCGGAGGCGTAGTAGTAGAACCACGGCTGATAACGCTCGCGGTCCAGAACCTCCAGCAGCCCGGCAAAGTCCCGTGGCGAGCCGTTCATCCCGTGCACGAACAGCACCGGCGTCCGCGTCGGATCATGGGGCTCGAGGAAGTACACCCCCGCGTAACCGTCCATCACGAAGTCCAGGGGTCGCCACTGGCTGCCGCGGGCCACATCGGAGGCAAAACGCGGGTCGTCCAGGTGAGTTATCGTGCCGAAAGCGGTCACTCGACCCAGGCTCAGCGGAAGGTCGCGGGCGCCCTCGGCGCCCTCCAGGCCGCGCGTGGCCGGCAGGGCAACCGGGTGGGCCAGGCGATGGTCCCCGTTCACGCGGATCTCGATCCCGGTCAGCCGCCCGCCGGGGCCACAGTCCAGCGCCTCGCCGCCGGCCACATACTGCACCGGGGCACCGGCGGGATGGGCCCGATCACCCTCCTCGTCGCGGAAGGCCAGCACGCGGTAGCGACCCGGCTCCAGCCCGAAGAACCAGCTCCCGCCCTGGGCGCTGACCACATGGTCCACCGGCTCGGGCACCCCGGCGCCACCGACCGACTCGCGGAATACCGCCACGATATAGGGCCCCGTCCGACCCGCCTCGGACGCCGTCGCGTCCGGTCCCACCGTGCCGCTGATCACGCAGGCCCCGCCCATGCGCGCGAGCTGTTCGCGCGCGTCCAGCAGCGAACACCCCGCCAGCACGAACCCTAGCGCCAGGACCGCAACCACCCGTACCACCGCCATCACGAACATCCCGTTCCGTCTTTCCTCCCCCCGAGTGTAGCGGTCCGGAACGCCCGGCTCGCCACGCACACCGGCATTTCAATCCGGGCGGTCCCGGTCTCCGTCCTGCGGATCGTGCCGCGCGTAGCTCGCCGCCTCCATCTCGGTCACCTCGACGGTGATTACCGCCTCCCCGATCCGGTCCTGCAGGGCCCGCAGGACGGCCTCGCTCAGCGCCTGGCGCTGCGCCAGCGAACGGCCGGACTTGAGACGCACCTAGACATGCACGAAAGGCCGCACCTCGCCCCCGAGCCGATACTGCGACACCGGGTGGGCGCGGACCTTGATATGCGACGCCGGGAACAGCCCCGAAGCGCAGGCCGCCGCGTGCAGGGCGTCCAGCCAAGCGGCCACCTCCGGCCCCGCGGCCAGGCCCTGCGAATATTCGACGATCAGATGCGGCATACCCAACCCCCTCGGCGCACGTCCCGTTGCGCCAGGCCCGCGATTGTGTCGCAGCGCGGACCCGGCATGAAAAAGGCCCGCACCGGGCGGGCCTTGTCGATGTCGCAGGATACCGGACGGATCAGGCCGCGGCCGCCGCCCGGGTGAAGGCCAGCTGCTCGCCGGCCATGTCCACCTCGATGGTATCGCCGGGGCCGAACTCGCCGGCCAGAAGCGACTGCGCCAGCGGGTTCTCCAGCTGGGTCTGGATCGCCCGCTTGAGCGGGCGCGCCCCGTAGACCGGGTCGAAGCCCGCGGCCCCCAGGTGATCCAGCGCGGCGTCGGTGATGGTCAGGCCCAGGTCGCGCTCTTCCAGCCGCTTGCGCAGGTACTGCAGCTGGATATCGGCGATCGCGCGGATCTGTTCGCGCTCCAGCGGATGGAACACCACCACGTCGTCCACCCGGTTGATGAACTCGGGACGGAAGTGCTGCCCGACGATCTCCATCACCGCGCCCTTCATCGCCGCGTAGTTCTCCTCGCCGGCCATCTCCTGGATCTGCTGCGAGCCCAGGTTGGAGGTCATCACGATCACCGTATTGCGGAAGTCCACGGTGCGGCCATGCCCGTCGGTCAGGCGGCCGTCATCCAGCACCTGCAGCAGCACGTTGAAGACATCCGGGTGCGCCTTCTCGACCTCGTCGAGCAGGATCACGGAGTACGGCTTGCGGCGCACGGCCTCGGTCAGGTAGCCGCCCTCCTCGTAGCCGACGTAGCCCGGGGGCGCCCCGATCAGCCGCGCCACGGAGTGCTTCTCCATGAACTCGGACATGTCGATGCGCACCATCGCCTCTTCGGTGTCGAACAGGAACCCGGCCAGCGCCTTGGTCAGCTCGGTCTTGCCCACACCGGTCGGGCCAAGGAACAGGAACGAGCCGTTCGGGCGGTTCGGGTCGGACAGGCCCGCCCGCGAGCGGCGGATGGCGTTGGCCACCGCGCGCACCGCCTCGGACTGACCAACCACGCGGTCACCAATGGCCTCTTCCATGCGCAGCAGCTTGTCCTTCTCGCCCTCCAGCATCTTGGAGACCGGGATGCCGGTCCAGCGCGAGACGACCTCGGCGATCTCCTCGTCGGTGACCTTGTTGCGCAGCAGCTGGGTCTCCTGGCTCTCCATCTCGTGAGCCATGGCGAGGGACTTCTCCAGGTCCGGGATACGGCCGTACTGCAGTTCCGACATGCGCGACAGATCCCCGGCGCGGCGGGCCGTCTCCAGCTCGGTGCGGGCGCGCTCGAGCTCTTCCTTCAACTGGGCCGCCCCGGAGACCGAGGCCTTCTCGGACTTCCACACCTCTTCCAGGTCGGAGTACTCGCGCTCCAGGCGTTCGATCTCCTCCTCCAGCGTGCCCAGGCGCTTCTTCGAGGCGTCGTCGGACTCCTTCTTCAGGGCCTCGCGCTCGATCTTCAGTTGGATCAGGCGCCGCTCCAGCCGGTCCATGGACTCGGGCTTGGAGTCGATCTCCATGCGGATGCGCGAGCTGGCCTCGTCGATCAGGTCAATCGCCTTGTCCGGCAGCTGCCGGTCGGTGATGTAGCGCTGCGACAGCTGTGCGGCGGCGACGATCGCCGGGTCGGTGATCTCGATCCCGTGATGGACCTCGTAGCGCTCCTTCAGCCCGCGCAGGATGGCGATGGTGTCTTCCTGCGTGGGCTCGTCGACCAGCACCTTCTGGAAGCGGCGCTCCAGCGCGGCATCCTTCTCGATGTTCTGGCGGTATTCGTCCAGCGTGGTCGCGCCGATGCAGTGCAGCTCGCCGCGCGCCAGGGCCGGCTTGAGCATGTTGCCGGCGTCCATCGCGCCCTCGGCCTTGCCGGCGCCCACCAGGGTGTGGATCTCGTCGATGAACAGGATCACGCGACCCTCTTCCTGCGACAGCTCCTTGAGCACGGACTTCAGCCGCTCCTCGAAATCGCCACGGTACTTGGCCCCGGCCAGCAACGCCCCCAGGTCCAGCGCGAGCACGCGCTTGTCCTTGAGCCCCTCCGGCACCTCGCCGTTGATGATGCGCTGCGCCAGGCCCTCGACGATCGCGGTCTTGCCGACGCCCGGCTCGCCGATCAGCACCGGGTTGTTCTTGGTGCGCCGCTGCAGCACCTGGATCGAGCGGCGGATCTCCTCGTCACGCCCGATCACCGGATCCAGCTTGCCCTGCTCGGCGCGCTCGGTGAGGTCGATGGTGTACTTGTCCAGGGCCTGGCGGTTCTCCTCGGCGTTCGGGTCGTCCACCTGGGCCCCGCCGCGCATGTCCTCCACAGCCTTCTCCAGGGAGTCCTTGTTGGCGCCAGCGTTGCGCAGCATCTCGCCGACACCGGCCTTCTCGTCGATCGCCGCGAGCAGGAACAGCTCGCTGGGGATGTACTGGTCCTTGCGCTCTTGGGCGAGCTTGTCGCAGACGTTCAGCATGCGCCCCAGGTCGTTGGAGACATGCACCTCGCCCGCGGCGCCTTCCACCTTCGGCAGGCGATCCAGCGCCTCGCCCAAAGCGGAGCGCAACTGGCGCACGTTGGCGCCGGCGCGGTCGAGCACGTGACGGATCGTGCCCCCCTCCTGGTCCAGCAGGGCCAGCAGCAGGTGGGACGGCTCGATGAACTGATGGTCGCGGCCAACCGCGAGCGACTGTGCGTCCGCGATGGCGGACTGGAATTTGGTGGTCAGGCGATCCATTCGCATTGGGAAACCCCTCGGTCGAATCTTGTTGAACTGACACCAACGTTGGGGACAATCCCCCCGGCTTCAAGGATAGACGCGCGGAAACCGCTCGCGGGGCCAGAGCCGAGGCTCGCCGCGAAACCAGCGTCGGGGTGTATCCAGCGACTGCCACGGCCCCTGGCAGGGCCTCGCAGTGACAGGTGGCTATCGCGCGGGGTCGGGGGCGAACCACACGAGCGTGCCCATGCGGCCGGTCGCTCCTTCGCGACGATAGGAATAGAAGGTCTCCGCCTCGGTGAAGGTGCAGCGGCCCCCGCCGGCGACCTGCGCCACACCGGCCCGCTGCAGCCGCTGGCGCGCCAGTCGGTAGAGATCCGCCAGCAGGCGCCCCCCGGCACCGGGCCGAAACGCGGCATCGGCCTCCGGATCCTGCGCCCGGAAGGCCTCGCGCACCTCGGGCCCGACCTCGAAGGCGACGGGTCCGATGGCAGCCCCCATCCAGGCCTGGATTGGCACACCTGGCCGCAGGCCGTTCAGCGCCAAGATCGTTGCCTCCAGCACCCCATCGGCCAGCCCACGCCAGCCGGCGTGGGCCACCCCGACCGCCGCGCCGTCCACTGTCGCCAGCACCACGGGCAGACAATCGGCGGTCTGCACGGCGCAGATCGCCCCCGGCCGGTCGCTGACCACCGCATCGGCCTCGGGCGTATCGCCCGCCTTCAACGCCGCCTGCAGGGCATCGGCGGTGATCACGGTCGTCCCATGGACCTGGCGCGGCCAGGCGATGGGCGCGGCGCACCCCAGGGACTGTTCCAGTCGGCGCCGGTTTTCCGCCACGTGATCCGGGGTATCGCCAGTATGCAGGGCCAGATTCAGCGCGGCCCAGGGCCCGGTACTGACGCCACCCGTCCGGGTCGTCTGCAGCGCTTGCACCCCGGCCGGGAGTTCCCCGGGCCCGGGTTTCAACAGCGGCAGGGCCTCAGACATCCCCGGCCTCCCGGGCATCGGCGCGCAGGGCCGCGAGCAGGGCCTCGAAATCCTCCGGCAGCGGGGCCTCGAAGGCGCAGGGCTCGCCCGTCTCCGGATGCTCGAACTCCAGGCGGGCCGCATGCAGGGCCTGGCGCTTGAAGGCCGCGACCGTCGCCTTCGCCGCGTCGCCCATGCCCTTCACCGGGCGCGGACGGCCGCCGTAGGTCAGATCCCCCACGATCGGGTGGCGGATATGTGCCATATGCACACGGATCTGGTGCGTGCGCCCGGTCTTCAGACGTACGTTCAGCAGGGTGTGCGCGGGAAAGCGCTCCGCCACACGGTAATGCGTGACTGCGGGCTTGCCGGCCGCGGTCACGGCCTGGCGCTTGCGATCAACCGGATGACGCCCGATCGGCTCGTCGATGGTGGCCCCGCTGATCACTCGGCCCTGGACCAGGGCGCGGTACTCGCGGTGCACGCTGCGCGCCTGCAATTGGCGCACCAGGGCGGTCTGGGCCTCGGGCGTACGCGCGACCACCATCAGGCCGGTGGTGTCCTTGTCCAGGCGGTGGACCACCCCGGCGCGCGGCAGCTGCGCCAGCTCCGGGGCGTGGTGCAGCAGGGCATTGACCAGCGTGCCGTCGCGATGCCCGGCCGCCGGGTGGGCCACCAGCCCGGCGGGCTTGTTGACCACCAGCACCGCGGCGTCCTCGTACACGATGTCCAGCGCAATGGCCTCGGGCCGGGCCTCCAGCACCGGCGCCTCGGGCGCCGTCAGCTCGACCCGCTCGCCCCCGCGCACCGGCGTGCGCGGGCGGGGCGAGCCACCATCCACCCGCAGCGCGCCCTCCTTCAGCCACTGGGTCAGCTGGCTGCGCGAGTACTCCGGGAACAGCCGCGCCAGCGCGGCATCCAGGCGCTGTCCCGCCGCTTCTTCCGGCAGACAGGCCTCCCGCGGTTCACTCATTGCGCGGCCTCCCGCTCGTCGCCACCGGGGCTTGATGTTGTAGAATCCCTGCACTTCGGTTCATCTGTGAGGCCTCGCCGTGATTTCTGTCCCGCACCTGTCGCGCCTGCTCGTCGTTCTGATCGTGGCGCTCGTGGTCGCCGGCTGTGCCGGGCGCGAAGACCCCACGCTCGGCTGGTCCGCCAGCCAGCTCTACGGCGAGGCCAAGAACGCCCTGAACGAGGGCAACTACGACCAGGCCGTCGAATACTACGAAAAACTCGAGGCGCGCTATCCCTTCGGGCGCTATGCCCAGCAGGCGCAGATCGAGATCCCCTACGCCTACTACAAGGCCGGCGAGCCGGAACCCGCCCTGGCCGCGGTGGACCGCTTCGTGCAGCTGAACCCGCGCCACCCGAACCTCGATTATGCGTACTACCTGCGCGGGCTGATCAACTTCAACCGCCAGCAGGGCTTCCTCGCCAACCTGTTCCCGCGCGACCCCGCCGAGATGGACCCGGAGCCCTTCGACCAGGCCTTCCAGGACTTCGACCGCCTGATCCGCGAGTTTCCCGACAGCCGCTATGCCCCGGACGCCTACCAGCGCATGATCTACATCCGCAATGCGCTGGCCGCCTACGAACTGCGGGTGGCCGAGTTCTACATGGAACGCACCGCCTGGGTCGCCGCCGCGCAGCGCGCCCGCAACGTCATCTCCACCTACCCCGGCGCCGAGGTGATGCCCAAGGCCCTGGCCGTGCTGCATCGCGCCTACACCGAGCTCGGCCTGGACGATCACGCCGAGAACACCATGACCGTGCTGGAGCTGAACTACCCGGACGCGGCCGTGGCCGTGCGCGCGGGCGAGCCGGTGGAACTGGAAGGCGAGGAACGCCGCGGCCTGTGGCGCGTGATGGACCGCATCCCCTTCCTCACCAACTGAGCCCCCGGGCACTCGTTCAGTCCGCTACGGCACAGAGGGAAAAGCGTCTACAGGAAGGTGGGAAGACTGGAAGGTTGAACGGGTTTGGCCGCCACGGATATTGCGTACGTTCGGGGCTGCGACAGACACCAGCCAACCCCACACCCCAATCACGCTTCCCCTCTTCCAGCCTTCCTGTTACCCGCCCTTGACCTTCTTCGTGCCTTCGTGCGCTTCGTGGTAGATCCATCAAGCGCCGGAGGATCCGTCGTTCAGAGGGCCTCGCTGCCCTCTTCGCCGGTGCGGATGCGGACCACGCGCGACATATCCGACACGAAGATCTTGCCGTCCCCGATCTTGCCGGTGCGCGAGGCCTTCACGATCGCATCGATGCAGGGGTCGACCCGGTCGTCGTCCACCACCAGTTCCAGCTTCACCTTGGGCAGGAAATCGACCACGTATTCCGCGCCCCGGTAGAGCTCGGTGTGGCCCTTCTGGCGCCCGAAGCCCTGGACCTCGGTCGCGGTCATCCCGGCGATACCCATCTCGGTCAGGGCCTCGCGGACATCTTCCAGCTTGAACGGCTTGATGATCGCCTCGATCTTCTTCATGCGAATCCCTTTGGTTGTGCCCGCTGCGCAGGCGCTTGTCTCACCCCTGAAAGTGTATCAAACCCCCGGGGCTGCGCTGTGGTCCTCGCCTTCTCGCGACGTTCGACGCTGCTAGGAATCGACCACGAAGCACACGAAGGCACGAAGAAGGGCCAGGTCAAGGGCGTTTAACAGGAAGACGGGAAGGCTGGAAGAGGGCCTGTGGTTGATCGGGGAAGTCCTTTCCGGTCCGCAATATGCCGCCGTTTCGGATACGTCGGACGGAGCGAGGCACCGAGTCAGTATTGTCGGGGCCCTAAGACCGCAGCCCGGGACACCCCATTCAGAACCTTCGGTACTTCCTGTCTTCCTGTGAACCGTCCTTGACCTTCTTCGTGCCTTCGTGTGCTTCGTGGTGAACTCTGCGCGCGTCGGCGCGGATCAGTCCGGGCGGTAGCCGGAGGTGATCGGGTAGCGCCGGTCGCGGCCGAAGGCGCGCGGGCTAACCCGTATTCCGGGCGCGGCCTGGCGGCGCTTGTACTCGGCGATGAACACCATGCGGGCGATGCGCTCCACCGTGGGGCGGTCAAAACCCTGCGCGACGATCTCGGCGACGGACCGTTCCTGTTCGACAAAGGCCTCGAGGATCGCGTCCAGCACCTCGTACGGCGGCAGCGAGTCGGCATCCTGCTGATCCGGCGCCAGCTCCGCGCTGGGCGGACGTTCGATCACCCGTTCCGGGATCGCCGGCCCGCGCGTGTTGCGCCAGCGCGCCAGGCGATACACCCACTGCTTGGAGACATCCTTCAGCGGCGCGAAACCGCCATTCATATCGCCGTACAGCGTGGAGTAGCCCACCGCCATCTCGGACTTGTTGCCCGTGGCCAGCAACAGCTTGCCACTGCGGTTGGACAGCGCCATCAGGAGCACCCCCCGGGCGCGCGCCTGCAGGTTCTGCTCGGTCACGTCCCCCGCCCCGGCAGGATACGCGGACAGGGCATCCCCCAGCCCCGCCATAAAGCTCTCGACCATCGGTTCGATCGCGATCTCGTGATACTCCAGCCCCAGCAGCCGGGCCTGTGCCTCGGCGTCCTCGATGCTGATCGAGGCGGTATAGCGATAGGGCATCATCACGGCCGTGACCGCCGCCGGGCCCAGGGCGTCGGTGGCCAGCGCCGCGGTCAGCCCGGAGTCGATCCCGCCGGACAGGCCCAGCAGCACCCCGGGAAAGCCGTTCTTGGTCACGTAGTCGCGGATGCCGATCATCAGCGCCTGGTAGAGGTCGCGGGCATCGGCCTCGTCCGGTTCCGGACCGGGGTCGGTCAGGGTCGGCCGGATGCCGCAGGCGGACAGGTGCAGGTGCTCGTCGCGGGGGTGCAGAATCGGACCCTGCACCCCGCGGCGCGCCTCCACCTGCCCCTGGCCGGTCGCCCAGGCCGGCAGCACGGCCCGCGCGCCGTTGACCGGATCCTGCACGAAAGAACGACCGTCGAAGACCAGCTCGTCCTGGCCGCCTACCTGGTTCACGTAGACGACCGGGCAACCGGTCTCGGCGACGCGCTGGCCCACCACGCGCAGGCGTTCCTCGGCCTTGCCGCGGTGGTAGGGCGACGCGTTGAGATTCAGCAGGAGCTCGGCCCCGGCGGCCCGCGCCGCGGTCGCCGGACCCGGCTGCCAGATGTCCTCGCAGACCGTCAGTCCGACCCGCCAGCCGTCCAGTTCGACCACGCAGGCCTCGGTGCCGGCGACGAAGTAGCGCTCTTCGTCGAACACCGAGTAATTGGGCAGGACCTGCTTGGCATAGCGCGCGATGCAGGCCCCGTCGCGCAGCCAGAGCGCCGCGTTGATCAGGCCCGCCTCCCCGTGCACCGGGGCGCCCAGGATCACATCGATACCCCGCGCCGCCTCGGTGATCGCGGTCACCACGCGCTCCACGCCCAGCAGAAACGCCGGACGCAGCAGCAGGTCCTCCGGCGGGTAGCCGGTGACCGCCAGTTCGGGGAACACCACTGCGCGGGCGCCGCCGGCGCGGGCCTGTTCGATCGCCTCGAGGATGCGGTGGCGGTTGTCCTCCAGACCGCCCACCACCGGGTTGATCTGGGCCAGGGCCAGACGCAGGGGCGAATCGGCGCTCATCCGCGGATCAGACCAGTGCGGACTGCATCGCGGCGCCCAGTTCCGCCGGGCTCTCGGCCACGGTCGCACCGGCCTCGCGCAGGGCGGTCATCTTCTGCGCCGCGGTGCCCTGACCACCGGCGATGATCGCCCCGGCATGGCCCATGCGCCGGCCCGGCGGTGCGGTGGCGCCGGCAATATAGGCGGCAACCGGCTTGTCGAATTCGTCCGCGATAAAGCGCGCGGCGCGTTCCTCGGCGTCGCCACCGATCTCGCCCACCATCAGCACGCCGTCGGTCTCCGGATCCTCGCGGAACAGGCGCAGGCAGTCGACAAAGTCCAGGCCCTGGATCGGGTCACCACCGATGCCCACGCAGGTGCTCTGGCCCAGTCCAAGGTCCGAGGTCTGCTTGACCGCCTCGTAGGTCAGCGTACCCGAGCGCGAGATGATGCCGATGCGCCCGCGGCGATGGATGTAGCCGGGCATGATCCCGACCTTGCAGGCATCCGGGGTGATGATGCCCGGGCAGTTGGGGCCAATCAGGCGCGTCGGGCTGCCGGCCAGCACCTGCTTGACCCGGACCATGTCCTGTACCGGGATGCCCTCGGTGATGCAGACCGCCAGCTCGATCCCGGCGTCCGCCGCCTCGCAGATCGCGTCCGCGGCGAACGGGGCCGGCACGTAGATCATGCTGACGGTCGCGCCGGTGGTCGCCACCGCGTCGGCCACGGTATCGAACACCGGCCGATCCAGATGGGTCTTCCCGCCCTTGCCGGGGGTTACGCCCCCGACCAGGCGGGTCCCGTAGGCGATGGCCTGTTCCGAGTGGAAACTGCCCTGCTTGCCGGTGAAGCCCTGACAGATCACCTTGGTGTCGCGGTCGACGAGAATGCTCATGCCACGGCCTCCACTACGGCCCGCGCTGCCGCGTCCAGATCAGCGGCCGGGATCACGTCCAGGCCCGAGTGCGCCAGCGCACTGCGGCCCTGCTCGGCGTTGGTGCCCTCCAGGCGCACCACCACCGGCACCTGGACCTGCACCTCGCGGATCGCGGCGATGATGCCCTCGGCGATCAGGTCGCAGCGCACGATGCCGCCGAAGATATTCACCAGCACCGCCTTCACCGAGGCATCGGACAGGATCAGCTTGAAGGCCGCGGTCACCCGCTCCACCGTCGTGCCGCCACCGACATCCAGGAAGTTGGCGGGTTCGCCGCCGTGGTGCTGGATCAGGTCCATGGTCGCCATCGCCAGGCCGGCACCGTTGACCATGCAGCCGATGGAGCCATCCAGGCGGATGTAATTGAGGTCGTGCTCGTGCGCCTGTTCCTCGGCCGGGTCGCGCTGGCGCGCGTCGCGCTCTTCGAACAGCGCCTTCTGGCGGTAGGCCGCGGAGTCATCGATGGTCAGCTTGGCGTCGATCGCCAGCAGCCGGTCATCGCCGGTCAGCACCAGCGGGTTGATCTCGAGCAACTGGGCATCGAGCTGCTGGAACAGGGCATGCGCGTTGGTCACCAGCTGCGCCATCGCCTTGGCGGCGGCGCCGGCCAGGCCCAGGGTCGAGGCCACCCGGCGGCCATGAAACGGCATTACCCCGGTGGCCGGATGGATCGGCAGGGTCACGACCGCCTCGGGGCGCTCGGCCGCCAGCGTCTCGATATCCATGCCGCCCTCGGCGGAGACCACCAGCGCCAGGCGCTCGCGCGCGCGGTCCACCAGCATGGCGAAGTAGAATTCGCGGGCAATATCCACCGCCGGCTCCAGCAGCAGCTGGTCCACCGGCAGCCCCTCGGGGCCGCTCTGGCCGGTGACCAGGCGCGAACCCAGCAGGTTCTCCGCGGCCACGCGCGCCGCCTCAAGGGAATCCGCCATCACCACGCCGCCGGCCTTCCCACGACCGCCGGAGTGGACCTGGGCCTTGACCAGCACGCGCTCGGCACCCAGCGCCTGCCAGGCGCCGGGTAGTGCATCGATCGCGGTGATCACCTGACCGTCGGGAACGGGGATGCCGGCGTCGCGAAAGCGCGCCTTGGCCTGAAATTCGTGGAGATTCATGGGCGTCGAGGATAGCGGCGCGCCCCCGGCCCGACAACTGCGGGCGGGCCGTGCGCGGAGGAGAGGGAAATCAGGCGGCCTGGACCGGGATGCCGTGACCGGTGCGAATGATCCGGTTGCTGGCGTCGAGATAGACCAGGTCGGGGGTGAATTCGCGGGCCTCGGCGGCCTCCATCTGAGCATAGGCGCAGATGATCACGCGATGGCCCACCGCCGCCTTGTGCGCGGCCGCGCCATTGACCGAGATGATGCCGGAACCGGCCTCGCCCTCGATCGCGTAGGTCGTGAAGCGCTCGCCATTGTCGATGTTGTAGATCTGGATCTGCTCGAACGGCAGGATGCCGGCCGCCTCCAGCAGGCGGGTATCGATCGCGCAGGAGCCTTCGTACTCCAGCTCGCAATGCGTGACCCGGCCCTGATGCAGCTTGCCTTTCAGCATAGTGACAACCATACGGCGAATTCCCGGCTTGTACCTCGGAAGGGCGGAAAATTATCCGCGATCCCGGCGACCACGGCAAACCCGCCCGTTCGGGTCAATGTTTTTTCACCACGAAGCCCACGAAGGCACGAAGAAATTCAAGGGCCATTCACAGGAAGGCTGGAAGACAGGAAGGGATTCTTGATTGGCGGTGCGTAGACGATCAAGGGCCATCCGGCCCTCTTCAAATCTTCCCGTCTTCCTGTGAACGTTCTTTGCTTCGTGGTTGCCAAAAAGGATCAGGCCGGGCGGGTGCGGACGTTGTCGATCAGGCGCACGTCGTCCAGCCAGGCGGCGGACAGGACCACGAGGTCCTGCTCCGCCAGCGGTACGCCCGAGGCCGGCTCCAGCAGGTCCTCGGCGCGGCGGATGGAAAGGTACTCCGGATCGAAACCGGCCTCGCGCAGTCGTTCGCAGGCCCGTCCCTCGACCTCGGGGATGCGGTCGGCGTCGAACACAGTGGCGGTACGGCAGACCATCGCGACCTCGTCCAGCACCCGCTTGAGCTCGGGGGCTACCGCACGGGCGGCCTCCGACAGCTGATGGTTGCGCGAGCTGAAGGCCAGACCGTCCGCCTCGCGCACCGTGGGGATGGCCTCCACCCGGGTCGGGATGTCCAGCCCCTGCACCATGCGCTCGATCAGCTTGAACTGCTGGAAGTCCTTCTCGCCGAACAGGGCCAGGTCCGGGCGCACCAGGTTGAACAGCTTGGTCACCACGGTGGCCACCCCGTCGAAGTGCCCCGGTCGGTAGTCCCCCTCGAGGATCTCCGACAGCCCCGGCACGACCACGCGCACCGGGGGCATGCCGTCATCGGGATACATGTCCTCGTTGCTGGGGCAGAACAGCGCATCCACGCCGGCATCGGTCGCCAGACGGGCATCCTCCTCCAGGGTGCGCGGATAACGCTCCAGGTCCTCGGCGCGATCAAACTGCAACGGATTCACGAAGATCGAAACCACCACCCGCTGGGCGCGCGCCCGCGCATGCCGGATCAGGGTCAGGTGCCCCTCGTGCAGGTTGCCCATGGTGGGCACCAGCGCCACGGTGCCGCGCCCCTTGCGCGACCACTCTCGATGCATGGCCACCAGCTGTGGCCGATCACGCAGGATTCTCATGCTCGGGCTTCCGTGTCAGGTAAAGGTATGGACGCCGGATTGCGGGAACGCCCGGGTCCGCACGGCGTCGCAGTAGGCGCGTACCGCGCCTTCCAGGGAGCCCCCCTCGGCGAGGAAATCCCGCGCGAAGCGCGGCGGCTCGGGGGTCAGGCCAAGCACATCGGACAGCACCAGCACCTGGCCGTCACAGCGCGGACTGGCGCCGATGCCGATCACCGGCACCCCGGCGCTGCGCACGATGGCATCGGCCAGACTCTCCGGGATGCCCTCCAGCAGCAGGGCCTGCGCCCCCGCACTCTCCAGGCGCGCGGCCAGGGATTCCATCTCGGCCGCCGCCTTCGGGTCGCGCCCCTGCACGCGGTGGCCACCGAAGCGATGAACGGCTTGCGGCGTCAGCCCAAGGTGGGCGCAGACCGGGATCCCGGCGGACACCAGGCGTTCCACGATCGGCACCTCCACCGCCCCGCACTCGACCTTGACCATGTGCGCCCCGGCCCGCAGCAGTGCCCCGGACTGGGCCAGGGCGGTGGCGACATCGACATCGCCCAGAAACGGGATATCCGCCATGATCAGGGCGTTCTCGCTGCCGCGCGCCACGTTGGCGACGTGATAGACCATGTCGTCCAGCGTCACCGGCAGGGTGGTCGTGTGGCCCTGCACCACCATGCCGAGCGAATCACCGACCAGGATCACGTCGACCCCGCAGCGGTCCAGCAGCCCGGCGAAGGCCGCGTCGTAGGCAGTGAGGCAGGCGATCGGCTCGCCGGCCTGCTTGCGCCGGGCCAGGGTGTTCACGGTAATCGGCCGCATGTTCATGCCTCCCGGGCAGTCCGGCTTGCCACCCTCTAGAGCGAGATGGGCAACGGGTTGAAGTAGTGCCGCCCGCCCTGGATCGGCTCCAGAAACTGCACCAGCTGGTCGAAATCGGCCGGGTTGTTCACCCAGTCGATCTCGGTGGCGTTCACAATCACGAGCGCCGGTCCTTCGAAATGATAGAAGAATTCCGCGTAGGCGGCGTTCAGCCGTTCCAGGTAACCGGCCTCGATGTGACGTTCGTACGGTCGTGCCCGGCGGCGGATGCGCTCCTGCAGCACGTCCACCGGGGCCTGCAGGTAGATCACCAGATCCGGCCGCGGCAGGCCACCGCGCAGGTGCCGGAACATCTCGCGATAGATCTCCAGCTCGTCGGGGTGCAGGTTCAGCTCGGCGAACAGCGGGTCCTTGTCCATCAGATAGTCGGACACGTGCCGCTGCTCGAACAGCCCCTTCTGCGCCACTGGCGTCAGCTGGCGCACGCGCTGCACCAGGAAGTGCAGCTGGGTCGCCAGGGCGTGCTTGTCCGGCTCCTGGTAGAAGCGGTCGAGGAACGGATTCTCGTCCGGCGCCTCGAAGATGCCCTCGGCCTGAAGGTGCTCGGCCAGGCGTTTCGCCAGGCTGGACTTGCCAACCCCGATCGGTCCCTCGACCGCGATGAAATCGAAATCGCCCAGACTCATCGGCGCCCCTCCGCCGCCGCGACGTTCGCCTCCGGCTCCGCGATCGGGATCAGGCCCGCGCCGTCGAATCGCCGCGCCAGCCCCTCCAGCGGGCCCGCACCCGGGATCTGCAGACCAGGCGCCAGCTCCAGCAACGGCAGGACCACGAAATCACGCTCGGCGATGCCGGCATGCGGCACCTGCAGGCCCGGCAGATCCAGCGACTGTTCACCGAACAGCAACAGGTCCAGATCCAGCAGCCGCGGCCCCCAGCGGCTGCCGTCGCGCTTGCGGCCGCAGGCGCACTCGATGGCCTGCAGACCCGCCAGCAGGTCCAGCGGCTCCAGACGGGTGTGCAGCCGGGCCACTGCGTTCACGTAGTCGGGCTGGTCCTGCGGACCCATCGGCGGGTTACGGAACAATCGGGAACGCCCGGTCAGGCGCGTCTGCGGCAGTTCCTGCGCCAGACGCTCAAACGCCTCACGCACCTGTGCCTCGGGCTCGCCCAGGTTGGCCCCGATCCCGATGAAGGCCTGCACGCCGTGATCGGCCGTGCTCACTCGCCACCCCCGGCATCCGGCTTCGGGGCCAGTCCAGTGTTATCGCCACCCCCCTTGCGACCCCGGCGCCGACGGCGGCCACCGCGGCGCGACTTGCCCTTGGTACCCGACTTGCCGTCACCTTTGGGCCCCTTCGGGGCTCCGGCCATGGCCTTCTGGCCGGCCTCGTCCTGCTCCTGGATCTCGGTCCACCAGCGGCACAGCTCGGGGTCGGCATCGCCGGCACGGGCGCGCAGACAGAGGAAGTCGTAGCCGGCGCGAAAACGCGGATGGGTCAGCAGGCGCAGCGCGCGACCGCCCCGATGGCGCTCCAGGCGCGCCTGCAGTTCCCAGATCTCGCGCACAATCAGGCTGAAGCGCTTGGGGATGGAGACCGTCTTCACCTGCCGATCGAGCACCTCGGCCATCGCCTGTTGCCAGGCCGGGATCTCCTGCTCGCCGTCGTCGATCCGTTGCGCCGCGGCCACCTGCACCGGCGCCCACAGGATCGCGGCATAGAGGAAGGCCGGGTTCACGCCCAGCCCCTCGTTGATGCGCTTGTCGGTGTTCAGCAACGACTCGACCAGGAACTGGCGCCGCTCGGGACCGACATCCGGATCGGCAAAGCAGTCCGCCGCCTCGGGGAACATCGCCTCGAACAGGCCAAAGCGCTCGAGTTCGTCCAGGCAGGTCACCGCCGCACCGCTGTGGAACAGCTTGATCACCTCGTCGAACAGCCGCGCGGGCGCCACGGTCTGCATCAGCGAGGCCAGCTCATGGATGCCGGCCTCGACCTCCGGTGCGATGGTTAGCCCCAGCTTGGCGGAGAAACGCACCGCCCGCAGCATGCGCACCGGGTCTTCGCGCAGCCGGGTCTCGACGTCGTCGCCGATCAGGCGCAGCACGCCCGCGCGCAGATCCTCGACCCCGCCGGTGTAATCCAGCACCGAGAAGTCCTCGATGTCGTAGTACAGGGCGTTGACGCTGAAGTCGCGGCGGATCGCGTCCTGCTCGATGGTGCCGTAGCGGTTGTCCCGCAGGATGCGGCCTTCCTCGCTCAGGGCCACCTGGCCTTCGTCCCCGGACTCGTCGTCATGCGGGGCGCGAAAGGTCGCCACCTCGATCATCTCGCGCCCGAACAGCACATGCGCCAGGCGGAAGCGGCGCCCGATCAGGCGACAGTTGCGGAACAGCCCGCGCACCTGCTCGGGCGTCGCGTCGGTGGCGACGTCGAAATCCTTCGGTTCGCGGCCCAGCAGCAGGTCACGCACGCCGCCGCCCACCAGACAGGCACGGTAACCCGCGTCGCGCAGGCGATAGAGCACCTTCAGGGCGTTGTCGTCGATCGCCGCGCGCGAGATCCCGTGATCCGCGCGCTCGTAGACACGCGGTTCCGGCAGCTCGCTATCGGGTCGAGTCGGGGTTGCGGGGTCAGCCTTTGTCACGCGATACCGTAGCGGTGGTCGAAAGCGCCGTATGGTAACAGCTTGGCCGGCTTCATCCCGCTTTTCGCACCGGGCGCGGCGCGGCGGTTTCACCGGTCAGACGCCAGCGGCGGTAGTCATCGAGGATGCGCCGGTGATCGAACACCAGGACCGGATCCGGATCCTCCGGGTCCAGCCAGGCGCAGTCGGTGGCATCGTCGGCGGCCTTCGCCTCGCCCCGGCCACGGGCGATATAGACCGCGCTGACGGTATGCCCGCGCGGATCGCGCTCCGGGTCGGAATATACGCCCAGCAACACCTCCAGCTCGACCTCCAGCCCGGTCTCCTCGCGCGCCTCGCGCACCGCGGCATGCTCGGCGGACTCGCCAACGTCGACGAAGCCCCCGGGGAGCGCCCAGCCATGCGGGGGGTTGCGCCGCTCGATCACCAGCACCCGACCGGGCTGGGCCGGATGACGGATCACCAGATCAACCGCCACACGCGGGGTCACCGGAGGGCCACTGCCTTCGAGGGATGTCACTCGGATTCGCTCCTGTCGCTGTCATCCTGGCGAATAAAACGGCGAATCTTGCGCCGCTCGCGCTTGTCCGGCCGGCGGCTGGGCGCACTGTCCGCCACCGCGCGCTCGGCCCGGCGGCGCTCGCTTTCCGCCTCGCGCCGGGCCTGGCTCTCCGGGGTCTCCTCGTACAGAGCCTGTGCCTCGCGGGCCGGCCGGCGCTGCTCGTTCAGCCCCACCACGTCCAGCTCCCAGACCTGCGGGCCCCGATGGATCGTCAGGCGGTCACCGGGATGCACGCGCCGCGCCGGCTTGCAGCGCTCGCCGTTCACGTGGACCTTGCCGCCGCCAACCGCTTCGCTGGCCAGCCCGCGCGTCTTGTAGAAACGCGCGGCCCACAGCCACTTGTCGATCCGCAGCCCGGCGCTGGGCGCCTCGTGGTGGCCGCTACCCCTGGCCAAGGCTTCCCCGGGCCTGCGCGAGGGGGGACAATGCGCAACCTTTCCAGGCCAGGCACCGACGTTCCGCGGTCATCCGGACCGTGACCTGCCCCGACCCAGGACGCCAAGGACCCTCATGAATCTGCCGCATCTGCACCTGATCAGTTTCGCCATCTGTCCGTTTGTCCAGCGTAGCGTGATCACGCTGAAATACAAGCAGGCCCCGTTCGAACTGAGCCTGATCGATCTGGCCGACCCGCCGGAGTGGTTCCGCGCGCGCTCGCCGCTCGGCAAGGTGCCGGTGCTGATCGTCGACGACGACACCGTGCTGTTCGAGTCGGCGGTGATCAACGAGTATATCGATGCCATCACCCCGCCCGCCCTGATGCCGGTGGACCCCCTGGAACAGGCCCGCACCCGGGCGTGGATCGAGTACCTCTCGGAACAGACCTTCGCCCAGTATCACTGGATGACGGCCGCCACCGAGGACGCCTTCGAGCTCGCGCGCCATACGGCCGCGCGCGGGCTGGAGCGCCTGGAACAACAGATGACGCGGGATGATCGCCTGGCCACCCCGGATTTCTCGCTGATCGACGCGACCCTGGCACCGATCCTGATGCGCTATGCGCTGCTTGCGGACCCGGACAGCCCCTGGGAGGCGGAGGCGTTTCCACGGCTGGCGCAGCGCTGGGAGCGGCTGCGCGAGATGCCGGCCGTGCGGGACTCGGTCCCGGCCGACTTTGCGGCCCAGCTGGCCGACTATCTGCGCAAGCAGGAAGGCTACGCGCCGGCGCATTTCGCGGCGCAGCTCGACGCCTCCGCCTGACCCGGGCTTTTCCCGACCACCCACCCCTGGGGTCGCGCCCGGTTCGGCATCGGACATGCTGGCTGCCTACGGTCTACCACCTGCCTCGTTGAGGCTGGTCCTGGTTCGTCCTCAGTGTTTACGGTGCCTCCGGTCCGCCGCCTGCCAGGCGCTGACTCGCCAGCGCGCCCCGAGGTACTTTCTTGCTTGCCCAAGAAAGTACCCAAAGAAGGGCACCCGGATTTCGCCCGGGAACCTCGCTCCGGACGTGCTGGGCCGGCGGCGCTGAACTCGCTGCGCCTTCGGCTCCGCTCAGACATCCAGCGCCTTCTCCCGGCCCATCACGCCCTCCACGAGGGGCTCCATACGGGAGAGGAAAGTCAAGACAGAAGGTATTCCAGCCCCACGACACCACAACAGCCCTGCCGCCTGAAAGCCCCCAGCGCCCGCGCTGCGGGCGCGGCACGCAACGGCCCAAGGCCGAGCGTGCCCAGATGCCGGAAGACCCAGCCTTGATCCATTACCACGAACCTGTGGACCGCCGTTGTCTTGACCTTGACCCCCCGTTGTCGTCGCGCCGAGTGGAGAGGGTTTTCGCGGGAGACAAGGCGCTGGATGTCTGAGCGGAGCCGCAGGCGCAGCGAGTTCAGCGCCGCCCGCGAAAACCCTCGGAGCGAGGGAAACCCCGGCCCGCGCAGCGGGCCGGGGTCGCGGCAGTCGGGCGTGTTTCTTGGTTACTTCTTTGCACGAGCAAAGAAGTCACTCGGGGCGCGCTGGCGAGTCAGCGCACGGCAGTATGTGGACCGAAGGCACGTAAACACCGGAGGACGAACCAGGCCTAGCCACAACAGGGCAGGCGGTGAGCCGAAGGCACGTAAACACCGGATGCAGAACCAGGACCAGCCACCAAAGGGCAGGCGGCCGGACGAAGGCACCTTAAACTCCGGAGGCCGAACCAGGGCCAGCCACAACAAGCAAAACAGCCGAATCGGAAGCGACTGAACACCCGAGGCCGAACCGGTGCCAGCCGGTCCGCGGTGAGTAAAACCCCGATAGCGGTCAGGCCGGGCGGTGGGGACAGGCGTGGTCGTTACAGTCGCCGTACAGGACCAGGGCATGATCCTTGATGGAAAAACCGTGGTGCTGGGCCACCTCGCGCTGGCGCCGCTCGATCGTCTCGTCGAAAAACTCCTCGACCCGCCCGCACTGGTTGCACACGATATGGTCATGGTGGCCACCACGCTCCAGCTCGAACACCGCCTGATTGCCCTCCAGGTGCAGACGACAGACCAGCCCGGCCGCCTCGAACTGGGTCAGCACGCGATACACCGTGGCCAGGCCGATCTCCTCGCCGGATTCGAGCAGCTCGCGATAGATCGCCTCGGCCGTCAGATGCCGGGTCTCCGAAGTCTCGAGGATCTCGAGGATCTTCATCCGCGGCAGCGTGACCTTGAGTCCCGCCTTCTTGAGATTACTGGTTTCCATTGCCTGTTTTCCCGGTCCGATCCGCTTGAGAGCGGCGGGACGCTTTGGTGTACCATGCGCGTTCACGGCCCACCAGACGCCGAGGACCGCCCGCTCAGATGATCAAGATTCTCATTTCTATCGCCGTGGCCGCAAGCCTGCTGAGCGCCTGCGGCGGCCTCAACCAGTTCCGTCTGGATGTACAACAGGGCAATGTGATTGACCCCGTCCAGGTGGCGCAGATCCAGCCCGGCATGACGCCGCAGCAGGTCCGTTTCCTGATGGGGTCGCCCCAGCTGGAGCCCGCCTTCCGCGCCGATGAGCGCTGGGACTACGTCTACTACCGCCGCCCGGGCTTCGGGGCGACCGAGCGCCAGCGGGTCACGGTGCACTTCGAAAACGGCGTGGTCAGCCACGTGGATGCCGACATCCCGCAGCCGGTCGCGCTGGACGAGCACCCGGTGGACATGGACAACGACTGACGCTCGCCTGCATCCCCGAAGTGCCGCGGGCTCACAGGGCTCTCGCTATTCCTCCGCGTTCTCCGGCCCTGCGTCCTTCTTCGATTCGCCCCCGGCTTCCGCATCGCCCTTGCCCGGCTTCTTCTTGCGCCCCTTTCCGGCGCGCTGGCGGCGCACCTCCTTCGGGTCCGCGATCAGCGGACGGTAGATCTCGATGCGGTCACGCGGCCGCAGCACGGTGTCGCGCCGGGTAATCTTGCCGAAGATCCCGACCTTCGCATTCTCCAGATCAATCTCCGGAAACTGCAGCTCGATCTCGGACTGGCGCAGCGCGGTATCCACCGTGGTGCCCTCGGGCACCACCAGTGGCAGGATCACCTGGCGGTCGGGCCGCGCATAGGCCACCTCCACGCGGATCATGCCGTCCGCGGCGGCCGGGGCCACGGGACTATCCGGCACCGTGGACCTCGCGCGCGCGCTGGACAAAGGCATCGACCAGCGAATTGGCAATCTGGTTGAATACCGGCCCGATCGCGAAGGCCATGATGCGGTTGGCGAACTCGAATTCCAGCTCCAGGGCGATACGGGTCTTGCCGCCCTCCACCTGGCTGAAGGTCCAGGTCCCGTGCAGTCGCCGGAACGGCCCGGAGACCAGGCGCATGTCGATGCTCTCCGGGCGTTTCAGGGTATTGCGGGTAGTAAACGACTTGTGCAACGCGCCCTTGGCCAGTTCGATCGTGCCTTCCACCTCGTGCTCGCCGCGCGGGCGCGCCGACGCACTGCGACAACCCGGCAGGAATTCCGGATAGGCATCGACGTCGTTCACGAGATTGAACATCTGCTCCTGGGTGTAGGGCACATCCGCGTAGCGGCGAATCTTCGAGGCCATCAAATCAACTCCACCGCACGCAGGAAGACAAACAGGATCGCGACCGGAGCAACGAAGCGCACCAGGAAGTACCAGACCTGATACAGAGCCGGGTGCTTCATGCGCAGCTCGGACTGCACCGAGCGCTCGGTCATCCGCCAGCCCACGAAGATCGCGATCAGGAAGCCGCCCAGCGGCAGCAGGATGTTGGCCGTCACGTAGTCCAGCAGGTCCAGGATGCCCATGTCGAACAGGGTGTAGTCGGACCAGACGTTCAGCGACAGCAGCGCGCCAATCCCCAGGAACCAGGCCCCGATGGCGATCATCGCGGTCGCCATCACCCGGGTCAGACCCATGTTCTCGACCAGGAAGGCGACCGCCGGCTCGATGATGGAGATCGCCGAGGTCCAGGCCGCGAACACCAGCAGCACGAAGAACATGGTGCCGAAGTACAGTCCGCCCGGCATATCGGCGAACGCCAGCGGCAGGGTCACGAAGATCAGCCCCGGCCCCTGCTCGGCCGACAGCCCGGCCCCGAGCACGATGGGGAAGATCGCCAGCCCGGCCATGATCGCCACCAGGGTATCCGCCCCGACCACCGCCGCCGAGGTGCGCGCAATGGACGCCTCGCTCTGCAGGTAGCTGCCGTAGATCATGATCGCGCCCATCCCGAGACTGAGCGTGAAGAAGGCCTGGCCCATCGCCAGCAGCACCGCGTTCGCCGACAGCGCGGAGAAATCGGGATACAGCAGGAACTGCAGGCCGGCGAAGAACTGCCCCTCGACCATTGCATAGCCGACCATCACCACCAGCATCACGAACAGCAGTGGCATCAGGATCGTCACCGCCTTCTCCAGGCCCGACTGCACCCCGCGCGCGACCACCATCGCCGTCATCACCATGAAGATGGTGTGCCAGGCCAGCAGCGCCTCCGGGTCCGCCAGCATGTTGCCGAACATCGATTCGGAACCGTCCGCGTCCAGCCCGAGGAAGCCGCCCGTGCCCGATTTGAAGACGTACGACAGCGACCAGCCGGCCACCACGCTGTAGAAGGACAGGATCAGGAACCCGGCGAGCACCCCGATCCAGCCGATCATCCCCCAGGCGCGCGTGAGCCCCTCCTCGCGCGCCAGGGCGGACATCGTGTTGATCGGGCTCTGGCGCCCGCGCCGCCCCAGCAGGATCTCCGCCATCATCACCGGCAGGCCGATCAGCAGGATGCAGCCCAGATACACCAGCACGAAGGCCCCGCCGCCGTTCTCGCCGGCGATATAGGGGAAGCGCCAGATATTGCCGAGGCCGACGGCCGAACCGGTGGCCGCCAGGATGAAGGCCAGGCGGGTCGTCCATTGCCCGTGGATCGAGGTCGTGGCAGGCATCAGTGGCTCCTTTGTGAGCGGAGACGGAAGGCGTGTGCGCGGCCATCGCGCCCGGGCAGCGCCCGGGCCCGGGCGCACAGCGCGTCGCCGAGTCCGCCGGAATTGTGGGGCAGCGGGTCCTCAGGCTCAACTTTCACCACGGATGCAGGCCCATGCCGACTGCTTCGCCGCGCCGCCTGCAGTACACTGCGCGGGTTATGGGAAAGAAGAAGAAACAAGGCGGCGACAACTCCAGCACCATCGCGCTCAACCGCAAGGCGCGCCACGATTTCTTTATCGAGGACCGCCTGGAGGCGGGGCTGGAGCTGGAGGGCTGGGAGGTCAAGTCCATGCGCGCCGGGCGCGCGCAGCTCAGCGAGGCCTACGTGCTGCTGCGCAACGGCGAGGCCTTCCTGTTCGGGGCCCACGTCACCCCGCTGCCCACTGCCTCCACCCATATCAACCCGGACCCCAGCCGCACGCGCAAGCTGCTGCTCCACCGCTCCGAGATCAACCGCCTGGTCGGCGCGGTGGAACGCAAGGGCTACACCCTGGTACCGATGGCCCTGTACTGGAAGCGTGGCCGCGCCAAGCTCGAGATCGGGCTGGCCAAGGGCAAGAAGGAATTCGACAAGCGCGCCGCCAAGAAGGACAAGGACTGGGAACGCGAGCGGGCGCGGATTTTGAAGCACAACTAACGCCGCTGCACCCCGCCCGCCGTCCCCGTTCCGGCTCGCGCCGGTCGCCCCGGCCCCATCCCTCGCCGTTTACGGTCCCTTCGTCCGGCCGCCTGCCTCGTGGTGGCTGGTCCTGGTTCGTCCTCCGGTGTTTACGTGCCTTCGGTCCGTCGCCTGCCATGTGGTGGCTGGTCCTGGTTCGCCGCTCGGTGTTTACGGTGGCTTCTGTCCGCATACTGCCCGGCGCTGACTCGCCAGCGCGCCCCGAGTGACTTCTTTGCTCGTGCAAAGAAGTCCCCAAGAAACACGCCCGACTGCCGCGACCCCGGCCCGCTGTGCGGGCCGGGGTTTCCCTCGCTCCGAGGCTTTTCGCGGGCGGCGCTGAACTCGCTACGCCTTCGGCTTCGCTCAGACATCCAGCGCCTCTGATCCCGCGAAAACCCTCTCCACTCGGCGCGACGACAACGGGGGGATCAAGGTCAAGACAACGGCCATCCACAGGTTCGTGGTAATGGAAGAAGGCTGGGTCTTCGGACATCCTGGGCACGCTCGGCCGTTGGCCGTTGCGTGCCGCGCCCGCGAGCGGGCGCCTGGGGGGCTTTCAGGCGGCAGGGCTGTTGTGGTGTCGTGGGGCTGGAATACCTTCTGTCTTGACCTTCCCCTCCCGTATGGAGCCCCTCGTGGAGGGCGTGATGGGCCGGGAGAAGGCGCTGGATGTCTGAGCGAAGCCGAAGGCGCAGCGAGTTCAGCGCCGCCGGCCCAGCGCGTCCGGAGCGAGGTTCCCGGGCGGAATCCGGGTGCCCTTCTTTGGGTACTTTCTTGGGCAAGCAAGAAAGTGCCTCGGGGCGCGCTGGCGAGTCAGCGCCGGGCAGTATGCGGACAGAAGCCACCGTAAACACCCGATGCTGAACCAGGCCTAGCCACAACAGGGCAGGCGGCCGAGCGAAGGCACCAGAAGGCCGGAAAAGCTCCGCCGCCGGACGACGGAATCAGGCGTTGGCGCGCCAGCGGCAGGTGCCGCCGGCTGCCTCATCGAGGGTCTGCAGGAGCGCCTCGTGCGCCGCCTGCTCCTCCGGCGTCGGCTCGATCACCGGAAGCGGCTTGCCCGAACGCCGCGCCTGGACGGGCCCGGCCGCGGCGTCGCCGTCACCCCCGGCATCCAGCGTCAGCGCCACCTGCCCCCCGGTCATCGCCAGATAGACATCCGCCAGCAGCTCGGCATCGAGCAGCGCCCCGTGCAGGGTACGCCCGGAACCGTCCACCTCGTAGCGCTTGCACAACGCATCCAGGGAGTTGCGCGCCCCGGGGTGCATGCGCCGCGCCATCACCAGCGAATCCAGCACGGTGCAGACCTCGGCCACCTCGGCCGCCGGCGCCGCATCACCCAGCAGACGCAGTTCATGGTTGATGAAGCCGACATCGAACGGCGCGTTGTGGATGATCAGCTCCGCACCACGGATGAAATCGACGAACTCACCGGCCACGTCAGCAAAGCGTGGCTTGTCGGCGAGGAATTCGTTGGTGATCCCGTGCACCTCGATGGCACCGGCGTCGATCTCGCGGTCCGGCTGCAGGTACTCGTGGAGCTTGCGCCCGGTGGGACGGCGGTTGTCCAGCTCCAGACAGCCGATCTCGATGATGCGGTGGCCGTCGCCGGGCTCCAGGCCCGTGGTCTCGGTATCCAGCACGATCTGGCGCATCGCGTTACCCCTCAGTTCTCGATCGGTTCACCGGCCAGCAGGGCGTCGATGCCCGCATTGGCCAGTTCATCGGCACGTTCGTTCTCCGGATGGCCGCTGTGGCCGCGCACCCAGTACCACTCGATATCGTGACGCTGGGCCTGCGCGTCCAGCGCCTCCCACAGGTCGCGGTTCTTGACCGGGGATCCGCTGGCGGACTTCCAGTTGCGCCGTTTCCACCCGGGCAGCCACTCGGTCACGCCCTGCTTCACATACTTGGAATCCGTGACCAGTTCCACCTTGCAGGAGCGTTTCAGGGCCTCCAGCGCGCGGATGGCGGCGGTCAGTTCCATGCGGTTGTTGGTGGTCTCCGCCTCGGCGCCGTAGAGCTCGCGCTCGCGCCCGCCGAAGCGCAGGATCGCGCCCCAGCCGCCGGGACCGGGATTGCCGCGGCAGGCCCCGTCGGTATAGATGTACACACGTTCGTCAGCCATGCGTTCGGCGGGCTCCGGAATGATCGGTGCGCGAGGATACCAGCCCCGGCCGCATCGCGGGGTTGGGCATCGCAAAGCGGAACCGCTGTGCCGGGCGCAGGGGCATGTCCACACGTTTGTGGGCGACGGTCAGGATCATGCTGGCCAGCGGTGGCAGGCCGCGCAGGGTCCAGGCGTCCATGGTCGCCAGGCGCTTTTGCCAGGCGGCGGGCAGCCCCGGCGGGAGCAGGCTCAGGCTCCACTGATCGAGGACCTCCAGATCCGCCGCCTCCAGTAGCTCGCGATACTGGCGCCGGCGCAGTCCCTCGGGCACCGGTGAGGCGCGCACGCCGTTGCGCCCAACGTGCTGCAGGCGGTTGCCCTCCAGCAGAAACACGCGCCCCTCGGGTTCCAGCACGCGGGCCGCCTCGGCCACAACCGCCTCCGGATGGTCGCTCTGCGCGCAGGGATGGGCCAGCACGATGCGCCGGGCGCAGTCGGACTCCAGCGGCCAGGCCTCCGGATCCATGCGCAACACCGGATGCGTCGAGGCAATGCGGACCAGCGGCGCCTGCAGGGCGTCGCTGTCCTCCAGGATCGGCACCGGGGCCAGCTCCACGGCCAGGTCGCCGGGGCCCGGGTCACCGTAGCGACGAATGCGTTCCAGAAAGCGCTCGCGGACCCTGCGCCCCTGGGGCTGGGCGTACCAGTGCGCCAACCAGTTCAGGAACGGGTCTTGGTGATCCCCCATCTCTGGTTTATCCTCCAGCGCCATGAAACTACGCCTCCACTCGCGGCTGACCACCGCCATGACCCTGGGCCTGACGGCACTCTTCGCCTCTGCCTGTAGCCTACACGACTCCGAGCGCACGCTGGATACCTCGGCGGCGGATCAGCCCATCGTGGAACCGCGCACCACCGAGGATGTGCAGGCCGCGATGGAACGCCAGAGCCGCGACGCCGCACAGCGCGCCGCCGAGACGGATGACCTGTGGGAGCGCGCGCGCCTGGGCTTCGGCTTCAACGATGCGCTGGACCACGAACGCGTGGAGCGCTACATCCAGCACTACCGCGACCACCCGCGGATCATCGAACACAGCACTCGGCGGGCGGAGCCCTTCGCCTACTTCATCCTGTCGGAGATCGAGGCGCGCGACATGCCTGCCGAGCTCCTGCTGTTACCGATCGTCGAGAGCGGCTTCGTCGCTCAGGCGACCTCGCGCAGCCGCGCGGCCGGGATCTGGCAGTTCATGCCGGCCACCGGCGACTACTTCGACCTCGCGCGCGACCACTGGTACGACGGGCGCCGCGATGTCTACAAGTCCACGCTGGCCGCGCTGGACTACCTCCAGGCCCTGCACCGCCGGTTCGACGACTGGTACCTGGCGCTGGCCGCCTACAACTACGGCCAGGGCAACATCCAGCGCGCGATCGACCGCAACGCCGCACGCGGCGAGCCCACCGACTACTGGAGCCTGGACCTGCCCGCCGAGCCCACCGCCTACATCCCGCGGCTGCTGGCCCTGCGCCACCTGTTCCTGGACCCGGACAGCCACGACATCGCCATCACGCCCATTGCCAACGAGCCGGCCCTGGAGATGATCGAACCCGGTCGCCAGGCGGACTTCTCGCTGATCGCGGAACTCGCCGACCTGGACACCGAGACCCTGAAGCAGCTCAACCCGGGCTATCACCGGCACGCCACCCACCCCGGCGGCGCGCAGCACCTGTTCGTCCCGCGCGAGGCCCTTCCGGTCCTCGAGACGGCGCTGGAGACACGCGATGACGAACCCCTGATCCGCTTCCGGGAGTACACCGTGCGGGCCGGCGACAACCTGGGCCGGATTGCCGAACGCACCGGCACCCGGGTGGCGGTGCTGCGCGACATGAACAACCTGAACGGCGACCTGATCCGCGCCGGGCAGACGCTGCGCCTGCCAGCCAGCGCCTCCGGCGAGGACACCCCGGTACAAGTCGCCGGCGACAACGGCCAGCCCGCCGAGGATTACGAGGTCCAGCCGGGTGACAGCCTGTGGCACATCAGCCAGCGCACCGGCATGTCCATCGGGGCCCTGCGCGCCGCCAACGGGCTGGAGCCGGACGCGATCCTGCGCCCGGGCGACACCCTGAAGGTCGTGCGCGCCGATCCCGAGCGTGGCCCCGATGGCCGGCGCGTCGAATACGAGGTCCGCCCCGGCGATTCCCTGTCGACCATCGCCCGTCGCCACCAGGTCAGCATCGGGGATCTGCGCCGCTGGAACGGGCTGAACGGCGACGGCATCCGCGCCGGCGAGACCCTGACCCTGTACCTGGCCAGCGCCGACCGGGAGACCCTGGCCCAGGGCGACGCCTGAAACAAGGCGCCCCACGAAAAAGCCCCGGGCAGGACCCGGGGCTTTTTTCGTGGGGAAGCGGGCGGCGCCTGCCGCCCGCGCGACACTCGGGATCAGGCGGCCCGGCGATCGTCCTCGCCCGTGGCGGCCGCCCGGTCCCAGGCCTGCATACCGCCCACCACGTTGTACACCTGGTGGTAACCCAGGCGCTGGAGGATGGATCCCGCCACGGTGGAGCGGTAGCCACTGCCGCAGACCACCGCCACCGGCTCGGCCTTGTCGATCCCGGGGATGCCGGTGCGGGTATCGGCCACCGGCTGATTGACCGCGGCCTCCGCATGGCCGGCCTCGAACTCGGAGACGGCCCGAACATCGACCAGGCGCAGGCGCCCGTCGGCGATCGCGGTCCGCGCCGCCGGGGCATCCAGCTGGGCAAGCGTGGCCAGGGGCAGGCCGGCACTGGCGTATGCCGCCATGCCGCCGCGGACAAAGCCCTCGATATAGTCACGGCCGGTGCGTACCAGCTGGCGCACGGCCTGCTCGATCACCGCGGGATCCCCGTTCCGGTCCACCAGCACGATCGGGGTATCGTCCGGCGTGACCCAGCCGGCCCAGTTGGCGAAACCACCGTCGATGCCGATGCCCAGGGCCCCGGGGATATGACCGCCGCCAAAGGCCAGCGGATCGCGCAGGTCGATCACCGTCACCTCGCCGGCGGCGGCACGGCTCGAAACCGCGTCCGGGTCCAGGGCCGTCATGCCAGGCAGCGGGATCACCGCCTTCGGCCCCTCGGAGTTGATCCGCTTGTTGCGCGGATAGAAATCGGGGATCGGCGGCAGCCCGTTCAACAGCTGGTGCACAAAGGCGTCCTCGTCCAGCGACGGGTCCAGGTACGGGTTGGTCCGACGCTCGTAGCCGAGCGTGGAGACCGGCCGACCGGCCATCCCGGCGCCACAGGCCGAGCCGGCACCGTGGCCCGGATGCACCTCGACCCCGTCAGGCAGATCCGCCAGCTTCTCGCGCACGCTGTGGAACATCTGCCGCGCCAGCGCCTGCTTGGCCTCCTCGCCGAGCAGGTCCGGCCGACCCAGGGAGCCCACGAACAGGAAGTCACCGGTGATGATCGCGATCGGATCCTCGCCGGAGCGGGCCCCGTCATAGACCACGAACATCAGGTGTTCCGGGGTGTGCCCCGGTACATGGCGGGTCTCTATGCGTACATTGCCGAGCTGGACCGCATCCCCCTCGACCAGGTCCTCGTGCGGGAACTGCACCTGAAAATGCTCGCCCGCATCGTGCCCGGACAGCAGCAGACGGGCGCCGGTCTTGTCCGCGAGTTCGCGGGCGCCGGAGGCGAAATCGGCGTGGATGTGGGTATCCATCACGCGGGTGATGCGATAGCCGTTGCGCTCGGCGTACTCCAGGTATACGTCGACGTCGCGCTGCGGATCGATCACGGCGATCTCGCCGCTGCCCTGACAGCCGACCACGAAGGAATGCTGGGACAGGCCGGGATCGACAAAGCGTTCAAATATCATGCGGAACTCCTCGCGTTGGCTTTTGCATGAATGTCCGACTATTTTGGTCAGGTATTAGCGCAAAAGTTCCTGGCCACGCGAGTCTGCGCAACGGGTGCCTCGTCCACCCGCCGGCCGAATCCACCACGAAGCCACGAAATAGGGCAAGGTCAAAGGCGCTTCACAGGAAGACAGGAAGGTCCGAAGGAATCAATGCAGCCCAAAAAACACTGAGGGCGGACCGTAGCCAGGGAGGGTCCAGCCAATCCCATCAACAGCCTTCTAACCTTCCACCCTTCCTGTCGATTGCTTTTGCCCTTGGTTTTTTCGTGTCTTGGTGGTGACTCTTGTCGGACGGCAGGAGACGATCGGCGCGGAGGGCCGCGACTGGGTTACGCGGGGGTATCGGATTCCCGAGGTTCCAGGCGGGTCGCCTCCGGGTCCAGGCCCGCGGCGCGGAAGAGCTGTTCGAAGCGGCGTTGCGGCAGGTGCAGGCGGAGCTGGATCGATCCGTCCGGCGTGGTCTGTTCGGCCTCCACGGCCTTTTCCTCGTAGAGCTGGGCACGCAGCCGACCGGCCGCGGCCGGCAACTCGAACCAGCCCTGGGTCATGGACTCGGTGAAGGTCTCGGCCAGGCGCTGTTCCAGGCGCGCCACGCCCTCGCCGGTACGGGCCGACAGCCAGAAGGCGTCATCCGCCCGGCCGAAGCGCTCGTCCGGATCCTCGGCCGGGTTCTCCAGCTGGTCGATCTTGTTGTAGACCCGCCAGCAGGGCACGTCCTCGGCACCGATCTCCGCGAGGACCTCCTCGACCTGACAGATGCGCGCAGCGCGCTCCGGGTCGGCGGCGTCGATCACGTGCAGCAACAGGGCCGCCTCGCGGGTCTCGGTCAGGGTCGCCTTGAAGGCAGCGACCAGCTCGTGCGGCAGGTCGCGCACGAAGCCCACGGTGTCGGCCAGGATCAGTGACTGGTGCGGCGCCAGGTCCAGGCGTCGCAGGGTCGGGTCCAGGGTCGCGAACAGCTGGTCCGCCTGATAGACGTCGGAATGCGTCAGGCGATTAAACAGGGTGGACTTGCCGGCGTTGGTGTAGCCCACCAGCGAGACCGTGGGGATCTCGTTGCGCAGGCGCGCCTGACGGCCCTGTTCACGGGTGCGCTCCACTTTCTCCAGGCGCCGCTCGATATGCTTGATGCGCCCGGCCAGCAGACGCCGGTCAGTCTCCAGCTGGGTCTCCCCCGGGCCACGCAGGCCGATCCCGCCCTTTTGCCGCTCCAGGTGGGTCCAGCCGCGCACCAGGCGCGTGGACATGTGGCGCAGCTGCGCCAGCTCCACCTGGAGCTTGCCCTCGTGGGAGCGGGCGCGCTGGGCGAAGATGTCGAGAATCAGCCCGGAGCGGTCCAGCACCCGGCACTTCAGGTGGGCCTCGAGGTTGCGTTCCTGGCTGGGCGACAGGGCGTGGTTGAAGATCACCACGTCGGCACCGGTGGCCTCCACCGCCTCGCGGATCTCGTCGGCCTTGCCGGCCCCGACAAACAGTTTCGGATGCGGCCGGTCGCGGGAACCCCGCACCACCGCCTGGATCTCGGCCCCGGCGGAACGCACGAGCTCGTCGAACTCCTGGACCTGGGCCTCGATGTCGGGGTTGTCCCCGATGTTCAGCGCGACCAGGACGGCCGCGTTGCCAACGGCGGCCTCGCCGCCGCTCTCCGGACGCTCAAACAAGCCGGGGACCCGTCGTCATCAGGACTCGGCCTCCGCGGAGGCGCCCGCCTCGCCCTCGAGATTCATGTTCACCTGCCGGGCCGGGACGATCGTGGAGATGGCGTGCTTGTACACCATCTGCGAGACCGTACTGCGCAGCAACACCACGAACTGGTCGAAGGATTCGATCTGCCCCTGCAGCTTGATCCCGTTCACCAGGTAGATGGAGACCGGGATCCGGTCCCGGCGCAGCGCATTCAGGAAGGGTTCCTGCAACATTTGCCCTTTGGCCATCGGTGCGTTCCTTGATCGTTATTATTGGTTCGCGAGCCGTGCGAACGACTCTTTGCCGGCCCGCCGGTCGGCTTACCTGAAGCGTAGCATACCGGCTGCGGGTCGCCGTTCAACGCCCGGTCCGGCGTTATCCGGACGTCACCGCCGTCGCCGGCGCAGTACGAGCCGCGTCGATCGCCTCCAGGGCCTGCGACAGATCCGCGTGCTCCGCGTTCAGCCGCGCATGCAGCGGAAAGCGCCGCAAGCCGGTGAGCTGGCGCTTGGCCAGCTGTCGGGTCGCGGCGATGGCGCGTTCGCGAAAGGTCGCAAAGTCGTACTCCCCCGCCAGCCACTGCCAGCCCTGGCGATAGCCCACGGCCCGCTGCGACGGGTGCTCTGCGGTCAGCCCGGGCCGCCGGGTCAGGGCCATCAGCTCGTCGACGAATCCCGCCTCGAGCATCGCGTCGAAGCGCTGGGCGATCCGCGCCCGCAGGCGCTCCCGGTCCTCCGGCCACAGCGCCAGCGAAACCCAGCCGGCCGGGACCTGCGCGGCCGCCCCCTGCTGGAAGCTCGACAGCGCACGCCCGGTCGCCGCGTAGACCTCCAGCGCGCGCAGGATGCGTTGCGGATCGTTCGGGTGGATGCGCGCGGCGGCGGCCGGGTCCACGACCTTCAGCTCGGCGTGCAGGGCCGCGGCACCCTCGTGTTCCAGACGCGCTCGCACCGAGGTGCGCACCATCTCCGGCACCGGCGGGATCGCATCGAAGCCATCCAGCAGGGCACGCAGGTACAGCAGCGTCCCGCCCGCCAGCAGCGCGACCCGGCCGCGCGCATGGATCGCATCGATCGCGGCGCGGGCATCGCGGGCGAAATCGGAGGCGTTGTAGGTGTCCTCCGGGTCGCGGATATCCAGCAAGTGGTGCGGGACCCGGGCCTGCTCGGCCGCATCGGGCTTCGCCGTGCCGATATCCATGCCGCGGTAGACCAGCGCGGAATCCACGCTGACGATCTCCGCGTCCAGGGCCTCGGCCAGCGCCAGCGACAGCGCGGTCTTGCCGCTCGCGGTGGGGCCGGCCAGCAGCACGACTGGCGGCCGGCCCGCTTCCAGTCCGGCCATCAGCGCCCTCGCAGGAACAGGCGATCCAGCGCCGAGTGGTCCAGCTCCACCCAGGTCGGGCGACCGTGATTGCACTGGCCGGAACGCTCGGTGGCCTCCATGTCGCGCAGCAGCTGGTTCATCTCGGGCAGGGTCAGGCGCCGCCCCGAGCGCACGGAACCGTGGCAGGCAATGGTGCCCAGCACCGCGTTCATCGCGCCCTCGGCCCGATGGCTGTAGCCCACCGCGGCCAGGTCGGCCAGCACGTCGCGCACCAGCTGGGCGGTGTCCTGTCCGCGCAGCAGGGCCGGCGTCGCACGCAGGGTCAGGGCCTCCGGACCGGCCCGGTCCAGCTCGAAGCCAAGCCCGGCCAGGAGGTCGGCGCGTTCCTCGGCCAGTTCCGCCTCGGCCGGGGTGACCTCCAGGGTCTCCGGTACCAGCAGCGGCTGCGAGGTCACTCGCGCCCCCTCCCACTCGCGCTTGAGGCGCTCGTAGGTGATGCGCTCGTGGGCCGCGTGCATGTCCACCACGATCAGGCCACGGGCGTTCTCGGCCAGGATGAAGGTCTCGGCCACCTGGCCCAGTGCGAACCCGAGCGGCGGCATGGAGTCGGCATCCGGGTCCGTCGCGGATGCCGTCGGCGCGGCGGCCGACGGCTGTTCGTAGGCGGCTGGTCGGGCCTCGGCCACCGCCGACGCCCCGCGGAACTCGGCCCAGGCCGCACCGAAGCCCGGATCGCGCCCGGATGGCTCCGGTCGCGGTTCGCGGGGCGGCGCGTACCCGCCATACCCGCCACCGGCGCCCGGCACGCCGAGCCCGGACAACGGGCGGTCCGTCGGTACCGGGCGGGACGCCTCCTGGCCTGCGAAGGCCGGCGCACCACGCGACTCGGGCACCGCGGCAGCATGCCCGGCGTCCCCCGGGCGCAGGGCCGCCAGCGCCTTGTGCAGGCTGTGGAAGATGAAGTCGTGGACCATGCGCGATTCGCGAAAGCGCACCTCCTGCTTGGTCGGGTGCGCGTTCACGTCCACCTGGGTCGGATCCAGCTCCAGGTCCAGTACGAACATCGGATGGCGCCCATGGTAGAGCACGTCCTGATAGGCCTTGCGCACGGCCGCAGCCAGCACGCGATCGCGGATCGCACGGCCGTTGACGAAGAAGAACTGCTGGTCGGGCTGGGCCCGCGACTGGGTCGGCGACCCCAGCCAGCCGGACAGCGCCAGGCCGGCGCGCTGCTCGTCCACCGGCGTCGCATGCTCGAGAAAGGCATCGCCCAGCAGGGCCCGTACCCGTTCCGCCGGGTCTTCGGTGGCCGGCAGGTCCAGGGTCACACGATCATTGTGACGCAGGGTGAAGGCCACCTCGGGGCAGGCGACGGCCTGGGTGCGGATCACGTTCTCGCAGTGGTTGTATTCGGTGCGTTCGGTGCGCACGAATTTGCGCCGCGCCGGGACGTTGAAGAACAGGTCGCGGACCTCCACCGTCGTGCCCACTGGGTGCGCCGCCGGTGCGGCCTCGCGAAAGACGTCGGAGCCGTCCCCGGTCAGGCGCCAGCCATTGCGCTCGCCGTCGACCATGGAGGTCAGCGAGAGCCTGGACACGGAGGCAATGGACGGCAGGGCCTCGCCGCGAAAGCCCAGGGTATGCAGGGCCTCGAGGTCGTCCATGCAGGCAATCTTGCTGGTGGCGTGGCGCGAAAGGGCCAGCGGCATCTCGTCGCGATAGACCCCGCTGCCGTTGTCGCTGATCTGGATCAGCCGGACACCGCCCTGCTCCAGACGCACGTCCACCCGCGTCGCGCCGGCGTCCAGGGCATTCTCGAGCAGTTCCTTGACCACCGAGGCCGGGCGCTCGATCACCTCGCCGGCCGCGATCTGGTTGATCAGTTGTTCGGAAAGCTTTGCGATCGCCACGGGCGACACCTGGGGACAGAAAACCGGGTGCCTAGCCTAACCGGGGCGGCGCCGGAGTGCCTAGGGAGACGCTGATTGAATCGCACGTCCGCGTTGGTGCCCCCTGTTTTCCGAGACAAGGCGCGTCGTGCAGCGGGTAGTGGTTCTACCCGCAAGCGGCGCAACGCAGGATCGGGGAACAGGGGGCACCAACCCCACAAGCCATTGAAAGCAGGGGCTCGGCCGCTTTTGCATGCGCACGGCGTTGCGGCTCCCTTGTGCAGAATGACTGCACGGCAGTCACCGCGCCTTGTTCGCACGCAAAAGCGACTCGAGCGCGGACGTGCGATTCAATCAGCGTCTCCCTAGCCGGCGACTGGCCGATACCCGCAAGACGTGACAGGTTGCCCGGGGAGGGGCTTACGAGTCGCGCGGGATCTGCAGGATCTGCCCGGCGTAGATGCGGTCGTCGCGCACGTTGTTGGCCGATCGCAGATCCGCCAGCGACAGGCTGTAGCGATCCGCGATCCCCGAGAGCGTCTCGCCCGGGCGGATAATGTGCTGGTCCGGCTGGCCGTCGGCGATCAGGGTGCCCGGGCGGGCATGCGTGGAGAAGTACGAACGCAGGCCGGTCAGCAGGGCATCCGCCAGCGAGTTCTGGAAGCTGGCGCTGCGCAGCTTGCGCTCCTCGGAGGGGTTGGAGATGAATGCCGCCTCGACCAGGATCGACGGCACATCCGGCGAGCGCAGCACGGCAAAGTTGGCGCGTTCCACTTCCGGCTTGCGCACCTTGCCCACGCGGTGCAGCTCCGCAATCATCCGCTCGGCCAGGGTGTTGCTGGCCTCCAGGCTGCCGCTCTGGGCCAGGTCCAGCAGGACATTGGCCAGGGAATCGTCCTTGCCGTTGATCGGCACGCCGCCCAGGCTCAGGTCCGCCTGGTTCTCGCGCTGGGCGAGGAAGCGCGCCGCCTCGCTGGAGGCCCCGCGCTCGGACAGCATGTACACCGAGGAACCCTGCACGCTGCGATTGGCGATGGCATCGGCGTGGATGGAGACGAAGACGTCCGCGTCTGCCTTGCGCGCCCGCTCGATGCGTTCGCGCAGGGGCAGGAAGTAGTCGCCGCTGCGGATCATCACCGCCTGCATGCCGCGCTCGTTGTCCACGCGCTCGGCAAGGCGCTTGGAGATCTGCAGCACCACATCCTTCTCACGGGTGCCGGCCGGGCCGATCGCGCCCGGGTCGTGCCCGCCATGGCCGGCGTCGATCGCCACCACGACATCGCGCAGGTTCTCCTGTGAGCGCCCGCGGCGGGAGGACCCGTTGTTCTCGGCCGCACGCGGGGCCGCGGGGGCATCCCCGGCCGTCAGGTCCAGCACCAGGCGGTGCGGGGCCCCCTGCGCCGGCATCAGCACGAAGCTGCGCGGCTCCACCGGCTTGCGCAGGTCGAAGACCACGCGCAGGTCGGAGCCGTTGCGCGCGGCATGGCGTACCGCCTTGATCGCCGAGCGCGGGTTGTCGCTGACCGCCAGATCCTCCACCGCCCGCGCGTTTTCGAGGTCCACCACCAGGCGGTCGGGGGACTGCAGGCGGAACATGGAGTACTCGGCCTCGCCATCCATGTCGAACACCAGGCGCGTGGTGTCGCCATCCACCGACATGCGGACCCGCTGCACGCCGGTACGGGCCAGGGCAGGCAACGGCATCCCGACCAGCCCCAGGGCAGTCATGGCGCGCAGCAGCTGGCGGCGGCGCAGATCCGGCAATGTTGGTTGGCCCACGGCGATTCCCTTTGTAATCAGGGGTTCTGACTACATTGTGGACGCTTTTTCTGGAAAAGCAATAGCGATTTTCGTTCTTTATGAGCGAGATATCGCTCGTTTTGCGCGTGGAGGGCCAACTCTGGAGCCCGCTCCCCCTGGGTGCGATCTCTCAACAGGCGGTTTACGAGGCAACGCCCTGGTCGCGCAGGGCCTGGCGATAGGCCTCGGCGAGCGGGCCCTCCAGGCGGAGTTCGCGCCCTTCCTCCCCGGCCGTGCGGTGCGCCAGACGCACGACCAGATCCGGCGCCGGCAGCCAGCCGGCACCGCGTTCCGGCCACTCGACCAGCCACAGGCCCTCGCCCCCGAAGGCCTCGCGCACGCCCAGGTATTCCAGTTCCTCGGGGTCGCCCAGGCGGTAAAGATCGAAGTGCAGGACCTCGCGATCCGCCAGCCGGTACGGCTCCACCAGGGTGTAGGTGGGGCTGCGCACGGCACCCGCATGCCCCAGCCGGTGCAGCAGTCCGCGCACCCAGGTGGTCTTGCCCACGCCAAGATCCCCCTCGAGAAACACGATGTTCGGTTGATCCAGCGCCGCCAGGGCCGCCCCGGCCGCCTCGGTGGCCTCCAGGTGCGGCAGTACCAGCGGGTCGGATGCCGCGCTCATTGCCCACCCCCGGCGGCGGCCGGCAGGGCATCGGCCAGGTCCCTGGCCAGCATGCCGCGGGCCCCGCCCAGACGATCGCGCGCCACCCGGGCGGCGGCACAGTGCCAGGCCGCCCCGGTCTCGGCCGCGCCGCGCGCATCCGCGCCCTGCGCCCGCAGCGCCGCGATGATACCGGTCAGGACATCGCCGCTGCCGGCGGTGGCCATGCCCGGATGCCCCCCGGTCACGCAGGCCAGCGGCCCGGCATCCGACGCGGCCGCAACCAGCGTGCCGGCCCCTTTCAGCAGCACCACGCCGCCCAGGCGTTCGGCCAGGGCCCGGACCTGCCCCGGCCGATCGGCCTCGATCGCCGCGCGGTCCGCCCCCTGCAGGCGGGCCGCCTCGCCCGGGTGCGGCGTCAGCACCCAGTCCGCGGCCCGACGCGGCGCCTCGGCCAGGAGGTTCAGGGCATCGGCATCCACCACCCGGGGCATCTCGGCATCGGCCACGGCCAGCCACAGGCCCCGGCCCCAGGCGTCCAGCCCCAGCCCCGGACCCACGGCGACCACATCGACCCGGCGCATCAGCGCCTGCAGTTCGCCCGCATCGCGGACGCCCTGCACCATCAGTTCGGGGCGCTCCAGATTGGCCCAGGCCGCGTGTTCCGGGTGAGTGGCCAGGGTCACTCGCCCGGCGCCGGCGCGCAATGCCGCGGTCGCGGTCAGCCGGGCCGCGCCGGAATACCCCGGCGCGCCGCCCACGACCAGCACATGCCCACAATCCCCCTTGTGCGCCCCCGGGCGTCGGGGTGGCAGCCCCCGGGACCAGTCCGAGGGGCCGACACGGCGCGCCACCGGGGCCACGCCGTCGAAGATCGCAGGGGGCAGGTCCAGCGGCGCGACCTCCACGGCGCCGACCACGTCCACCGCGGGGCCCGTATGCAGCCCCAGCTTGTCCGCGATCATGGTGAGGGTGCGCTCGGCCCGCACCGCGCGTCCCAGCACCCGGCCGCTGTCGATGTCCACGCCCGAGGGCGCATCGGCCGCCAGGATCGGGGCGCCGTTCGTGTTCAGCCGCTCGATCAGTTCGCCGTAGGCATCCGTCAGCGGGCGCTCCAGGCCGATCCCGAACAGGCAGTCCACCCAGACCTCCGCGGCCGCCGGGTCGAACGATTCCAGCGTGTGGACTTCGCCCCCACCATCACGCCAGCGGGCGTGGGCACGGCGGCCATCGGAATCGGGGCGGGCCCGCGACGGCCCGCCATGGACCCGGACCTGCAGCCCCGCCTCGGCCGCCAGCCGGGCCAGGACGTAGCCATCGCCCCCGTTGTTGCCGGGCCCGCAGACAATGCCGATACGACGGGCCTGCGGCCAGTGACGGCGCAGGGTGTCCAGCAGGGCCTGGCCGGCCCGTTCCATCAGTTCGCCCGGCGCCATCCCCGACTGGGCCAGCCCGGCGGCATCCAGGGCGCGCATGCCCGCGTTGTCGAACAGTGCGCTGGTCAATGCTTGTGGGTCGGGTTCATGATTCACGCCATTACCTCCGTCGCGGAAGCCAAATCGTGCCTCAGTGCCTCGATCCACGCCAATGCACCGAACTGGCCGAACGCATCCGGGCGTGGGGCGGCGAGCTGGGCTTTCAGGCCGTGCGCATCGCACCCGCCGAGGTCCCCGCGGAGGACCGCCGACACCTGGACGAATGGCTCGCGCAGGGTTCGCACGGCGAGATGGGCTGGATGGCCGAGCGCGCGGCCCTGCGCCATGCCCCCGAGGCTCTGGTCCCGGGCGTACAGCGCATCATCAGTGTCCGCATGGACTACTTCCCGCCGGCCACCCGGCGTCCGGCCATCCAGCTGGCCGAGCAGGACCGCGCCTATATCTCCCGCTACGCCCTGGGACGCGACTATCACAAGCTGTTGCGCAAGCGCCTGACCGTCCTCGCGCGCCGGATCGAGGCCGAGGTGGGCCCGTTTGGCTACCGCGCCTTCACCGACAGCGCTCCCATCCTGGAAAAGGCCCTGGCCGCCCGGGCCGGGCTCGGCTGGATCGGGAAGAACACCAACCTGCTGGCGCGCGAGAGCGGCTCCTGGTTCTTTCTCGGGGAGCTGTTCACCGACCTGCCGCTGCCGGTGGACGAGCCGGCGGGCGAGCACTGCGGCCAGTGCACTGCCTGCCTGGAGGTCTGTCCCACGCAGGCCTTCCGCGGCCCGTATGACCTGGACGCCCGACGCTGCATCTCCTACCTGACCATCGAGCTGAAGGGGTCCATCCCCGAGGACCTGCGCCCGCTGATCGGCAACCGCATCTACGGCTGCGACGACTGCCAGCTGGTGTGCCCGTGGAACCGCTTTGCCGAGGTCACGGCGGAACCCGACTTCATCGCCCGCCACGGCCTCGACAGCGCCAGCCTGGTCGAACTGTTCGCCTGGGACGAGGCGACCTTTCTCGCCCGCACCGAGGGCATGGCGATCCGCCGCATCGGCCACCCGCAGTGGCTGCGCAACATCGCGGTGGCCCTGGGCAACGGCCCGGCCACCCCGGAGGCAGAAGCCGCCCTCGCCGCCCGTGCGGACCACCCGTCGGAACTCGTGCGCGAACACGTGGCCTGGGCCCGGGAACAGCTGCGCGCGCGCCGCGGCGCGGTGCCCCCGTCGCCGGAGACCCTGTCCCGGCTGACCCGCGCACCCCGGTAGCCGAGTACTCCGGTAGTCCGCTCGGCGCAGGTTGCCAGCATCGGCGCGACCGGCGACACTCGGGGGCCAAACGCAGCGTCCCCCCGGGCCCCGCCCACCACGAAAGGCTCCGTTCCACGCCATGCCCGACCACCCGGACACCACGCGCTACCAGCGGATCTTCGAACAGGCGCCCGAGGCCCATCTGGTCCTGGACCGGCGCGGCGGGATCGTCGCGGGCAACCAGGCCGCCTGCGAGCTGCTGGGCTACACCCGGGCCGAACTGACCGGCGGCGTGCACATCACCGACCTGGACCTGCAGGCCACCCAGGACGATGTGGACGCCGCCCATTCGGACCCGGACAACCGCCTTCCCGCCCACTTCGAGAGCCGCTACCGGCGGCGCGACGGCAGCGAATTCCCGGCCGAGGTCCACATCAATGCGATCCGCACCGACGGCGAGATCGAGGTCTTCACGACCTTCCGCGACATCACCCGTGAACGTCAGTCGGAACAGAACCTCCGGCGCCTCGAGACCCAGCTCGGGGCCACCGTGCGGCATGCCCCGCTGATCCTGTTCGCGCTGGACGCCGACGGCCGATTCACCCTCTCGGAGGGGGCCGGCCTGCACGCCCTGGGCCTGAGCCCCGGCGAGGTCGTCGGTCGCGACTTCCGCGAGGTCTATGCCGATCACCCCGACACCCTCGCGGCCGCCGAGCGGGCCCTGGCGGGCGAGGCCTTCCAGTTCGAGGACTCGGTCAACGGGACCCACCTGAGCGTTTCCTGGATCCCGCTGAAAGACAGCGACGGCGTACTCGGCGTCGCCTGGGACATCACCTCGCTGCGCGCCGCCGAGGCGGCTACCGGGGCCGAGCGCGACCGCCTGCTGACCACCCTGCAGTCAATCAGCGACGGCGTCATCACCACCGATACCGCCGGACGCCTGACCTACCTCAATCCCGCGGCCCAGGTCCTTCTGGGGGTCGACGCGACCGCCGCCCAGGGCCAGCGCGTGGACGAACTCCTGGATCTCGAGGACACCCGCACCGGGGCGAGCGTGCACCACCCGGTGGAACAGTGCCTGAAGCTCGGCGCG
This sequence comes from Thioalkalivibrio sp. ALE25, assembly GCF_000377285.1. Classification (NCBI taxonomy): domain Bacteria; kingdom Pseudomonadati; phylum Pseudomonadota; class Gammaproteobacteria; order Chromatiales; family Ectothiorhodospiraceae; genus Thioalkalivibrio; species Thioalkalivibrio sp. ALE25. The sequence goes on along the minus strand of NZ_KB897933.1, from coordinate 4,718 downwards.
AGTACGGAGTCGCCCGAGCGCATCCTGCACCGGGCCGACGGCGCGATCCGCGTGGTGCGCATGCTGGCGTCTCCCTTGCAGCGACCGGACCGGGCCTCCCAGGGCGTCGTGATCGTGCTCCACGACCACACCGAACTGTGGCAGATGACCCAGCAGCTCAATCACCAGGCGAGCCACGACGACCTGACCGGCCTGTGCAACCGGCGCGAATTCGAGCGACTTCTGGAGGAGGCCCTGCGCACCCTGCAGGGGGACCAGACCCCGCACGTGGTGTTCTACATGGACCTCGACCAGTTCAAGATCATCAACGACACCTGCGGGCACCAGGCCGGCGACGAGCTCCTGCGCGAGCTGTCCGAACGCCTGCTGCACCTGATCCGCGAGAACGACACCCTGGCCCGCCTCGGCGGCGACGAGTTTGGCCTGCTGCTGTGTCACTGTCCGCTGGAGCGCGCGGAGGCGATCGCCCAGCGAATACTGGAGACCGTCCAGGCCCTGCGCTTCCAGTGGGAGGGCCGGCGCTTCGATGTCGGGGTCAGCATCGGCCTGGTCCCGGTCGGCGGCCCGGAACAGACCCTGCCCGAGGTCCTCAGCCAGGCGGATTCCGCCTGCTATGCCGCCAAGGAGAATGGCCGCAACCGGATCTACGTCTGGCAGCCCACCGACCAGGCCCTGCGCCGGCGGCGCGGGGAGATGGAATGGGTTGGCCGCATCCGCGCGGCGCTGGACGAAGGGCGCTTCGAGTTGTTCGGCCAGGCGGTGCATCCGCTGGGGCCCACCGATCCGGACCTGGCCCATGTCGAGGTGCTGATGCGCCTGCGCGACGAGGAGGACCGGTTGATCCCGCCGGGCACCTTCATCCCCGCCGCCGAGCGCTATCACCTGATGCCGGACATCGACCGCCACGTAATCGACAGCGCCTTCGCGATGCTGTCGAGGCATCGCGCGGCGCACGCTGACGGCCCCCGCTGCGACCCGACCGTCGCGATCAACCTCTCGGGCCAGTCGCTGGCCCAGGAGAGCATGCTCGAGTTCGTCACGGAGCGCCTGCAGCACTACGCGATCCCGCCACAGTGCATCATCTTCGAGATCACCGAGACCGCGGCGATCAGCCACCACGAACGGGCCCAGAGCCTGATCCGCACCCTGCGCTACATGGGCTGCCGCTTCTCCCTGGACGACTTCGGCAGCGGGCTGTCGTCCTTCGGCTACCTGAAAAACCTGCCGGTGGACTTCATCAAGATCGACGGCAGCTTCGTGCGCGACATCGCCCACAACGCGGTGGACTCGGCCATGGTCACGGCCATCCACCGTGTCGGCCACGTCCTCGGCCTGCGCACCATCGCCGAATGCGTGGAGTCCGAGGCCACCATGGAACGCCTGCGCGAGATCGGTCTGGACTTCGTGCAGGGCTTCTACCTGTCGCAACCCACGCCCCTGGAGCAGCACCTGGAACCCGCGGACAACGCCAGCCACTGACCCCTTATTTCTGAGTGTTTTCCTTGGTTTTTGCCGGCGCTTTCGCGGCCGCGGCCGCGACTTGCTAGCGTATCGACAAACCAGAAACGGAAAGCCACGCACCCATGCCGTACTCGGAAGAACGCATTACCTCCACGCACCGCTGGTCGGACAAGACCTTCAGCTTCACCACCACGCGACCGGAGGGGCTGGAGTTCAAGAACGGGCAGTTCGTGACCCTGGGCCTGCGCCCCGAGGGCAAGTTGATCCCGCGTGCCTACTCGATCGTCTCCGAGCCCGAGGCCGAGGAACTGGAGTTCCTGAGCATCCATGTGCCGGATGGCGCGCTGACCAGTCGCCTGGCCGAGGCCGGCCCGGGCGACTCGATCTGGATCAACACCAAGGTCACCGGCTCGCTCACCTTCGACTACGTGCAGCCAGGCCGCACCCTGTACATGCTGGCCACCGGCACCGGTCTGGCCCCGTTCATCTCGCTGATCCGCAGCCCGGATCTGTTCGAACACTTCGAGAACGCGGTGCTGGTGCACAGTGTGCGCACGGTGGAAGAACTGGCCTACCGCCAGGAGATCGAGTCGCGCATCAGCGACCGCCTGCGCTACGTGCCCACCGTGACCCGCGAAAACCACGACTTCGCCTGCCCGATCGCGCAGCAGCCGTACGACAACAACCAGCGCGGGGCCGACATGTTCCGCTCCGGCGAACTGAGCCGTATCCTCGACCTGCCCCCGGCCGATCCGGAGCAGGACCGCGTGATGCTGTGCGGCAACCCGGCCATGAACCGCGAGATGAGCGAATGGCTCACCGAGCACGGCTGGACCCAGACGAACTACAAGGGCGTCGGGACCTTCACCGTCGAGCAGGCCTTCGTGACCACCATGTCCGACTCGGACGACTGAGTCCGCGACGGGCGGCGCTCAGGCCCCCGCCAGCAGGATCCAGCGCGCCTCGTTTATCCGCTGCAGGGTTGCCGTGTCGCCCCCGCGATCCGGGTGGTGGCGCTGCGCCATGCGGCGGTACTGATGGCGGACCGTGTCGGCGTCCACGGGGTCGGCCAGCTCCAGCACCGCCAGCGCCTGGTCGCGCCGCTCATCCCGCCCCATGCGGGCCCAGAACTCGCCCAGCAGCGCCTCCACCGCGGCCGCATCCATCCGCTCCAGCTGGGTCAGGTCCAGATAGTAGGCCCGCAGCGGATCGCGGAGCACCGGCAGGCCCTCCGCCCTCGGTCGCGACCCGCCCCTCGCCGGTTCGATCCCGATATCCAGACAGTGGATGCGCACCCACTCGCCTTGCGGCAGCAGCCCGTCGCGCAGCCGGTACAGGCAGTGAAACAGCAGGAAGTGGGTCTGGAACAGGCTCAACGGTTCGCGCAGCCGCGCGGCGGCAAAAGGTGCCACCCCCGCGTCGCGCAACTGCGCGATCAGGGCATGCTCGGTCAGCCCGGACGGCCGCGCCCGCAGGCACTCCAGTACCGGTTCCAGCAGCGCCGCCGCCACCGGCGCCCCGGTCGTCTCATCCGCCTCGATCATGCGCCCGGAAACTCGCCGTCGACATACACCCAGCGCCCATCCTCGCGGCGAAAGCGGCTGCGTTCGTGCAGGCGCACCCCCTGGCCACGCACCCGCGAGCGGGCAACGAACTCGACCCAGCCCTCCCGGTCCTCCGGCCCCCCGGCCCCGGTCGCGCGGATCGTCAGCCCCAGCCAGCGCTGGTCCGGCTCCAGCATCAGGGATTCCGGTCGCGTCTCCGGGGCCCAGGTGGCCAGAAGATAGTCCTCGCGCCCCTCCACGAAGGCGGCATAGCGCGAACGCATCAGCGCCTCCGCCGTTGGGGCCGCGGCCGCACCGTCCAGAAACGCCCCGCAGCAGGCCGGCCGGTCCCGCCCGGACCCACAGGCGCATGTACCCCCCTTCCTGCGGCTGGCCTTGCCCAAGCGATACCCCCCTCATCGAAGTCCCCGCCAGCATGCCCGAGCCATCGCCCGGGGTCGAACCCTCACATTGGGGCTGGTCTTTCACCTGTGGAAACGTTAGGTTGCGAAAGCACCCAAGGGAACGCTGATTCATGGCCAACATCCTGATCATGGGCTGCGGCGATCTCGGCTGCGGCGTCGGAGAACAGCTCGCCGCGGCCGGCCACACGGTCTGGGGCCTGCGCCGCCAGCCGGAGCGCATCCCGGAACCGATCCAGCCGCTGGCCGGCGACTTCGCCCGCGCGGACGCGCTGCCGCCGCTGCCCCCGGCGCTGGACACCGTCTATTTCATCGCCACCCCGGGCGAGTTCACCGAGGCCGCGTACCGCCGCGCCTATATCGACGGCCTGCGCAACACCCTGACCGCGCTGGAGCAGGCCCGCCAGCAACCGCGCCGCGTCGTGTTCGTCTCCAGCACCTCGGTCTTTGGCGCCGACGACGGGCGCTGGGTGGACGAAACCACCCCGGCCGAGCCCACCCGCTTCTCCGGGCGCTGCCTGCTGGAGGCCGAGCAGTTGCTGGCCGACAGTCCGTTGGCCGGCGTGGTCGTGCGCTTTGGCGGCATCTATGGTCCGGGGCGCGAGTACCACCTGCGCAAGGTTCGCGAGGGCGTGCGTGGCCAGCACGAAGCACCGGTCTGGACCAACCGCATCCACCGTGAGGACTGCGTGGGCCTGCTGACCCACCTGTTTCATCTGGACAACCCCGAGCCGCTTTATCTGGGCGTCGATGACGAACCGGCCCTTCGCCACGAGCTGCTCGGCTGGCTGGCGCAGGAGATGGAGCTCGATCCGCCGGGGACGCCGCCGATGCCGGCCGGCGAGGTCTGCGGCAAGCGCTGCCGCAACGAACGGCTGCATGCCAGCGGGTATCGCCTGCGCTATCCCGACTACCGCACCGGCTATCGCGCCCTGCTCGACCAGATCGCCACCACCTGAGCCAAGCCCTCACGCCTTGCAGGCTGAGCCCCGTCGTCCCTTGATGTTTAGTGCTTCGTCTGGCCGCCTGCCCTGTTGTGGCTAGGCCTGGTTCGTCCTCTGGTGTTTACGGTGGCTTCGGTCCACGTACTGCCGTGCGCTGACTCGCCAGCGCGCCGCGAGGTACTTCTTTGCTCGTGCAAAGAAGTACCCAAGAAACACGCCCGACTGCCGCGACCCCGGCCCGCTGTGCGGGCCGGGGTTTCCCTCGCTCCGAGGCTTTTCGCGGGCGGCGCTGAACTCGCTACGCTGCGCTTCGCTCAGACATCCAGCGCCTCTGATCCCGCGAAAAC